>CAZMXB010000453.1:0-3604 GCA_964569855.1 uncultured Rhodoferax sp.
GATTCTGTGCACCGCGCTGGATGTGTCCGAGTTCATATTTCCCAGCCCCTGGCGCATCTGGACCCAGTTCATCGAGTTCAAGGGCATCATCGCCGCGCACGCCTGGCGCACCTATTGGGTGACCATGACGGGCTTTGGCATTGCGATCGTGGTGGGGGTGTTGCTCGGGTTTGTGATTGGCAGTTCGCGCCTGGCCTATGCTGCGGTCTACCCGCTGATGACCGGCTTCAACGCTTTGCCCAAGGCGGCGTTTGTGCCGATTTTGGTGGTCTGGTTTGGCATTGGCGTGGGCCCGGCCATTCTGACGGCGTTCCTGATCAGCTTCTTCCCGATCATGGTCAACATCGCAACCGGTCTGGCTACGCTGGAGCCGGAACTCGAAGACGTGCTGCGGGTGCTGGGCGCCAAGCGTTGGGATGTGTTGGTCAAGGTAGGCCTTCCGCGTTCCATGCCCTACTTTTACGGCTCTTTGAAAGTGGCGATTACGCTGGCGTTTGTGGGCACCACCGTGTCCGAGATGACGGCAGCCAACGAGGGCATTGGTTACCTGCTGATCTCTGCCGGTTCGGCCATGCAGATGGGGCTGGCCTTTGCCGGTCTGGTGGTGGTGGGCGCCATGGCCATGGTGATGTACGAGTTGTTCAGCGTGATCGAGCGGCACACCACAGCCTGGGCGCACCGGGGAACCCACAGTAGCTGACGGGCGCACCAAAAAAATCTTCAGCATCATCGACCAACAGGCTCTGCGCGCTAGCGACGCGCAGTGGCTGGCAACTCGCCCTGCTGCGAAGGGTGGGTTAGACTCGCCGCCAAAAGTTCCTTACCAGCATGCTCGCGCGGCATAAAGGCGCATCAAGCCATGAACCACGTCAACCGCCCATCACCCTTCGTGGTGTTATCCACCAGCCACGGCACCCTGATTGCCAATCGAAACGATTACCGCATGGTGAGCGCCACGAGCGGCTACGGCGTCGGTTTTCAGCTGTTCAGCAATGGCTGCTTCGATCCCGAAGAGGTAGCCACAGCGGTCACGTTATTGAACGTCCGGCACAAGTACTTCGGTGACGGTGTTGTGGGTTTGGATTGCGGCGCCAACCTGGGCGTGCACACCATAGAGTGGGCCAAAGCGCTCCACGGCCGTGGGAGCGTGATCGCCATTGAAGCGCAGGAGCGCATCTACTACGCGCTTGCCGGCAACATCGCGATCAACAATTGTTTTAACGCCAGGGCCATCCATGGTGCCGTCGGCGCAGCGGTGGGTACTATCGATATTCCCGTGCCCGATTACTCTTTACCCGCAAGCTTCGGCAGCCTGGAGCTGCGGCAAACCAAAAATAGCGAATTCATCGGGCAAACCATCAATCCTGATCGAAATCAACCAGTGCGCCTGCTTACCATCGACTCCTTGGCGCTTGCACGCCTGGACTTCATCAAGATTGACATCGAAGGCATGGAACTTGAAGCCCTCGAGGGCGGGCGCGCGACCATTGAGCAACATAAGCCGGTGATGCTGATCGAATCCATCAAGACCGACAAAGCCGCGCTGCTGAAGTTTCTGTCGGAGCACGGTTACAAAACCTACCCCATGGGCATCAATGTGATGGCCGTTCACCACTCGGATCCCTCTAACGGGCATGTTCAGGCCAACCGCTGATTGACACAAGCTGTAAAAACCATGCATTCGAGTTTCAAACTGACGCGCCGCACGCTGATGACTAGCGTTGCATTGACGACGACGTGTTTTTCCACCGTGGCCCAGGCCCGCACTGCACTGCGGATTTCCACTCCGGCAGTGCCCGATGCATGGCACGCCAAGATGTGGACCGTATTCAAGGACACACTGGAGAAATCCGCGCCGGGCGAGTTTGACGTGCAAATCAACCTGAACGCCTCACTTTTCAAGCAAGGTGCCGAGTCCGCAGCGATGGCGCGGGGCAACCTGGAGCTCGCGTCCCTGTCACCCGCAGATATCGCCAAGCTGGTGCCACAGTTTTCGGTCTTTACCGCCGGCTACATGCTGCGCGACCCGGCGCACCAGCAAAAGGTGTTCAATGGTCCGATTGGTGCGGAGCTGTTCAAGGTGGTCTCAGACAAGATGGACATCACGGTGTTGTCCACCTGTTATCTGGGTACCCGCCAGGTCAATTTGCGCGAGACCCGCAACGTTCAAACACCAGCCGATCTCAAAGGCATCAAATTGCGCATGCCGGGTTCCAAAGACTGGTTGTTTCTGGGCAATGCCCTGGGTGCCACCGCCACACCGCTGGCCTTTGGTGAGGTCTATCTGGGCCTGAAAACCGGAACCATTGACGGCCAGGACAACCCGCTACCCAGCGTGCGCGCGGCCAAGTTTTACGAGGTCACCAAGCAGATTGTGCTGACCAGCCATCTGGTGGACAGCTTGTTTGTCGCCATCTCGAACAAAAGCTACAACGCCCTGACACCCGCGCAGAAGCAAAAGGTCAGAACCGCAGCACAAGCGGCAGCAGTCTACAACAACGACAACAATCTGCAGGAGGAAACCCAACTGGTGGAATATTTCAAGAAGGAAGGGCTGCAAGTCACCACACCCGACGTGGCGGCTTTCCGCAAAACCGTGCAGGCGGTCTACCAAAATTCGGACTATGCCAAGGCCTGGCCGACGGGTCTGGTTGACCGCATCAACGCAACCCGGTAAGTGAGCCTGACGGTGAACGAGCCGCAAGTCCGGGCTGCAGAGTGCTCCGCGCAGGTCAAGGAGGAGCCCGCACAGCGGGCGGGGCTAACGGATATGAAGGAGCAGAGTGCGCTGCCACACAGCCGCAAGGCACACTGGCTGCAAGCCAGTGCCAATGCGATAGGCGGCGGTCTTTTCCTGACCCTGTTTGCCGTCTTCATTATCCAGATCGGAGCCCGTTTTGGCTTCAACAAGCCTCTGCCGTGGACGGACGAAGCCGCCGTCATTCTGTACATCTGGGTCATTCTGTGGGCGGCTGCCTTTGTGGTGCCAGGGCGTGAACATGTGGTCTTCGACCTCGTATGGAATAGCTTGGGTCAGCACAGCCGCCGTGCGATGGCAATTGCGGGCAACCTTCTGATCGGTGGTTTGGCGCTGGCGGGCCTGCCCGCTACGTGGGACTATGTGCACTTTATGCAGCGTGAAGCAACGCCGGTATTGGAAATCTCTATGGTCTGGGTGTATCTGCCACTGGTGTTTTTGATGCTGGCCCTGGTGGTACGCAGCGCTTGGGCCATCTGGCAGGCCGTGCGGGGCATCGGGCTCGAGTCGGAGTTGCGTCTGTGAGATGGACTCTGGAGTCTGAGCGGCGATGAACATTGCTCTACTGGCCCTGGTGGGCGTACTGGTGGGCGGCATGCTGCTGCGCATGCCCATTGGTTTTTCGATGCTGGTCTCGGGCGTTGCCTACCTGCTGGCCAAACGGCAAGACCTGGGCCTGGTGGCCGAACAGGTGGGCAATGGCCTGTACAACAGCTATGTGCTGCTGGCGGTGCCACTGTTTGTTTTCGCCGCCAACATCATGAACGCGGGCACGGTCAGTGAGCGCATTTTTGACTTCTGCCGCATCCTGGTGGGCCGCATGCGCGGCGGTCTGGCCCAGGTGGA
>CAZMXB010000454.1:0-3583 GCA_964569855.1 uncultured Rhodoferax sp.
TGAAATTTGCTGGGGTCTTTCAGGAAATCGACGACTTCCTTGACCTCTTCCTTCGCTTCATCACAACCAGCCACATCGGCAAAGGTCACGGTGTTGGTGTTTTCATCGAGCAACCTGGCCTTGCTCTTGCCGAAGCTAAACGCGCCACCCTTGCCACCGCCCTGCATTTGACGCATGAAATATATCCAGACGCCGACCAGCAGCAGCATAGGACCCCAGCTAACCAGCAGGGTCATCAACAGGGAACCTTCTTCGCGGGGTTTGACGTCGAACTTGACACCGTTATTGCGCAAGTCGCCCACCAAGCCACGGTCAAGGTATGTGGCCGTTGCACGGATCTTGCGGTCATCGGTCGTCGTGGCGAATATCTCTGAACCGCCCGGACCTTCTTGAATGACGGCGCTCTTGATGCGCTTGGCCGCCACTTCATCCAGAAACTCGGAATACCCCATCACACTCGCGCCGGCGGTACCGCGCGCGTCGAATTGCTTAAACACGGTAAACAGCACCAGGCCGATCACCAACCAAACTGCAATTTTCGAAAACCACTGATTATTCAAGCGAAGCTCCAATAGGGGCACAGGAAGAGGCACTATCCATATCTGAGTCGTATTTTAGGCGTTTCAAGGCTGCCATTGCGGCAATTTCCAGTTTTCCGCCACATACAGCAAGGTTATGTAGCAGCCATGACGCCGTTGTTCTTCCCGGATCGGCCGCTATAACGGCGGTTGCCTGAGCCCCAGCCCCACCAAAAAAGTCTCGGACGAGCGGTCCCGCGAGGCTTTGGGTTTGAGAGGTTTCACGACCTCAAAAGCAGCCTTGAAATGCTGCACCACATCGTTGTAACTGCCGCCATGGAACACTTTGGCTACCAAAGCGCCCTGGGGCTTCATGTGGTTCTGTGCAAACTCAATCGCCAATTCAACCAGATGTTCGATGCGAGCGGCGTCCGCAGACGAAATGCCGGACAAATTGGGGGCCATGTCGGAAACCACCAGATCAGCCTTGCGGCCTTGCAAGGCCAGCTCCAGTTTGGCCAGCACGTCGGCCTCTCTGAAATCACCCTGGATAAAGGTGACGCCCTCAATCGGCTCCATAGGCAACAGGTCCAGACCGATGATGGTGCCGTTGAGCGCCCCCACCGCCGCGCCGGTAGGTGACAGGCGCCGACGCACATATTGGCTCCAGGCACCCGGCGTACAGCCCAAGTCAACCACCAGGTGGCCGGGCTTGATCAGGCCCAGGGTTTCGTCGATTTCCTTGAGTTTGTAGGCAGCGCGGGCGCGGTAGCCTTCCCTGGTCGCCAATTTGACGTAGGGGTCGTTGATGTGATCGTGCAGCCAGGCCTTGTTGACCTTTTTGTTGCCGGCTTTGGTTTTCATGGTCGCTTTCTAAAGGGACGGCTCTACCGCCCGAATTCCGTTCAACCGATAATACAGGGATGCCCCTAATACAACTGACTCCTGCACAACGCAAAGAACACCGTGCCGATGCACACCACCTGGACCCCGTGGTCATGGTGGGTAATGACGGCCTTACCGATAACGTCAAGAAAGAAATCGACAACGCCTTGAGTGCACACGGTCTGATCAAGGTCCGCGTTTTTTCAGACGATCGCGTGGCCCGTGAGGCGATGTTCCAGTCACTGGCTGAAGAACTCAGCGCAGCGCCCATTCAGCACATCGGCAAGTTGCTGGTGTTGTGGCGACCGAAGGTTGAGAAAGAAAAAACCGCCGATGAGGACCGCATGGCTGGCCCGCGCGACTTCAAGGTTTTGAAGTACAGCAAACGTGCTGGTCAGCGGCCGGAGGTCAAAACTCTTCGCGTTCTCGGCAACCAGCGTCTCACCGCTGGCGGCAATGTAAAACGGGCCAAACCAAAGCCGCAAGTGAGCGTGAAGAAGCGTAGCCAAACCTGAAAATCTGGCCCCAGCCGTCCGGGGCCCTTTTTTTGCCGCACGCGCCGCATGGGGTCAGGCCGGGTGGCTCATGCGCTGCGATGCACAATCAGCTTACCCAAAACCACCCCCGCACAAAGCCACTGCACCACATACATCCCGGTTCCCACGCCGTGCCACAAGGCGAGGTTTTCGCGGGCGACGATGTGCGGCGAAACACCAAACTCGACCAAGAGTGCCATCAACACCCCGCCTACTACAAAAAGTGTAGCAGTCCGCGCAATATCGACGAGGGCTAGCGCTTGGTTTGACCTAAACAACATCAGCAAAACCAACCCACACGCGGTGGAGATGGCGGTTTGGGTGCTAAACAATTTCGCCGCCATATTGCCAGCCATGGCGGGGGTTGGCAGGTGGGCGAATAACATGGGCACGACGAAGAAGCCCAAAGTGGTCAGGCTCCCCCACCAAACGGTTGCCACCCAGGCGGGCAAATGACGCATGTTGTTGGCGATGCGTATCAAATGTAGTGCACGGCCCTGACTTCGTAGGCCCGCTCTCCGCCGGGGGCCAGCACCACCGCGGTGTCACCTTCTTCCTTGCCGATCAGGGCACGGGCAATCGGGCTGCTGATGTTGATCAGGCCGTGTTTGAGGTCGGCCTCGTCCTCGCCCACGATCTGGTACTTCACGCGGTCACCCGTGTCTTCGTCCTCCAACTCTACCGTTGCGCCAAACACCACACGGCCCTCTGCATGAATAGACGATGGGTCAATGACTTGGGCTACCGAGAGCTTGCCCTCGATTTCCTGAATTCGGCCTTCGATGAAACCCTGGCGCTCCTTGGCGGCGTCATAGTCCGCATTCTCGCTCAGGTCACCCTGCGCTCGGGCCTCGGAAATCGCCTGGATTACCCCAGGACGCTCCACCGTTTTGAGTTTGTGCAACTCTGCCTTGAGCATTTCAGCGCCACGCTTGGTAATTGGAAAGGTTGCCATCGTAAAAAAGAAAGGTCTAAGTAAAAAAACAAGGGCCGAAACCGGCCCGTATAAATAATAAGGACAGCACAGCGCACGAACGCCACACTGTCCTCTTGAATTGAAGCTGGATTATGCCAAGACTTGTTCTTCCAGCCTAGTCTTAAAACCTGTCCCCACCAATCAGTCCTGCAACTGCGCGTGCATTTCCTGCACCGAAATCACGTCCAATTGGTCCAAATACTTCATGCCTTCCACCGCCGCTTCAGCGCCGGCTATTGTCGTGTAGGTGGTAACCCGCGCGAGCAACGCGTTGGTGCGGATCTGGCGCGAGTCGGCTATCGCATTGCGGCGTTCTTCCACCGTGTTGATGACCATGGCCAGGGGCTCGTTTTTGAGCATGTCAACAATGTGAGGGCGCCCTTCAGTGACCTTGTTGACCACGGAGCAGGCCACGCCTAGCGCATTGATGCTCGCCGCCGTCCCTTTGGTGGCAACGAGTGTGAAGCCCATGGCGGCCAGTTTGCGCGCCACTTCGACCATGCGGGGTTTGTCGCTCTGCTTGACCGAGATAAAGACTTTGCCCGAGCGCGGCAGCTTTGCGCCCGCGCCAAGTTGCGATTTCACAAAGGCTTCGCCAAATGTTTTGCCCACGCCCATGACTTCGCCGGTGGACTTCATCTCGGGGCCGAGGATAGTGTCGACACCCG
>CAZMXB010000455.1:0-3580 GCA_964569855.1 uncultured Rhodoferax sp.
CCATTTCACGCCGTTGATTGTTTTTTCCCTCAATACATCGGCTTTAGTCCCATCCTCAGCATGTTTCTGTAGTAATTTCATCACCTCAGCGGCAGTGGCCGCCTTTTTTTGGGCTTCAATTTTCCACGCAATCTCAACAGCAAGTCTACCGATTTTGACTTTTGGAAGTTTGCCGGGAATTTCATCCTGCTGTGTGATTCCATTCGTCAGAAATTCTGGCAAATCAACTTTAGGAAAATAAATTCTATTGATGCTAATTACTTGCGGTTCATCTAGCGCCCAGAAATACCAATTGTAAGGTGGCTCTTCGTCAGAAAGATGATTGGTTATGGTTGCTTGTCCAATAGTTAAAAGCTGAAGCGCGTATTGTTGTTCTAGAATTACAAAATACACTTCACTGGTTCTGCGATTTGCTTCTAATCTAGGTTCTTGGTGCTCGTTTGAATCAAGTCTTGCAGAGTGGGGTGCAAGCGCAAAATAAAGGAACCTCTCGCGGCTGATTGCCTGTCGTAACAATTCTTCTGTAGTGCAGCCTATTTTTGAGGCTGCATCGCTAATTGTTACGAGAGAATCAATTGGTAAATAGAGTTGCGGTTTCATGCTTGCACCCTTTCTCAGCGCACTTTCAAATAGGAACCCCGTCAGGCCAGTGAAAGAGGCTGGCTTTTCGTCCGCTAAAACTAGGCGGGGTTTTAACTCGGTATTATTTCACTACACGCAGTGCGCCAGATTGTTCGGCAGGCACAAACACAATACCGGCTTGCTCCAACACCCACGCTTCTATTTTCGTGTGCCACATGCGCAACAAGTCGATGGGGCGGCGGCGGTAATGTTTTTCGGCTATGGCGCTAGGCTTATGCCCCATGATTTGAGCAACAACGCCGGCAGGTGTCTCTGTCCACTCAGCCAGTGAGCCAAATGAACGGCGCAAGCCGTGAAGGGTTAGTTCAGGCAAGCCGGCGGCAATCAATGCGCGCTTGTGTCCGGCGGTTGGGTCTGTGATTTGACCATTGGCAGCGGCAGGGCTGGAGAATACCCATTCATTGCGTCTTGGCAGCGCTGCTAGTAGGTTCGCAACATAAGGGCAAAGGGGTATGGTGCGCTCGCCCTCTACCTTGTCCCGTATCGTCAGGCTAAGCCATTGGAAGTCCACATCGTCCCATCGTATGGCAGCAAGTTCACGCCGACGGGCACCAGTGAGCAACAATGCTTGCAGATACGCAGATTGCACAGTGTTGTTCATGGCTCGCACTGCCTTGAACCATGATGCTAATTGTTCGCGCTGTAGGCAGTCGCCTTCTCTGGTGTTCTTGCTGGGTATTTCATCGCGTACTTGCTGAGTCTTGCAAGCGCCGGCAGGAACCAGCCCGGCATATTCGGGTTGTGATTCGCACCAGTTTATAAAAACTGATAGCAAGCGAAAGGCGAGGGCGGCTTGCGTCGGTCGCGTTGTGGTTTCCGTGGCTAACCATTTGCCAATGCGGGCGCCGGTGAGGTCAGACAGTCGCACCCCCAAAAGTGACGCTAAAGGCGCTGGGCGGGTTAAGCCATTGCCTCGCATCTTCTGCGTGCCTCCGGTGCGTGCAACGGTCAGATGGTCGCTCAGGTGGCGCTCGCCCCATCGTTTACGGCGAGACTCAATGTAATGTGGCCACGCCATGCCCAGCGTTACGCTTTCGCGTAGGTCTTGGATTTTTTTGGCTTCGGTCTTTGCCTTGTGGGTCGCCTGAGCGTCTGCTTTTACTTCTCGCGGGTCATGGCCATCATCCACAAGGGTTTTAAGTCTGCGGGCTTCTTGTCGCGCGCCTTTGCCGGTTGGTTTGCCTTTGCCGTCGGTTGGCGCATCAATCGGCCATGTGTTGGGGTCGCCAATGGTGATGCGGATTGTTTTCCCGTTTAGCTTCGACTGGAATATGTAAGTTTTGGCACCATTTGACGTTGCGCGAAGCCCTAAACCTGTCGCTGCCGTATCCCATAGAAATGATTGGAATCTGCCTGCTTCACACTGGAAGCTATCCACTCTGCCGGCGGTAAAGTTCACTTTGGCCATTGCCTGAAATACTCCGGTTGTGGTTCATGTAACCGCCATGTAACCCGATTTGGAGTATATCAATCAATTTTCATCAATACTAAAAATATATGGAATTTTGTTTTGTGTTTGATTTATAAAGAAAAAGTCTTTTTTATCACTTTTAATCAACGGCAAGAAATGGCACTTTAGCAGGATTGTGATTCCGGTTGTCGCGGGTTCGAGTCCCGTCAGCCACCCCATTAAATACCATAAAAATCAAATTCTTAGCGTAAGTTTATTTTTCTTGCTCGCTTCTTTGATAGCTTCCTCTCTCCCCATGTAACCACTGTGTAACCCATTTATGGGAATAGCATGTCCGGCAAGTTTTGCTAGGCAAGGCAAATTCTTGGCATTAAAAACCCTTTCGATTCAATTACAACTCATTGATAACGCTAGCTTACTTTCCATAACCGGCTGTTTTCCAATGGGATTTGAGTCTATGTAACACATTGAAAAATAAAGCTATTTAATGCGGTAATTCTAGGATTATCCCGGCTTTTTGCGACCATTACGCGCGCGCGTTCTGGTAAAGAAACTCAGCCGTAACTGAAAGCGTAACTAGTTACGTAACTGGCAGGTAAGTCGACTCGGATGTCCGGCACCTGCGACACCTGCCGTAAGTGGTGCGACAGTGGGAGAGACTACGCCAAACTTACTACCTCGTTAGCACACAACCCATTGTTATAAGCTAGACTGATGCGAGTTTAAATTCAGCAAGGGAAGATTATGCGTCTAGTAACCGTATGTATTTTACTTTTAGTGACACTTTCAGCCTGCCACCATCGTCGTGCATATAACGGATTGTGCGCGGTTAATGAGTTTGGGGCTCATCCATACAACGACAGTAGTAATTATTCTCGCGTTACATGCACAAAATACTGCTCGGCCAGCAATGCTGAATTCTGCAGAGACACCCCTCAGGCTCTTATCGAAGCTATCAATATCGGCAATATGAAAGCAGACAAACAAAGGTGCTTAGATGCTGGGTATAAGCAAGATACTGAAGCGCTTGCTGATTGTATTATGGTTAAGGACAACAACCGGAGGCGCGCCAGACAACAAGCACAACAATTCGAGCAGCAGCAACAATACCAACAGGGGCAGCAAGAATTACTGCAACAACAACAAGCTCAGCAGATGTTTATGCAAAATCAACAGAGAATTCAATATCAGCAACAGCTAGACCAGCAGCGAATACTCCAAACAATGCAGCCTCAACCACAGGTTCGCACTAACTGCACAGGAAGAGACTACTTTGGTAACTTTAGTTGCGTTTCGCAGTAAACAAACAATTAGCTTTGGGTAACCTAACAAAATAACGCGCTTCGCCTGTTTTTGGCTTCGCCCAGACCGCACTCGCTGAAAAAAAACACATAACCTCAATGGGATTGGCGGGTGTTTGCTTTTTGTGGTTGGTACTCTGTAATTAAGGATGTGCCGACCACAACAGTTCCTAAACCCTTGGTAACTTATAAAGGTCTACAGTTTCTGTAGCCACAGGCTCGCTAT
>CAZMXB010000456.1:0-3572 GCA_964569855.1 uncultured Rhodoferax sp.
GAACGAGTGGTGGATGTTGATGGCACGGCCTGCCAGTTTCTGGCAAAAGTCGTCGCTGAGGATTTGCATGTAACGCGCCAGAACCACCAGCTCGGCGCCTTCGGCTTCAATGATCTCGAATTGCCGCTCCTCGGCTTTGGCCTTGGTCTCGGGTGTGACCGCGATGTAGTGAAACGGCACGTTGTAGCTGGCCGCCAACTGGTAAAAGTCGCGGTGGTTGCTGATGATGGCGCGGATGTCCAGCGCCAGCAGGCCACTCTTCCAGCGGAACAGCAGGTCATTGAGGCAGTGCCCCTCCTTGCTGACCAGCAGCACAGTGCGCATCGGCTGGGCGGTGGCGTGCAGTCCCCATTGCATGCCATAAGGCCTGGCAAAAAAGGCGATGTCGGAGCGCAGGTCTTTGAAGGTCAGGCGCACACAAGTGAACTGCACCCGCATGAAAAACAGACCGGTGCCGGGGTCGTTGTACTGCGCTGCCTCTTCAATATTGCCGCCGCGTTCAAGCAGAAAGCCCGAAACGGCGTGGACTAGGCCCAGGCGGTCCGGGCATGACAGGGTGAGGATGTAGGTCTGGCTCATAGTGCGCCAATTGTCGCAGCACGGGCTGCTGCCCGGTCCCCGCTGATCAGTGGATCAGACCAGGGATGGGTCTGCCGCCATGTTGTCAAACTTTTTGAAGTACTGGCGGGCCATTGCCACCAGTTGGCCATCGGTGGGGTGGTCACTGGCCACGGAGTCGACGATGGCGTCTGCCAGAGTGGTTGGGTGGGTCATGCACCAGTCGCGGAACTGGTTGCGTGCCATGGCCGGGCCGGTCAGCAGGACTTCACGGCTGCCAGCCAATGCGCCGGCGATTTCACCAAAGAAGGCACTGTTGTCGCCCGCTTTGCCCTGGTGTTTGTGGTGGCTGCGGGACTTGATGCGCTGGGCCTCCACATGTTCCCTGTCAAACATCACCACATGGGCCTCTGAGTGGTCCATCCAGACAACAGCGTGGAAAGTCATCATAAAAATCGCTTTCAAATAGGACGATTGGAGAAATCGATTTCAGGCCAGATGCAGGTGCTCGACCTTTTCCTGGCAATGGATACAACGTGGCGCTTCAGGGGTAGCCTGCAGCCTCGCGGGCTTGATGGCAACACCACAGTCCGTGCATTCGCCATAGGTGCCTGCCTCGATGCGTGCCAGTGCCGCATCAATCGCCGACAGCTCGACAAGCTCCCGCTCGCCCAGGGCGAATTCAAGCTCGCGCTCGGATGCGAGCTGGGCGCCAGAGTCTTCGGGGTGCCCAAAATGGTCGGCAGCGACTTCCACGCGGCTGACGGCACCCCCGCGTTGGTCGGCAATCTGGGACAACAGGGCAGCGCGCATGCCCAGTAACTGTTGTTGGTACGGTGCGGTGTGGTTCGTGTTCATTGTGCCTCCTGAGCGGTGATGGGTGGTTTGGTCACCATGGTGAATCGCGTCAGGCAGAAAGTCTTTGACGGAGGTCAAAGCGGCACGACACGATCCGGGATCAGTGGACTACAACCGGGTTTTGTGCCAGTTCGGCGTATTGTTCCAGCGTGCCTTCCACCTCTTCCTGGGTTGGTGTATTGACCTGCCAGGCCATGATGTGTTGCTGAAACAGCTCGGCCCAAGAGCCGTCCAGATAGACCTCTTTGCCGGAGCGCTTGTCCACAATTTCAAAGCCGTGGCGCGCCATCAGCGGCACGCCGTCCGGGAATTGTGGCGTCTTGATTTCGCTTACGACGGTCTTGCCATTGCTCTCGGCGTTGGCCAGCATGTGGGTGACAGAATAGGTTTCCGAGTTGTAAAGCGTGTGCATAGATGGTTTTGGTAGGACTACTCTGATAGTTGGGCGCAGTACCCGCGAAATCAAGGCCGCAGCGCAGCGCAGGGGGCTTTATTTGCCCACCGTCGCACGCCACTGTTGATCCACGAAGTCTCCGTTGGCCTGGGTCAGTCGCACCCGTGCGGGCAGGAAGCCCAGTGCGGGCGCCATCCAGACCTCCAGTTTGGTGTCGTATTCCCCATTGGGGTCGCGCCACAGGCGCAGAGCGTTCAATTCGCCGCCCGGCAGACTTAACTTTTCTGATACGCCCACGGTAAAGGTCCATGACTCTGACGACCGCGGCCCAACCGCCTGAAAAACCAGAGTGCTGCCTTTTGGAAAGCTCTTGGGGTCACCGCCCAGCATGGCGGCCAGTTGCACCAGCACGCTGAGTTGGTCCTGCGCTCCCGGCAGCAGTGGGGCATCGGGCGTATTGGCGCTGAAGGTCACCTTGTTTTTGGTGCGCTCAAAGTGTGCAGCCACCTCCGAGCGCACTTTGTCGCCAAATCGCAGCGGCTCCAGGCCCTGTGCCGTCAATTGGCCGGTGCTGGTTTGAACGCGCGAACCGAGCAGAAAGTGGCTGACTTCCATGCGGGCGTCATAGGTCTTGCCATCCTGCGCCCACTGCAGATCGCCATTGACAAAGTACGGGAAACCCTTGATTTCGCCTTTGACGTCGTACTTCAGCCTGATCGGTGCCGGAAAAACAAAGTTTTGAACCGCTTTCGCAGCCACAGGTTTGGTTGCCGTTGCAGCCGCCGGCGTCTCGACCGGGGCTTCGGCGGCGGCCAGCAAGACCGGCGGCCCGGATGCCGGTGGTGGCGACGAAATTGCTACCATTTCAGTAGCATCTAACGCATATTTTTCGAGGGCTGGAGCACTTTTTGATTCAACGTCTTGGGCTTTGGGTGCGGTCGCTGCACTGTCACTGACAGCAGGCGCCGGAACAGTCCGTTTGGGTGGTGAGGACAACCGTGGCGTGGGTCGTGCTGTCGGCTGCAGCATGGGCGGCTGGGGTGCGGGTGGCTGCGCAATCGTGCGCATCGAAAATGCCCATGCCGCAGGTGATGCATCGGCACTGTCGACTGCTCCCAGTGCGCGGGGTGCGGCCCGCAGTGCAGCCCAATGCGCCAGAAGCACCACGGCTGTCAGAGCAACAAGGCGCCAGGATCGGCGACGGTATGTGGTGGGGGCGTGGGCGTGGGGTGGGTTCATGGACGGGCGGTGCCAATACGGTACCGGGCAGCGCAGTTTAACGTGGCCTGCATTCTGGTGCTTGCCGTGTGGGTTGCCCCCCATGGTTCAGAGCGACAATTCCCCCATGAAACTCGCTACCTACAAAGATGGCTCCCGCGACGGTCAACTGGTCGTGGTCTCGCGCGACCTGAGCCAGGCCCACTACGCTTCCAACATCGTCAACCGCCTGCAGCAGGTGCTGGACGACTGGAACTACCTGGCGCCGCAACTGCAGGACCTGTATGACACGCTGAACAATGGTCGCGCCCGCCATGCCTTCCCGTTTGACCCCAGAATGTGTTTGGCGCCGCTGCCACGCGCCTACCAGTGGGCCGATGGCTCGGCCTACCTGAACCATGTGGAACTGGTGCGCAAGGCGCGCGGCGCCGAAGTGCCCGAAAGCTTTTACACCGATCCGCTGATGTACCAGGGCGGCAGCGACGACCTGCAGGGCGCCTGCGCCCCGATCGTCTGCGCCAATCTGGACTGGGGTCTGGACTTC
>CAZMXB010000457.1:0-3571 GCA_964569855.1 uncultured Rhodoferax sp.
GCTAGATAAGAAGCAGCACATGCCATTAAATTTTGAGCTTCGGCTGATCGATGGGTGCGCGTCAGTAAATTAGCATAACCCCTCAGGGTGTGCACCAGTTGCGGGGCCATCCCCTGACTAACACGTTGATCGCGCTGCAAATTGAGCGCTCGGCGATAGAGATATTCAGCCTCTGAGTAAGAACCTAAATCGGTATATAGATCAGCTAGCTGTTGCGAGACAACACCTACAGCAGGATGATTGATACCAAGGGTGCGCTCACTCAATTCTAGAACACACTTAGTTGAAAAGGCTGCCTGAGCCATTTTCGACTGCAGGAAGTAAATCTTTGATAGTTTCAGCATGGCTTTCATTTCGTCTAACGACGAGAAAGCTGACGACTCTTTTTTCAGCATAACCAGACGGACGCAGAATTTTTCGGCCAGCTCCAGTTGGTTTGTGCGCTGATAAAGCTCGCAGAGACGATCTAGAGTTACGGCCAGGCGCTCATCGGCCTTATCACTAAGCTCTGCTTCTACCAGAGCAGCATGAAAATTAGCCTCAGCATCATCTAAGCGATTCTCAGTCAGTGCTCTGTCACCAGCGGCAATAAAAGGTTGCCAGCCATTCTTTAAAAATTGCGCCATGATTCCTCCTTCAGACGGGGTAGCTGCCAATAAGGGAAAGAGAGGATAGATTGTTAGTAAATGCTTCGAAATTTGTTATGCGATTATGCACAAGAGTTGTGTCGGTTCTGTGGCAGAATCAACACGAATATCGAATGGCTGCATGTGCACAGCCTGTTGTAGACCGCGTTAGTGGCTCAAATCTTACGTTTACGGGTTTTCAGAATTTCGCCGCTCTGAGCATCAATCTCAAGATTAATCTTCCAGATGCCCTCACTACGCAGCTCAATTTCCCAATTCATAGGCGTTTCATCACGCTCGATTTCAATTTCTTCTACCGTGGCACCGGGATACTTGGCCAGGGCAATTGCTTCAGCCTTCTCGCAGCTAATCGCCGCCTTTTTAGTTAAACTGCCGTCGCCATCAGCTGACACTGGCAATATAGCCAAAGACGAGATAATCGATAGAGCAAGTAAGAGCAAAGAACTGTTGGACGACAATCTAACCATTGCAAAAGCTCCAGCCGGTGACGCAGCAGTTATAGCATTTTGCTTGTTTGATTTCAGGGAGCCACGGGAACGTCTAAAGCGTTGTAAAATCAGATTCTTTAGCGACTTAATCTAGTGATGAATTAATTGTGCGCCCAGCCCTCATTATTCCAATCGTTCTGGTGCTACTCACCGCAGTGGTGGTGGCATTGCCATTGCTCTTAAGCAAGCCAGAAGATATAGAACAGCCAGCCCCTAATATTGGAGTTGTTGGCCTGCAGTATGCCTTCCTCGATAAAGAGTATCCGGTGGTTACTCGGGTGATCGAAGAATCGCCTGCTGCCCTAGCCGGCATCGCCAAAGACGATCTACTTATTTCTGTTGATCAGAGAAATGCCTCAATGCTTGGTGACTACGACATACACCAAGAACTATGCGGGGAGCCAAATTCTACTGTACAAGTCGCGTTAAGAACGAGCGATGGCTCAATAATCGAACGCAATCTCATGCGCATAGATGCTTCTGAATTACCCAAAGAAGCAGACTCAAAATATCTCACCGAGCAATCGCATCTGAGCAAAGAAGATTTTCTGCTCAGGCGCGATGCCTTTGCCAAAGCCGATGACTTTTCTTACACCAGCCTGATTATGCATAACTTGCACCAGGGGCCAATGGTGCTTGAATTTTATGCGAAAGAAAGCGGTGCCAATAGCGACCTTGAGACCGCCGTCGAGTCACTCAACAAAAAAGATGCTGAAGCGAAAACCGAAAAGCACAATCAAATAACTAAAATTAGCTGCAATGTTACAGACAAGAATTATGCAGACTTAGTGGATCACTTCAAAGTCACTGCCGCTCCAACCTATGTCTTTGTACCAGGTAACCGCGGGGTGATTCTCGCCCGAAACATAGAAAGAGGGCCGCTCAGCGCGGAACAAATCAAAACAAAGCTGACAGACTTGCTCTATGATGCCCAACAACCCATTCCACAAATTCATACAGCACCAGCTCTGGTTGGGCCCGAAATTGAAGATCAGAACAGTTCTTATACGCCGCTGTCAAAAATGAAGAAGTCACACTAGCGAAGTTATGGCAATACAAACAAAAAAGCCACCCAGATAAATCTGCGGCGGCTTTTTCACTATCGTCTGACTGCCTATTGCGTAGGCTCGATATTTCTTGCTGCTTCAAGTCAGAATCCACAGCTAGCGGGTTATCACTACAGTTTCCGGTCTGCGCAGACCTGATGTTTCCACTTAACCCCTCGGCTCAAAGTACCCAACTTATTTATTGGTGGGTGCTCACCGCTTATGTAATTAGTATATCCGAGCAGAAATCTATTGGAAGTCCCCCGATGAAGATAGTTGCTATATCTGCTGACAATTCGAAAGACTACTCTTAGCCTCACTATCGATATCTAATCTAATAGCCAAGCGCGTGAACCAGAGTGTCACCATCGGCATATTCGTTTGTATATAGAGTTATGAACAGGTGATGGCTAAGCCTGCTGTCCTATTTTTGCTGGCTTATCTTTGTTGGCCTCTCCAGAGGTCTTCAAAAGCAATACTCAGACCAGCATCAAGAAGGGCCTGCGAAGCGGCATCTGCCCTGCCGGCACGTGGTCGCTCCTGGCCAGATGGCCAGCCAGACCAGGCTTGCTTGAAGAGCCCCATTTCAGCATCCATCACAGCGTTGAAGATACTAAGTTCGGCTTTAGCCGTGGCTCTTTCACTTCGGGGGAAGTTTTCGCTTAGCTCGATGTTAAATGGGTTGCTCATCATTCACCTATATCAGGCAGAGGGGGATGGTTTTAAATTACCAAGGCGTTCTTACTGATTTGTGACTGACTTTCTCTAGGTTATGAGCGCTAGGTTATGAGCGAGGTCATGAGCGGTCAGTGCGGCCGCGGCCGTCGTATAGTAATCGCTCTACCGGTTTGCCGCCGATTAAGTGCTGAGAAACCAATTGATCAGCATCCGTTGGCCTGACATGGGCGTACCAGGTACTTTCGGGATAAACAACTACCATAGCGCCGTTGCCGCACTGGTCGAAGCAGCCAGCTTTATTGCTGCGCACCCGTCCCTTTAGGCCCCTAGCAACTACTTCTTGGCGCAGGGCCGAGCAGACTTCTTCACCACCATCTTTTGAGCAAACTTTGCCTGAGGTACAGACAAACACATGCTTTTCAAAGATTTCCATTGAATCGTTCCCCGAGGTCAAATTTTGAGATGTTTTACCTTGAATTGTTACATCAAAATGAGTTTTCTTGACGACAGCTCAATATAACGCGAGAATTTGGCCTGCATCTATCAGATAAAACTGTTAGATGCTGTTAACTAAGGCCGCAGACAGTATGGTACTCCCAAAAGTAATGGCGGGAGTTTAATGAATCCTCTTTATGAGGGTCGCCGACTTGAGGTCACAAATTCGACTTTGTTAAAACAGTCGTTTGCGAGAGCTTCTCTCGTCCTTGTGATC
>CAZMXB010000458.1:0-3570 GCA_964569855.1 uncultured Rhodoferax sp.
CCGTCGGCCCAATCGAGCACGGCCATCAGTTCGGGCGAGTTCTTGACGCCCGGCAATTCGGCCATGCCGATGAAGTGCCGGGCTCGGGTGAGCCAGCTGGGTTCAATCATGATGCTTTCCTTTCAAAGCCCCGGTCGGAACGCGCCCCTACTTCGCCCCGGCAATAGCATCGGCCAGGGCGACGATATCGCGATGCGCCATGCCAAACGGGAACACGTCGAACAGCGCGACGAGCCGATCATAGTCGGCATCCTCAAGCGTAAGCGTGTCCGTGGACTTGTCGAGTGCGTCGAGGATGCGAATGCGCTGCCGCATCTCGCCAATGGTGATGGGAACCTGCTGCCCGCCGTCGCGCGAGGGAGTCTCCGCGACCGCCTTGATGATGGCGCGCGGCTGGTGCTCTGTGGCGGCAGGGAGTGCGATAGATTTCAACTGTCGGTCCTTTCCTTATGTGCCGATGAGGCCGTGAGTGATGAGGTCTTGTTCGAGCGCCATCACGACGCCGGCCAGGGTTGCGAGGGTGACGCTGCCCGTTGCAAACGTCGCCCGAGAGGGCGTGCCGGTGGCGACGGTCCAGCCAGTGCGGCGGGTGGTGGCGATCTGCGTTCCCGCCATCTTGAGAACGCCGTTCTTGATGTTGAGTGCTGTGCTATCGAGCTGCAGGTACTCGGTGCCGCCAGCTGCGTTGCGGAAGTGAAAGACCTCGGTGTCGAAGTAGAAGTTGGCAACCGCCGAACCCATCTTCAGCTGCGCCAGCGGTGCGCCTGAGTTGTTTTGCACGTTGAAGTTGATCGAGGCGTTTGCCGTCCCAGTCTTGATGTCGAACTGCGCAAGGGCAGCGGCACCCGTCGAATTGTTATAGACGCTGAAACCAAGTGACGCGTTCCCGGCAGCAAGTACCTGCAGCATCGTGGTCGACGGCGTAGCGGCCGCCGCGCCAATAAGCGCCGAATAGGCATAGATCCCCGACCATTCATTGCCGGTCTTCCCCAGCCCCCACATATTGGCATCGCCCGGAGCAAAGGCCGACCAGTCTCCGCGGATCGCGAGGACTTTGTTGGCCCCGTTCCGATAGATGTTGATGTCGAGGTCGCCCTGCTCCGATCCCGCTGTCGCATCAATGAGGCCACCATTCAGTTGCAGGGCATCCCGCAACACGTCCGAGCTGTTGTAGCCTTGGAACCGAATGAAGCCCCCGGCGCCGTTGCGTGTCACCTGGTCATTGCTGCGGAGCGCAAGGGTGGGCAGGCTGTGGCCCGCCGAGCCAGTCGATGAACTGGTGATCAGTAGCGAGTCCGTCGTGATAGTCCCGCCAGCGCCGGGGAACAGAATGGCAAGCGCAGCAGTGACGGACTCCGCCGCGAGCAAGGATAGTCCGGTTGCGCCGAAGGTGACATCTGCATCAGGTAGGCTGAAAGCACGGTTTGCCGACAACGACGCAGGAGCCGAAATCGTGACCGTGTCAGTCCCGTTTGAGGTCGCCTCTGGCAACACAAGGCTGGCCGGTGTGGAACTGGCTGCAGGAGTCACGGCCGGGAAGCTCGTCAAGTCGAACTCGGCGCCGGTGCCGACCGGCTCGTAGCGCCAGGTCTGCGTATAGCTGCCATAGGTCGCGACGACCTTGTAGGCCCCGCCGGCGGCGTGGAAGAACGCCAGTCCCTGGTCCGAACTACTCAGGGTAAATGGGTTTGCTTTCGGCGTCGCCCCCGCACGATCATCATAGATGGTCGCGGGCAGCCCATCGCTCTCGCGGTAGACCCACACCTTTGCATTGAGCACGTTTCCCGCCCCATCTTGGATGGTGCGGTTCCAGCGGCCATAGGTTGCCATTCGCGATGTCCTTTAGTTGACCTGTCCGCCGAGAAGGCTGGCCGGTGTGCCGCTGCTCTTGATGTAGCTGACGCCATCGATGGCGCTGCCGACTGCGCCGCCATTCGCGCCCGTGTGGCTGGCCTGATTGGCGCCCTTCGATCCGGCGACCCCGATGTTGCCGCCCGTGCCGCCGCGATGCGCGCCGTCGAGTCCGGCAAAGGCCCAGGGCACGTCCTTGGTCCAGCTGCGCCCACCAATCCCGCCGGTCTCTGCCGTGCCTGCGCTGCCCGCCTCTGCGGTCTGTGTGCCCGTGCCTGATGGGCCACCTGCACCGGGCGGAACGCCTGCACCGCCACCACCGCCGCCGCCGACGAGATCGGAGCCGTCGCCGGTTGCCGATCCACCGCCGCCACCACCGCCGCCGCGGAGCTTCGCAAGAGCGCCAAAAATCAGGTTTGCGAAGTAGCGGGCATAGATCGCCGTTCCGCCCGCCTCGCCGACCGTGGGCGAGATATAGCCGCTCGACTCCGACCGGCCCTGTCCGCCCTTACCGCCGGCACCGTCCACCGTGCCGTTCAGCGTGATGTTGATGATGACGGTGTAGATCGTCAGCGAGGTCGATGTCGCCGCGCCGCTCGTCGCGTTCTTATCGAGCGTGATCTGCGATCCGCTGTCGACGCTGAGAATCTTGGTCTGCGCCGGAATGCCGGTGCCAGTGATGAACTGGCCGGCGCGGAACTCGGTGGTGCTCGACAGCCCCGTGATGATCGGCGAGCCCGAGGTCCGGTTTCCCGAGCGCGTGATCGTCGGCCAGGACGATCCAAGGTTGAAACTCGCGACCGAGGTGCCGGTCGAGCCCAGCTTGACGCCGGCATTGATGATGAAGTTGACGGTGTCGCCGTGCGCCGGCGCGCCGTACAGATTGTAGCAATCGTCGTAGCCGTTCCGGGCATTGACGTCGGCGTCATAGATCACCGTCTTGTTGGTGATCGAGCCCGAGTAGTTGGTGAACTGGACTTCCTCGGCCTCGACGCTCCACCTGTCCTTTTCGGGGATGAGCCGCGTCACCTGCACCGGCACCGTCTCGGCCGTGCCATCGGCCTCCTGCAAGGGATAGGCCTTGATCTGGTAGCCGCCGCCGAGCCGCACCGGGTCGCGCCCATCGCGCCGGAACACGTCGAAGTTGAACTTGCGCGGCGCGGCGACGAAGCGCCCCAGCTGCAGCGCGTTGAGCTTGGTCGCGACCGCGCGCCCGCCGACCGGAATCCAGCGGCTGTAGATTTTCTGCAGCGCCGGGGTGCCGTAGTTGATCTCGGCTGGCCCATCGACGAGCACGTCGACCGAGCGATAATTGTTGCCGTCCTCCTGCCCGTCCAGCGGGTTGCGCTGGGCGAAGTAGGTCCACACCTGCGACACCCGCTGATCGGGCTGCTCGGTGATCTGCAGCGTGCCGCCGAGCTTGTCGCTGGCATCGTCGAACGTCTCGGCATCGGTCGAGATCGCGCGCAGCACCTGCAGGCGGATTTGCGCGGTGAGATCGTCCCACCA
The DNA here is from genome assembly GCA_964569855.1 of uncultured Rhodoferax sp. Taxonomy (GTDB): domain Bacteria; phylum Pseudomonadota; class Gammaproteobacteria; order Burkholderiales; family Burkholderiaceae_C; genus Allorhodoferax. The sequence goes on from CAZMXB010000458.1 coordinate 3,361, forward strand.
GATGGCGAGGCCGGCCTGCAGCGCCAGTTCGCCGATCAGGGTTTTGACGCTGGTCGGCTCGGCGACGATGCCGGTGTAGACCTGCCCGAGATAGGCGTCGGTCTCGGCCTGCCAGTCGGCAATCGGGATGTAGCCCGATGGCACCGACCCGTAGGTCGTCATCAGATCGTCGATGATGTCGGCAGGGTCTTGCGCCGTCCACACCGCGCA
>CAZMXB010000459.1:0-3558 GCA_964569855.1 uncultured Rhodoferax sp.
GGTTTCGGCGCGGTGCAGATAGCCGTTGGGATCGGTGTCGGTCGGTTCTGGGGCGTAAGCAGACAGCTGCCAATGTCAGCAATATGGAACCTATTTCCGCGCAGTAGTGTTCGCGGATGTCAGGGTTGGCCAAAAGTTGGACGCTTGCCTGATGCCCTTTTGTATTTCCCATTCGCGTGAACATGCAGTCCAAACAGACCATAGCAACCTTTTTCTGCTACTACGACTACTGCCTCGCTAAAAGTGAGTTCCATTCGACATTCGGGATCAGCACCGTTTGGTTTGAAAATTGCGACGTTGCGATCAATGGTTGCAATGCCTTCTGCAAAACCGACATTTGCAGATGCCGCACCTCCTGGATCGGTGTACGGATTGATTCCGTCAAACTGCACTTTCAGTTTTTGATTACCGAGCGCCCAGATTCTCAGCTCTTGGTCCAAACCATCCCGGGCTTTGGTTGAATAAGAGTTGGTCCAAGTTCCGTTAACTTGTTTAGCCGTCACGATTCCGCCTTCTGCAGCGGCAAAGCCACTGTGCAAAGACAGTGAAAGAAAAAGTACAACAGAGAGGATATGTCGCATGGGCAAAGTATTGCATGGACTGGGACAGGCTTCGCGCCACCTCATGGAATGGCCGGTTTGAGGCGAACACTTAGGAAAGTTGACTGACTCCTTAGCGTCTATACCCGAATTCCGCCTTTGCATCCCAACCCGTCACCTCAAGGCGGGCAGTGGGGCTTACGGGCGTAGGCCGCGCGGCGCAGAACGCAAGCCAAACTGTCCGCCGCCATACGAGGTGTAGGCCAACAAGTTATTGGTGTTTAGACCCTCCAGCCCTCACAAATACTGCACAGTCCGCTATCTATTAGATAGCGTATGAAGCATTCTGAATGTGTAGTCTGACGCCTCCTTCAACAGGCGCCACTTCACATCCGGTTGCGTGGCTTGAAGAAGGTGTAGTTCACATGCGGCTCGGCCGCCTGGTAGACCGCCCCGGTGTGCGGGGCAATATTCAGGCGCACGCTGGCGGCCTGGACCTTGGTATCGGGGGACGTACCGAGGGCGTCGCGCAACGGCACGCCGTCGTACCAATGGGAGTAGGGCAGCATCAACAAAACGTTCAAGGGTTTGTCATCCATATTGACGATCACCAGCGCCTCTTCGCCCGGTACCGTGGTGTGGCGCAAAAAGACCAGCGCGTTGCCGGCCAGGCGGTCGCCCAGCACCGTAATGTCGCCGTATTGCAGGGCCGGGTTGGTCTGTCGGATGGTGATCAGGCGTTTGACCCACGCGCGCTGTTCGTGGTTCCACTCGGCCTCGTTCCAGCGCATGGTGCGGCGGCAGTCGGGGTCTGCACCACCCTCCATGCCGATTTCTTCACCGTAATAGACCAGCGGCACACCGGGCAGCGTGAACTGCATCAGCAGGGCCAGGCGTGCGCGCTCGGCGTCGCCTACCGAGGTGATCAGGCGCGGCGTGTCGTGGCTCGACAGCATGTTCCATGAGCACAGCAGGCCCTGTAGGCCGTAACCGGCGCGGGCGTCGCGCACGGCATGGTTCATCTGCACCGCGTCGATGTCACCGGCCAGCCAGGCCAGCGTGGCGGTGCGGTACCAGTAGTTCATCATGCCCTGGAAACCTTCACCCGCCTGGAACCAGCTGCCCGAAAAACCGTTGAGTTCGCCCAGTAGCATGGCCGCCGGGAAACGCGCGCCGACGATGGAACGCATCTCTTGCGCGACGGCAATGCCCACGTCCTGCGCCACATCAAAACGCCAGCTGTCGATGCCTTTGGCCAGCCAGTGCTGTACCAGGCTGTCGGGCTTGCGGTACAACACGTCACGTACCTCGGGGTTGGACAGGTCCAGCTCGGGCATCAGGCCGAAGTCTTGCCAGCACAGGTAGCTGCCATCGGGCTTGAAAGTGAACCAGTCGCGTTTGGAGGCGTCACCCGCCTGGGCCGCCAGGAACCAGGGGTGCTGGTCGGAGCAGTGGTTCAGTACTGCGTCCAGCGTCAGCGTCATCTCGCGTTCGTGCAGGGCATTGGACAGGCGCTTCAAGGCGTCTTCACCACCAAACATGGGGTCGATGCTGAAGAAATCGGTGGCGTCGTATTTGTGGTTGCTCGGCGACGTGAAAACAGGCGTCAGGTACACACCGGTCACCCCCAGGTCGGCCAGATAGTCCAGTTTGGAGACGATGCCATCTAGGTCACCGCCATAAAACTGGTCGCCACTGGCCTCCATCAACGGTGGCTCGTCCCACTCCCGTTGGATGGCGTTGGGCAGCTTGTAGGCGGCGGAGGCAAGCTTTTCCGCACTGCTCAAGCCCCCGCCAATGGCAAAACGTTCCGGGAAGATCTGGTAGATCACCTGGCTGGCGGCGTGGCGGGTGTAGGCGTCAAGAATCGGAGGCTTCATGGGGTGGCTGCTTCAATGGGGTGGCAAACCATAGCAGCTAAAACGGTCTCCCAGAGGCCCCAAAGTTACCAGCCGGCAACAAGATCGGCCCTATGCAGCCCCAATGTGGGGTACCAGTCCCGCGACGGACTGCCCGGCTTTGAGCGCGGCAGTGAATGCCAGCATACGGTCAATCGGCCGGCGCGCCAGCAGGCCCAGCGCCGCGTCCACATGGATTTGATTGGTGCCGGTTTCCAGTACATGGGCCAGACCGGCCAGGCCATTCATAGCCATCCACGGGCAGTGCGCGCAGCTCTTGCAGGTGGCGCTGTTGCCAGCGGTGGGGGCCTCAAGGAAGGTCTTGCCGGGGTTTAACGTGCGCAACTTGTGCATCATGCCGTTGTCGGTGGCGACGATGAATTCTGTTGCGTCCATGTCGCGCGCGGCCTTGAGGATGGAGGAGGTGGAGCCCACGGCGTCGGCCAATGCGATGACATCAGCGGGTGACTCCGGGTGTACCAGCACCTTGGCTTTCGGGTGCTCCTTTTTCAGTGCTTCCAATTCGAACGCCTTGAACTCGTCGTGCACGATGCAGGCGCCGTTCCAGAACACCATGTCGGCCCCGGTCTCGCGCTGGATGTACCCGCCCAGATGGCGGTCGGGTGCCCACAGGATTTTCTGGCCGCTGTCCTTCAATGCGCGCACGATGTCCAGCGCGCAACTACTTGTGACCAGCCAGTCGGCGCGAGCCTTCACGGCTGCACTGGTGTTGGCATAGACCACGACGGTGCGGTCCGGGTGGGCGTCGCAGAACGCGCTGAATGCGTCAATCGGGCAGCCCAGGTCCAGCGAGCAGGTGGCGTCCAGATCAGGCATCAGCACGGTTTTGTGCGGCGACAGGATTTTGGTGCACGTAGTAGTGCGACACCATGACGGCGTTCTTTTCCTTCAGCAGGCGGCGCACCTTGTCTTTCAGCGCGGCGCGCTCGGTCTGCGTGGGCTCGACCGGCACGCGGGCCCAGGCGTGGCGCGTGCTGCAGACGCCGGCCTCGCCGCTGGCGCTGGTTTCGGGTTGTTCGTAGTCTATGGAGATGGTTTTTTGCATCATTGGGCTCCGGCAAAGGTGTCAAAGCGCATGGAGTAATCGGTGGCCTGCACGT
>CAZMXB010000460.1:0-3541 GCA_964569855.1 uncultured Rhodoferax sp.
GCGCTTTTGGCCAATGGAATCCAGTTGAATTGGACGTTTTGGCGGGTTGTGAAGTGGCCATAACCCACTGGCAAATGCGTCGTTCCCCAAGTGGCCTGGGTGCCAATGGCGGTGTCAAACACCTGCTTGCTCGGGTGGTCGTATTCGCGGGCTATTCTTGCCAGCACACGCAGCTGCTTGGCGGACAGCTCGCCATAAGGCACGGCCACGCGCAGCATCGGGGCGTATCGCTGGATGTACCAGCCATTTTGCCGTCGTAGCGGGCGGAAGTCGTCATCGCTCAGCGTGCCGGCAATATTGCGCTGCAGCTGGTCTCGGTGCTGCGCGGCGCGGCTTTGGATGAACTGGCGGTCGAAATCGGTGTATTGGTACATGTCAGAGTGAAATGAGCTTGAGACCGGCGTAGGCCAGCAACACGGAAAGCAGGGATCGGATCACGCGTTCGGGCGTTCTGGACATCAGGTGTGAACCCACCCAGATGCCGGGCAGGGAACCCGCCAGGAGGCTGACCAGCATGGGCCAGTCCACCGAACCCAACGTGGCATGACCAAACCCTGCGACCAGCGTCAAGGGCACGGCATAGGCGATGTCCGCCGCGACAATGCGCGATAGCGGCAACTTGGGGTAAAGAATCATCAGCACCGTCACGCCAATGGCGCCGGCACCTACGGATGTGAGAGTCACCAGCGTGCCAATGACCGCTCCAAACAGCAGCGGCAGGCTCCAGTGGCGGGGGCGGGCAGCAGCAGCTTCCTGGCCCTTGGCGATGGTCGTGGGTGTGACCTTTCCGTGCAACACCTTGTACAGGGTCGCAGCAGCGGTCAGCAGCAGAGCCAGACCCAGCGCCGTGGTCATGATTTTTTGAACCTCGGTACTGGTGGCACCCACGTTGTGCAACAGGTACAGCGTGATCAGGGAAGCAGGAATGCTGCCGGCCGACAGGTTGAGCACCACCGGCCAGTCGATGACCTTGGCACGTGCCAGCTTGATCGTGCCGCCCATCTTGGTGAACGCGGCGAACAGCAGGTCGGTACCCACCGCCAGGTACGGTTTGACACCAAAGAAGAAAATCAGGATGGGCGTCATCAGGGAGCCGCCACCGACGCCGGTCAAGCCGACGATGGTACCGACAACGAACCCCGCAAAGACAAACGCTAATTCATGCATGGCGGCCACTGTAAGCGGGCATCGTTATATTGAAAACTATTTTTTAGCTATTTCCTTATTCTCAATTCGAATATGAGTTTTTGTTTGTGATGGTTTGCCGATCCGTGCGGGTCAAGGTTGGGCTTTTGTGCTTGCATAAACTACCAAGTTCACGGTAGAATACGTCCATGAGATTAAACCAATGACAACAATGGATTCTGTTGCATCTGACACCAGTACCTTGACATTGAACGATGTGTTGTTGAGTTTTCGGGCGTGTGCACCGGTGTTCAACGCGTTGGGGGACAAATACCGGCAGGACATTGTGATGTTGTTGGCGCAGGATGAGCGGCTGAACGTGAACCAGATAGCTGAGCGCATGCCGTTGTCCCGACCCGCTATCTCGCACCATTTGAAGGTGTTGATGCAGGCCCACTTGATAACACTGGAGCGGGTCTCACGGGAGAATTTTTACAGTCTGACGCTGGACTCGGCATTGGCCGACCTGCGTCGGTTGGTAGAGCAGGCTGAGGTGTCCTGTACGTAGAACACCTGGTGAATGTGACAGACCGGCACGCGCGTGCCTTTTTTTAAAGCCAATCCGTTCATCGGATTAAACCATTAGGAACTGAAATGACAAACAACAACACCAAGACAGCGCTCATCACGGGCGCATCGTCAGGCATCGGCAAGGCGTTGGCGAGCGAGTTTGCCAAAGACGGATACAACCTGGTGCTTGCCGCCCGTGGCGTAGCCAAAATGCAGGCGCTGGCGGAAGAAGTACAGCAACGCTACAAGGTGACAGTCACCGTGATTGGTGCCGATCTGGAAACCAATGACGGTGCCGCTAGATTACACGCAGACATCAAGGCGCGGGGCATCACGCTCAGCGCATTGGCCAACAACGCGGGTTATGGAACCTTTGGAGAGTTTTCACAGACCGCTCTGGCGCCCGAGTTGGCGATGATGCAACTCAACATGAACACGGTGGTCAGTCTGAGCAAGCTCTTCTTGGCCGACCTGATTGCGACCAGGGGAAAATTGCTGAACGTGGCATCGACCGCAGCCTTTCAGCCCGGGCCCTATATGGCTGTGTACTACGCCACCAAGGCCTTTGTATTGAGTTTTTCGGAAGCCATCGCGGCCGAGCTCGAAGGCACCGGCGTGACTGTCACTGCGCTGTGCCCCGGTCCGACCGTGTCGGGCTTTCAGGACAAGGCGGACATGCATGACTCAGCCCTGGTCAAAGGCAAAAAGTTGCCAACGTCAGAGGAAGTTGCCGCAGAAGGCTACCGTGCCATGCAGCGCGGTCAACGCGTGTTTGTGCCGGGCGCAATGAACTGGATCATGGCGCAGAGCGTGCGGTTTACGCCGCGCAATATGGTGACGATGATGGTCAAGATGATGTCAAAGCCCGTGCAGTCTGTGCACTGATCGGTTACCGTACGGCTTTTTCAACGACTGGAATTGCACCACATGACAGCACTACAAGCGCTACTCGGATTTGCTGCCTGGACCGTACTCCTGGTGACGGGGGTTTTTCTGTACCGCGGCCTGCGGTTTGTGACAGGCACTCCCATCAACAACTGGCCCCGCTCGGCGAAACCGGCCAACGACGCAGCGCTGGTCAAGCGCATGGAGGATGCCCACGCCAATTGTCTGGAGAACTTGCCGGTGTTCGCCGTCATCGTGCTCGCTGCGGCTGCCATGGGTCGCCTGGAGAGCATTGCCATGCTGGCGCCATTTGTACTCTACGCCCGCATCGGCCAGTCGATCGTGCATTTGATCGGCGTGGGCAAGGTGCATGTGCTGGTTCGCGCCACGTTCTGGAGCGTTCAGTTGGGTCTGTTCATCTGGATGCTGGTGAAGTTGCTGGCTTGATCTATTGCGAACCTCCTCGCGGTGCACTGTCTTGTGGCGCACCGAGGACTGCGCGCGGCGGGTGGTGTGGCAGGCGTTCTCCGGCTCGCTTCGCGGGCGGGCTTGAAGGGTTTGCCACGCTTGCTGCGTCAACGAGGTTGCTGGGGATCAGGTTCTGTGGCAACCGCGAGTGCGGCCTGCGCCCGCCCGCCACCCGCCTTGGGGGCGAGGTGTTGGGGAGAGAGGATGTAAGACAAACAGGCCGATAGCCCTCGTGGATATTGATAAAGATGCTAGGTATTTTGTAGCGCTCCACGCGGTGCCACGCCAAGTCGGTGGGCCGGGTGTCCCTTCGTCGGCCCCATTCGCGGTCGCCACAGAATAGGCGTCCCAACAACCTCGTTGACGCAGCAACTGAAAAGAACCCAAGACGGCCGCCCGCGAGCGTGGGCCAGAGAAGAGATACCCGGCCCACCGACCCCGCCAACCAACCTGTCGACCAACCAGCCAACCAACCAGTCAAATCGGCAAACCG
>CAZMXB010000461.1:0-3540 GCA_964569855.1 uncultured Rhodoferax sp.
AGGCCCAAAACTCGTGCCATACTTGGCCTCATGCGGTTGAATTTCCTATCCGTTGCGCGATTTTGACGCCCAGGGCGTCAAGCTGATCTGGATTGAGCACCCGCCCGGGACGGCGGAATGGGACGGCGTGCGAGACCGCCTGGGGCGGGCTGCGGCGAGCTGAACCAGCCTTGCGCGTTTCACAGCGCCTCACTTCTTCAATGGTCGCGGAATGGAGCGTCCCTTGTCCTTCTCGGCCACGATGAACTCCACAAAGCGCAGATTCTCCGTGGTACTCGGGTTCCAGTGCGAATGGATGGTTCCGGTCGGAACGAACAGGCTCTCCCCGGCGCGCAGCGTGACGGGCGGCTTGCCGTCCTCCTGAAAGATCCCCGTGCCGGACAGGATATGGAAGGTGATCGCCGCCGGGTGAAAGTGCCGGGGGTTGATCCCGCCGGGTGCATATTCCGCCTCGAAGACCATCACTTCCTGGTTGGCCGTATTGGGCAAGACGCGCCTGAGCAGGGGCTCGTGGGGTATGGCGCCCTGCTTCACCTGGGCGGACGGCATCTCTTGTGCCGGCGCCGGTTGCAGCATGGCGCCGAGAACCATGGCCAGTAACGCAAGTGGCTTCTTCATTTGAATCTCCTGGTTGAATCTTTGTTGGATGACAGCCTGGACGGTAGCATCGTGGGTATCTGTTGTGTATCGTTTTTTATCCATCGGATATAACTGTACGGTTTCAACAAGGAGTGCGCATGAAGTCTGTCGATGCCATCGTCCGGCGGGTCACGCTGCGGGAACTCCGGCTGCTGGCCGCCATTGCCCATTCCGGCAGCATCCTGAAGGCGGCGCAGGAGGTGGGCCTGAGCCAGCCCGCGCTATCGAAAGCCCTGGCCGACCTTGAAGAGACGCTGGGCGTGCGTTTGTTCGACCGCACCAACCGTGGCGTCGAGCCAACGCCGCACGGCAGCGTCTTCATCCGCCGGGCGCTTGCGGTGTTTGACGAGATGCGCCGCGGGGTTGAAGAACTCAAGGTCCTCACGGATTCAACTGGTGGCGAGATTCGCATGGGGGGCACGCCCACGATGTGCGGCGGATTTTTGTCGCATGCGGTCGCCAGCATGGGAAGCGAGCGACCGGGCATCCGCTACAAGCTGCTTGAACTGGAGTCCGAGAGGCTGGCCATGGAGGTCAGGAACCGTTTGATTGATATCGGCATTGGCCGCGAGCCGCCGGTTCGCCCGGATGGTGAGTTGTCCTTTGAACGGCTGTTTGACGACCCGCTGTATGTGGTCGCGGGGGCCGACCATCCGCTGGCCCGGCGACGCCGCATCACACTGGCCGATCTGGCGGACCAGCGCTGGGTGCTGCCGATGCCGCAGACGCCTGTCAGCGGACAGCTACGCGCTGCTTTCGAGCGTCAGGGGGCAGCGATGCCGGAGTCCATTGTCACCAGCATGTCCGTGCTGGTTCGCCATGAATTGCTTTCGACGAACCGCTTCCTTACGGTACTCTACGGGTCGATGCTGCAGTTCGGCAACATGCCTTCCAGTCTGCGCATCCTGCCTGTGGAACTGTCTGCGAGACTGTCGATTGGCGTTTACAAACTGGAGGGGCGAACGCTCTCACCCGCTACAGAATTGTTCATTGAAAGCATGAAAACCTTTGCCGCGCGCATGCGTACGGTCAGCGTCGACATGCTCCAGCGTGCGCTGCGGGAGCGCTAGACGGTGCGTGCGGCAGGGCGCGCTTTTCGTATTTTTGATCCAGTTTATCCATGAGCAAACTCTCCCACACCCGCGACAAGATCTACAGGACGGTGGCCCGCCAGATGCATGGCATCGTGCCCTGCTGGGTTTGCGGTGAACATGTGCTGCCCGAGGCTGCGACGCTGGAACATATCCAGCCTTTAAGCGAAGGCGGCAACAGCCACGCTGAAAACCTGGCCATCAGCCATGAAGCCTGCAACAACCAGCGCCACGCCAAGGGGCAGGTCACCCTCTCCGGGGCCATGGATGGCCGGGTGCAGCGGCGTACGGTAAAAACGTAAACGCCGCCGGCCGCGGCATCACGCGATCAGGCTTGCGCCTTGAGCGGCAGGGCCTGGACGGGCAGCTTCATGCCGACGCCCAGGCGATTCCATGCATTCATCTGCGCGATGGCAAATGTCAGCTCGGCCACTTCGCGCTCGCTGAAATGGGCGGCCAGCGGCTCGTAGTCGGCATCAGGCGCCTGGGTCTGGGTCAGCAAGGTCAGGCTTTCCGCCCAGTTGAGTGCGGCGCGCTCGCGTGCGGTGAAAAAAGCCACTTCGCGCCAGGTGAGCAGGCTGTTGATGCGCTGAAAGGTTTCCCCGTCCGCGAGCAGGTCGCGCGCATGCAGGTCCAGGCAATAGGCGCAGCCGTTGACTTGCGAAACGCGCAGGTAAACCAGGTCCAGCAGGGGTTTGCCCAATGTGGATTTGCCCACGGCGGTGGTCACGGCGACCATGGCGCGTAGGGCTTCAGGAGCCAGCTCTCGGTGGGGCAGGCGTGCAGTCGTGTTCATGAAAACTCCTTGTAGATGAAGATTCAGGAATTTGAACCTTCACCTGCAAGACGCGACGCTCAGGTCATTTGTGACAGGACTCGTGCCAGCTTGTGTGGATTGCGTTGTGTGCGGATCTCGGTGACCAGGCCGTTCTCGAAATAAATCGCCTGTACTGATTCCAGCTGCCCATTCACAAAACGCAACAGGCCGGGCGTGCCGTTGATACCGGCAATCTCGATCCGTATGGCATCGCCGTGGCGGCGTGCCACGGCGTAGTAAAGCTGCGCCAGCCGCTGGGCACCGCGCACTATCTTGCCAAAGGACGGCACCACGCCGCCGCCATCGCTGATCAGGGCCGCGTCGTCGCTGAACAAGGCTTTCAGCGCAGCCATGTCGCCGCCCCGTGCCGCCGCGGCAAAACGCTCGAGCAATTGCAGGTGTTCCTCGCGGCTGACGCTGAAACGGGTTTTCTCGGCGCGAACCTGGCTTTTGGCGCGGCTCACCAGCTGGCGGCAGGCAGCCTGGGTTTTTCCCAGTGTTTGTGCGATGTCGGGGTAATCGGCATCAAACACTTCCCGCAATAAAAATGCGGCGCGTTCGTCCGGCGTCAGTTTTTCCAGCACCGCGAGAAAGGCCAGGGAGATGTCGCCAGCCAGTTCCAGCAGGTGCTCGGGCGAATCCGGGCCATCGGTGAGCAGGGGCTCAGGCAGCCAGAAGCCGGTGTAATGCGCGCGTTCGGTCTTGGCTGCGCGCAGCCGGTCTATGGACAGGCGTGTGGCCACGGTGACCAGCCAGGCCTCGGCACTTTGCAGCGCTTCAGGGCGCGCCGCGCTCCAGCGCAGCCAGGCGTCCTGCACCACGTCTTCGGCATCGGCGCGCGAGCCCAGCATGCGGTAGGCCAGCGCCATCAGGCGCGGGCGGTGTTCATGGAATATGGCGGCGGGGTCGGGCGAGGCTGTGGGCGTGTTCGGGGTGTTAAGGGGTCTCCTCGTTTTCAGTGCAATAAGTGACGGTACGCAAAGCTAGCACTGG
>CAZMXB010000462.1:0-3538 GCA_964569855.1 uncultured Rhodoferax sp.
CTGCGGGGTGGGAGGTCGAGGGCGGCGGGCGTGTGGTGCGGGGGCAGCAGCTCTCCCTGCTCGGGAGCACGCCGTGATGCAGCTCCGCCCGCACCAGACGCGCGCCATCGACGACGTGCGCGAGGCCTTCCGCCGTCACCGCCGCGTGCTGCTCGTGGCGCCCACCGCTTTCGGCAAGACCGCAACGTCCGCGCAGCTCATCGCGTGGGCCGTCGCCAAGCGCCGTCGCGTGCTGTTCCTCGTGCACCGCAGGGAGATCGTGCTCGACACGCACCGCCGCCTCCCGGGCTCCGGGCTGGTGATGGCCGGCGAGCGGGTCACCGAGGCGCCCGTCCAGGTCGCGTCGATCCAGACCGTCGTGGCGCGCGAGCAGCACCCGCCCGCCGACCTCGTGGTGTGGGATGAGGCCCACCACTGCGACGCCGACACCTACCGCGCCGTCGCCGCGCAGTACCCGAAGGCGTGGCACCTCGGGCTTTCGGCCACCCCAACCAGGGCTGACGGCGCGGGACTGCGCGATGCGTTCGACGAGATCGTGGTCGGCGCCACGGTCGCCGAGCTCGTCGAGGGCGGATACCTCGCGCCCGTCGACCTCGTGCACCCGCCCAAACGCCTCGCGGGCATCGCCGTCAACGCGGTGGACGCGTGGGCCGAGCACGCCGGGGGACGGCCCACCGTGGCGTTTCACGCGACGGTTGCGGAGTCCCGCGCGTTCGTCGAGGGCATCGCCGCGCGCGGCATCGAGGCGCGGCACATCGACGGCGGCACCCGCACCCGTGAGCGCGACGACGCCTTGCGGCTCTTCGCGGCGGGGCGCGTACAGGTCTTGAGCAACGCCTTCGTACTCACCGAGGGGTGGGACTGCGCGCGCGCCAAGGTGTGCCTGCTCGCACGGGGCTGCGGTAGCGACGCGACCTTTCTGCAGATGGTCGGCCGCGTGCGGCGCGTCGAGCAGCCGGGCGAGCGGGCGCTGATCATCGACCTCGCGGGTGTGGTCCACGAGCACGGGCACCCCGACGAGCCGCGGGAGTACACGCTCGACGGCATCCGGCGCCCGCGCTCAGACCGCCCCTGGATCACGCAGTGCCAGGCGTGCGGGTGCGTCGTCGAGGGTGCGAAGCGTGGCCTGCGCTGCCCCATGTGCGGCGCCGCGTGGCCCACGCCGAAGCCCGTGCGCGTGCAGCGTGCGGCGCTCGGCGCGTCGGTGATCGTGCCCCGCGCGGTCAAAGACGCGCGCCTGCGTGAGCTCCTCGAGCAGGCCGAGGCGCGTGGCTACAAGCCCGGCTGGGTCGGGGTGCGGTTCAAAGAAGAGTTCGGCCACTGGCCTGCGGGGATCCCGTCGGCGTTCGGACAGCGGAGGGCGTCGTGAGTGAAGCAGTGACAGCGGGGCGCAGCCTGCGTGCCCCCTTCCCGTGGTTCGGCGGCAAGTCCCGCGCGGCGTCGCTCGTGTGGGAGGCGCTCGGCAACGTCGCGAACTACGTCGAGCCGTTCTTTGGCTCGGGCGCCGTGCTCCTCGCGCGTCCGCACCCGCCGCGTACAGAGACGGTCAACGACGCGTCGAAGTTCCTCGCGAACTTCTGGCGCGCACTCGCGCTCAACCCCGACGCCGTGGCCGATGCGTGCGACTGGCCCGTCAACGAAACGGACCTTCACGCGCGACACCGATGGCTCGTCGCGCGGCTCCCTGAACTCGCGTCGCTGCTCGACTCTGACCCCGAGGCGCATGACGCGAAGGTCGCGGGCTGGTGGGTGTGGGGTGCGTGCGCGTGGATCGGCACGGGGTGGTGTGACGAGAGCGTCGCTGAGGTGCGGGAGCTGAACCCGCACCTCGGCAACGCAGGGCAGGGCATCCATCGCCCGCTGCCGCAGCAACTCCCTCACCTTGGCGGCAACCACGACAGCGGGCGCGGTGTGCATTCTGGCCGCGCTCGCGCCGACCTCCGCGCGTACCTCGGCACCCTCTCCGCGCGGCTGCGCGGGGTGCGCGTGGCGTGCGGAGATTGGTCGCGCGTCTGCACCGACTCGGTGACGTGGCGCCACGGCGTGACCGGCGTGTTTCTCGACCCGCCCTATGCCGAGGGCGCGCAGCAGTACGCCGCGGGCGGCACGGGGACAGGGCTCTCCGCGGACGTGCGCGCGTGGGCCATCGAGGCGGGCAAGCGCCGTGACATGCGCGTGGTCCTCGCGGGGCTCGAAGGCGAGCACGACATGCCCGCGACGTGGCGCTGCGTGCCGTGGAAAGCGCGCGGCGGGTACGGCGGGCAGCGCGATGACGGCACGGTCAACGAGAACCGCCACCGCGAGCGGCTGTGGATGAGTCCATTTTGTGAAGGCGCCCGGCAGACGACGCTGTTTGGAGGTGCTCTGTGAACTCGTGCCCTGGGTGCGGCGCGGAGGCGCGTGCGACGTGGTGCTCCTCTGCCTGTCACGCGAGGTCGCGACGCCTGACCTCGGAGCGGCCCTGCGCCGGGTGCGGGCAGAACTTCTACGCACGCCCGCGCGAACTTCGTAAGGGTGGCGGGAAGTATTGCGCCGTCTCCTGCCGACGGGCGCACGAGGCCAGCGGTTCGACGGAGTACGCGCGCATTGGCGCACAGCGCGCGCACCGCGTCATCGCTGAGCAGATGCTCGGGCGCCCTTTGGCCGAGGGGGAAGTTGTTCACCACCGCGACGGGAACAAGCGGAACAACGACCCGAGCAACCTTGAAGTGTTGCCGAGCCACGCCGCGCACATGCGCGAGCACGTCGCCACGGGCGAGTGGGGCATTCGCTCGCACGAGGAAGCGGTGTCACTCGGACGGCGGAGCGGGGAGGTGCGTCGCGCAAGGCTCTCGCCGCACTGCGAGGGCGCGCGGCAACTGTCGCTGCTCGGGGGTGCGTCGTGAAGACGACGTTGATTGACCTCGCCGGAGCCACGTTCGGTCGGCTGACCGTGCTGCGCCGCGACGATGCGCGGCCGCGTCCGACGCGTTGGTGGTGTCGCTGCGCGTGCGGCGCGGAGGTGTCAGTTCCGGCGGGCGGCATGCGCCGCGGGACGTCGAAGTCGTGCGGGTGCCTGAGTCGCGAGGGCGTTGCGCAGCGCAACCGCAAGCACGGGCACAAGACGGGGGGCGCCTACACGCCCGAGTACATCGCGTGGGCGAACATCCTCGCGCGGTGCACCAACCCGAACGCTCAGGCGTGGGCGAACTACGGCGGGCGCGGCATCACGATCTGCGACGCGTGGCGAGGCAACTTCGTCGCGTTCTTCGAGCACGTCGGCGCGCGCCCATCGGCCGACCACTCCATCGATCGCATCGACAACGCGCGGGGCTACGAGCCCGGCAACGTGCGCTGGGCCACGCGCTCCGAGCAGGCGCGAAACACGCGCCCACGCAGGCGCAATGAGTTCGGGAGGTTCCAGTGAACGGCGAGTCCGTCATTCAAGACGCCGTGCGCCTCGCGCTCGGGCGTGAGCGCGGTGTGCTGCTCTGGAGAAACTCGGTTGGCACCGCCGAGCACTGGACCGGCACCAGCGTGCAGCGCGTGCGCTACGGCC
>CAZMXB010000463.1:0-3534 GCA_964569855.1 uncultured Rhodoferax sp.
AGTCTTCCACGGCGGCCGTCATGGGCTTGTCCATCATCTCCAGCCCGGCCGGGATTATGCCGGCGGCGATGACGGCGGCGACCGCATCGCCGGCCTTGCGGATGTCGTCAAAGCTGGCCATGATGCAGCGCGCAAGCAATGGCTTGGGCACCAGCTTGACAGTGACTTCGGTAATGATGGCCAGCATGCCTTCGCTGCCCACCACCAGGCTGAGCAGGTCGTAGCCGGGGGTGTCCAGCGCGTCGCTGCCAAAGGTGACGGGGTTGCCCTCGATGGTGTAACCCTTGACCTTGAGCACGTTGTGCAGCGTCAGGCCGTATTTGAGGCAGTGCACGCCGCCCGAGTTTTCGGCCACGTTGCCGCCAATGGTGCAGGCGATCTGGCTGGACGGGTCCGGCGCGTAATACAGGCCCAGTGGAGCCGCGGCCTCGCTGATGGCCAGGTTGCGCACACCGCACTGCACGACCGCTGTGCGGCTGCGCTTGTCCACCTTCAATATTTTGTTGAATCGGGCCAGCGAGAGCGTGACGCCAGAAGCGTGCGGCATGGCTCCGCCCGACAGCCCGGTACCTGCGCCGCGTGCCACCACGGGCACGCCCATCTCGAAACACGTCTTCAGCACGGCGGCGACTTCTGCCTCGGTTTCCGGCAACGCCACCACCAACGGGCGCTGGCGGTACGCAGTCAGGCCGTCACATTCGTAGGGCGTGGTGTCTTCACGGTGCCACAGCAAAGCGCTTGAAGGCAAATGAGCCTCCAGCCCTCGTACAACCTGGGCTTGCAGCTCATTTTTTTGTAGCGCCTGTGGATTGGTTGTGGTGTCGATGGTGGTCATGGTCGCTGGCGTGAGTACATGCGCACACTATAGGGCGAGCCACCTGGGGCGGGTTGATAAAAATGCATCGCCTGCGTGAAATTTGTGCAGCGGTTGCGAGTCGGTTGGCCGGCGACCCCTGGAGCGCGTACGTCTGCGTTAGCATCGATTTTTCAAGAAACAGGAGTTCAACATGTTCGACCCCGCCGTTCCCGAGCGAACCAGGCTCGACCGTCTTGCGTCTGATGCCGCCGGATTTGAAAGCACCCGGCTGGAACCCCTGATGCCCGCTGCGGCTGCGGATGACGAGACACGGCGTCTGGAGGTATTGCAAAGTTATCGCCTGCTCGATACCGCGCCGGAACCCGCGTACGACGATATCGTGAACATGGCATCCTTGATGTGTGGGACGCCCATTGCCCTGGTGTCCCTGATTACCGAAGACCGCCAGTGGTTCAAGGCGCGCGTCGGGCTGGACCGGCTGGAGACGCCGCGCGACCAGGCCTTTTGCGCGCACGCCATCCGCAATCCCTCGGCCATCATGGAGGTGCAAGACGCCAGCAAGGATCCCCGCTTCATGCACAACCCCCTGGTGGTGGGTGAGCCGGGTATCCGCTTCTATGCCGGGGCGCCATTGCTCACGCCATCGGGAGCGGCGCTGGGAACTGTGTGTGTCATTGACCGCGTTCCGCGCCAGTTGACGCCATCCATGGCCCAGGGTCTGCAGGCATTGGCGCGGCAGGTGGGCGAGTTGCTGGCTCTGCGCCGGGCCAACGCCGACCTGGAGACACTGAACCAGTCGGTGATGGAGATGCAGGTGGAACTGGAGCAATACCAGGTCAAACTGGAAGACGAAAACGCTGAACTGGCCCAGAGCAACCCCGTCGATCCCGTGACCGGCCTGAACAACCAGCGAACTTTCGAGCGGCTGCTGGGGGAAGAAATGCTGCGCCTGGAGCGAACCGGGTCGCGGTTGGCACTGTTGTTGGCAGAGATCGACCATTTCGGGGTGTTTGCCCGGGATTTTGGTGCGGTCGCCAAAGACGATGCACTGCGCCGAGTGGCCAAGGTCCTGAAAGCCCAGGCACGGGGTTACGACACGCTGGCGTGTCTGGACTCGCGCCGATTTGCGGTGCTGTTGCCCGGAACGGACGATGGCGAACTGGCAGCAATAGCTGAGCGTTTGCGCCGGGCGGTTTCCTTCATGCGGCCGGTAGGCCGGGGTTTGCGGGTGAGTATCGGGGTGGCCGTGGCACGGCCCATCGATGCCCCGCTGGATGTCCTGCAGCGTGCCACTTCTTCCATCGAACGCGCCATGCGACAAGGCGGCAACCAGGTGGTTGTCGCAAGCACGTAGGCGCGGCGCTGTCAGGCCGTAACCTTGCGCAACCAGTCCGCAAAGGCCGCGCACTCCCAGCGGTCCATCATGCCGGTGCGCCAGCACAGGTAGTGGGCGTGCGGGCTGGGCACGTTGGTGCAGAAGACGTCATTGCCGCCCAGGCGCACCAGCGTGCCGTTGTCCAGCCAGGGCGCGCCCAGCTTCAGGCGCACCAGGGCCACGCCCATGCCGGCGGCGGCGCCGTCACACATCAGGCCGATGTCGTTGAATTGCGATCCATCGATGGGTTCGGGCCAGTCCAGCCCCCGCGCCGCAAACCAGGTGCGCCAGGGCTCCAGCGGACTGCGCAACAGCGGCACACCCTGCAGGTCTTGCGGCGCGTCGAAGGGCCCGTGCTCGCGCACAAAGGCGGGTGAGGCCAGCGGCGTGACCTCGTCCTTCATCAGCAATGCGTGCTCCATGTCCGCATAACGTCCCGGGCCAAAGCGCACCATCAGGTCGGCGTCCTCGGCCACCACGTCCAAAAGTGGAATGGAGACCTGCAGCGTCAGGTCAATCTCCGGGTAAGCGTCGGTGAACTGGCGCAGGCGCGGGATCAGGATGGAGCGCGAGAACGTGGGCGTCACCGCCAGGCGCAGCTTGCGCTTGCCCGGCGCGGCGGCGGAACTGGGAAACTTTTGCAGGATGGCCAGGCCCTCACGCACATGGGCCAGGTATTCGCTGCCCTCGGTCGTCAGCGAAAAATCGGCGCGGCCGAACAGCTTGG
This sequence comes from uncultured Rhodoferax sp., assembly GCA_964569855.1. GTDB lineage: Bacteria > Pseudomonadota > Gammaproteobacteria > Burkholderiales > Burkholderiaceae_C > Allorhodoferax. The sequence continues at coordinate 2,920 of CAZMXB010000463.1, forward strand.
TGCCGATGATTTGTTCGAGTTGACGTACCCGGTGGCTGACGGCGCTGGGCGTTACACACTGTTCCTCGGCCGCCTGGGTGACGCTGCGCAGCCGGGCCAGCGCCTCGAAGGTCAACAGGCACTGGATGGGGGGGATTCTTGCTGCGGACATATTTCGGACTCTACGGCGGATGGAGGTGTGTGCACACTATACGGCGCGCACGCCCGGCACAAGCGAGGGCGGGTTCGGGCTCGGGCGTGGGGCAAAGGCCGTGGCCTCATGAACCTGCGGTTCCGAAATCGCCCCCAACCTCTGCCCCACGCCCGCCCCGGCCCTCTCTTACGCCTCGGTTTGGTTTGAGTTCGCTATGTTTTTCGTAGCTGCTTGCGCAATATGTACGAGGGCCATCGGTTGATTTGACTCTGAAAGGCCTGCCGGAATGACTGCACCGCTCTCCAGCGTCTCCGTGCGCTGGTGTGCGGTGTCGGCGGGTGTCAGGCCTGCGGGGAAGGGGAAGGTTTCGAAGCAGGTGGTGGGGGTGTAGCGCGGCCGGTCTTCCAGCGAGGTGCCCATGCGCAGCGCCCAGAGTTCGTGGAAGCGGCTGTGCAGGATGCCGAAGGTGGTGTCGTCGGCGC
>CAZMXB010000464.1:0-3525 GCA_964569855.1 uncultured Rhodoferax sp.
GGCACGCATGTCTTCAAACTTGCTGTAGTTGCCCCCGTAGCGCACGAGCTTGGCCGCGTCAATGTGCAGCGTGACATTGGTCACCGCGTCCAAGAATTCGCGGTCATGGCTGATCACCACCATGGTGCCTTCGTACTTCTTGAGCCAGGCTTCCAGCCAGACCAGTGCGTCCAAGTCCAAGTGGTTGGTGGGTTCGTCCAATAGCAACAGATCACTGGGACACATCAGCGCCCGTGCGAGTTGCAGGCGCATGCGCCAGCCGCCTGAAAAGCTGTTGACCGGATTTTCCAGTTCACTGGTCTTGAAGCCCAGACCCAAAATCAGGGCTTGCGCGCGGGAGGCCGCATCGTGTTCGCCGGCGTCATGCAAGGCCATGTAAGCGTGGGCCATGCGGTCGTAGTCGTCGGTAGCTTCAGATGCAGCCACTTCAATGCGCGCGTCCAGCAGAACGGTGTCGCCTTCGACCACAAACTCGGTAGCGGACTGATCGGTTTCCGGCATGTCCTGCGCCACCTGGCCCATGCGCCATTGGGTTGGGATGTAGTACTCGCCGGCGTCTTCGTGCAAATTGCCGTTCAGAAGTGCAAAAAGAGACGATTTACCAGCGCCATTGCGACCCACCAAGCCGACTTTTTCGCCAGGATTGAGGGTTACGGACGCGCCGTCGAGTAACACCTTGGCGCCTCGGCGCAGGGTGACGTTTTTTAGAGTAATCATGGGTTTATTGCTTTTTTTGCATTGGATGGCTTGAAGGCATTCTTGGCCTTACCTGTGTGATTGGGCTGGTGGACGGCGTATCCGTTCTCCGGCACATCTCGCGGGGGAACGTTAGCGGTTCACCGGGTTTGTTGCGTTAACACCGTGGTGGGCACGCGTCTTCTGTGGCAACAGCGAACAGCGCCTGCGACCGGACACCCCAACCACCAGCCCCCGCGGTGTGTTTTTGCACTTACAAATGATCGCCAACTGCTGCGGGCTCAGAAAAGAAAGTCCACGTGCGACATTTCTCCCTCTCATGAACGCAACGTCAGCAACGCATCCCGAGTCAGCAGCAGCACTTGGTCTTCGCCCGCACTGGTGTCCAGCCAAACCGCTTCCAACGTGGGAAAGGCGGCTTCAAAATGCGCACGCTCGTTACCCACCTCCAAAACCAGAACTGCACCTGCTGTCATGTGTTCAGGCGCTTGTATCAGTAGCGAGCGGATGAGATCCATGCCGTCTTTTCCGCCCGAACGGTTTCCGTCCAGCGCCAGTGCCGGCTCGGCACGGTACTCCGGTGGCAATGTTGCCAGACTGCTGGCGTTGACATACGGCGGGTTGCACAGAATCAGGTCGAAAGGGCCGAGTGCCTGCAATGCCGGTGCCATCAAGCCGTCGGATTCGAGCAGCGTGATGCGTTCCTCCAACTCGTGTTTCGCCACATTGATATGGGCCACGGCCAGCGCGTCGGCGGACAGGTCGGACCCTGTGACGGTCACTTCAGGGTAGGTCAAAGCAGCCAGAACTGCCAGGCTGCCGTTGCCGGTGCACAGGTCCAGTACGTTTTGTGTTGAATCCTTGAGCCAGTAGTCGATGCTGCCATCCGCCAACAGTTCGGCAATCAGCGAGCGCGGAACAATGGCACGCTCATCCACGTAAAACGACACCCCCTGCAACCAGGCTTCGTGTGTCAGGTAGGCCGCTGGTTTGCGGGTGCGGATGCGTTCTGCAAAAAGCATAGCAATACGTTCAGCATCGGCGAGGGCTACAGGCATATTTGCCTTGGAGTCCTCGCCGTCCAGCGGCGTATCCAGCGGCAGGCCCAAGGCCCACAATACCAGCCAGGTTGCTTCGTCCCGTGCATTGGTCGTGCCATGGCCGAACGCCAGTTGGGCCTTGGAGAACTGGTCTGCGCCTGATGCAATCAAATCAGAAACGGTCATGTGGACACCTGACGTTCGAGGTTTTCAATGGTGCGGCGGTAAATGTTCTTGAGTGGCTCGATATCTGCCACTCGCACGCATTCGTTGACCATGTGGATGGTCGCATTGGGTGGGCCCATTTCGATCACTTGGGGGCAAATGCGGGCGATAAACCGGCCGTCACTGGTGCCGCCGGTGGTCGAAAGCTGGGTCTCAATGCCGGTTTCCGACCGGATGGCCGCCTGCACCGCGTCCACCAGCGAGCCAGGGGTGGTGAGGAAGGGCAGGCCACCGACCGTCCAGGTCAAGTCGTATTCCAGCTCAAATTTCTCCAGCACACGCGCCAGGCGCTTTTGCAGTGATTCCGGGGTCGACTCGGTCGAAAACCGGAAATTGAAGTCAATGACTACCGATCCGGGAATGACGTTGCCAGCGCCGGTTCCGCCGTGGATATTGCTGACCTGCCAGGTTGTGGGTGGAAAAAACGCGTTGCCCTTGTCCCATTCCACCGCAACCAGCTCGGCCAGGGCTGGAGCCAGCAAGTGGATCGGGTTTTTTGCCAGGTGCGGGTAGGCTATGTGGCCCTGCACGCCCTTGACTGTGAGTTTGCCACTCATGGTGCCGCGCCGGCCATTCTTGATCATGTCGCCGGTGCGCTCCACCGACGTGGGTTCTCCCACAATGCAATAGTCCAGCGTTTCGCCCCGCGCCTGCAAGGCCTGGCACACCACGACGGTTCCGTCATTGGCCGGGCCTTCTTCGTCACTGGTGATCAACAGGGCCAGGTTTATCCTGGGGTTGGGGTGGGTAACCAGAAATTCCTCAATGGCCACCACAAAGGCGGCCAGTGACACCTTCATGTCGCTGCTGCCCCGGCCATACAACTTGCCGTCACGATGGGTCGGCACGAAAGGTGGGCTATGCCACTGCGCAAGCGGCCCGGTGGGCACCACATCGGTGTGCCCCGCAAACACAAGGGTTTTGCTGGCGGACGAGTCTGCTCTTGAATTGGTAGCGGCTCGCGCAGATTCTAAGAGGGCTGCAGGGCGTTTTGCCCACAGGTTGGTGACCGAGAAGTCGGCCGGTCCACTGACAATGGTTTCACAGGTGAAGCCAATCGCCTGCAGGCGCCGCGCGATCAGCTCCTGGCAGCCAGCATCCTGTGGCGTGGTGGAAGCGCAGGCGATCAGTTGCTCGGCCAAATGCAAAGTGGCGCTCATATTGACGCCGCCACGCTTGCTACTGCGTATGCTGCGCTGCCCCCCGAGGGGGTGCGAGCTTGCTTGAAGCGATTCTGCACGGCGCTCATCAATGCTTCACATCCAGCGTGATTTCCGTGAAGGATGCTTCTTCGCTTTCTTCTTCGGCGGCAACGGTTTTTGTGGCCTTGCTGAAGTCGTTTTGCAAACGCCACATCAGGTTGGTGGGGGAGTCGGCGTTGGCCAGACCTTCCTTGCGGTCAATCACACCTTCAACGATCAGGCGCGCAATGTCCGCTTCAAAGGACTGCGAGCCTTCCGCCAGCGATTGCTCCATGGCATCTTTCACCGCAGAAAAGTCGCCTTTTTCGATGAGTTCGGCCACCAGTTTGGTGTTGAGCATCACCTCCACGGCCGGGACCCGC
>CAZMXB010000465.1:0-3517 GCA_964569855.1 uncultured Rhodoferax sp.
ATCATCTTTCGCGCAGAGAAAATACTGCGCACACGAGGCTGGCGTCTTTCGATGATTGACCAGCAGTCGTTTATTCTCGGACCCTGCGCTCCGCCTGAAGTGGATGGCTTCGCCGGAGTGTTTTCGCTTTAAAGTGAACTCTCAATCAGCCAGATAAGAAAGAAGACAATTGGCGCACCACCTGCACTGCATGTGGTGCGCCAGTTGCTACCGTAAGGGTTGCGCTAGTCAATATAATCACTTTTTTTACCTGGATTATGCTTTCATATAGTATAGCCCTTGTGAACCGGACAGGATTGGGTTCTTAGTTAGCCAGAGTTTAATTTTAGTCAAAAAATCGAGCTAGATTTAGGGTGAGTGCGAAGTTACGCTTTTGCCCGGGCTCGCGACAGCGAGCCCGGCTGCGTTCTAAAGCTAGTTAAGGGTGGCCTGTAGTGGAATTCTAGGCCGTTCGTGATTGAAGCTTTTTGCACATGTTAATTACAGTGGCTGTGTGGGGGTGAACAGACGAAAGACGCCAGCAGAGACGTCTTGGCGTTGAGATTATTTGGACCGGGACGCGCAGCAACCTGTTTCTCACTGCGCTACGTGAGATCTGCTTTTGACTTGCTGGCAGCTCTTTCCGTACCATGTGCAACAGCATGTAGGCTAAGCCTTGAATGGCAGTGAATCTGTATTGATTGGCAGTAAACGTTTGGCAGCTGAGTGGTACTTTGCAGTGGCTCTTGTTCTCTTTGATGAACATCTCGATGCGAGATCGGCGGCAATACTTTTCTTCGTAGATCTGCTCTGCTGCGGAATCTTTAATGTTTGTGACCACGCAACGAATATCCAATCCTTTGTCAGTGTAGTCGACGCGAACAAGGACAGGTCTATCTTTCTTCCAACTTGAGCCGTTGTGCGGAAGGCCGTAGATGATGCGAGTGTGTCTTGATGCAGCCTTTTTCTCCGCAGCGATTCGGTCTTTGCTTGGCAGTGAACGGATCCGTTCATGTTCTTTCTGCCATTTCTTTTTACTTCCTTTCCCTATGTAGAGCGGCTCACCATGCAGTTTCTTGAATTGTTTTTCAGCAGACTTTGTTATGTCTTTTATCTTTGACTTTACTGAAGACATTGCGGGGTAGCCAATTACGTATTGCACGTTCAGTTTTTCCAGCTGTTCCAAAAGCCGTGGACTGTTAAAGCCCGTGTCCATCACGATTGTGAGCTTTATATGTGGCCATGCAGCTCGAAGATTGCAAACGAGTTTTACTACGGTTTCAGCTGAGCGAGCGTCGTGGTAGCCGCCGCTGCGAAGTTCAGCAAGTAGCAGGTCACCTTGATCAGTTGTAGCGAGCAGAGGGAAGTACTGAGATTGGCTGTACTTTCCACCGCGCCATGTGGACATTTGCTGGCTGCCGAATGTCTGGATTGCGGTTCCATCCACGTATACCGTGAGCCGTTGTGGAGCGTGTTTCTGTTGTTGAATGAAGAACTTAAGCGGTAGGCCTTCGAGCGATGCAATTGTGGACTCATCTATACTTTGCTCAAACTTAGTATGTGTTGACTGAGAAGCCAGTGGTGGGCCGTCTGGCTCTCTGCCCAATGCACATTTGAGTGCAGGGTCATTTCTGAAAATCGAGCAGTCAATTGCATCTGGCTGACCGCAAGCAGCCAGTAGAACTCGTTGTAGCAACAGTTCACTGACAGGAAAGTCTGTGTAGCGCGAATCGCGCCACTCTGGAATGAGGTTAGCGGCCGTTTGTATCAAACCCGTATCTTCTGCCAGCCTGGCGGCTGGCAGAAGACCGCCCAGGTTGCTCAAAAAACCGCCTTGGTCATCGATGTTAAAAATCTTTTGCTCGCTCAATTTCAATTTTGCTTGCTGGGCAGAGCGATTTCTCTTAAAATTTGAACTCATGAAGGGCCTTCTTAGTCTCGGTTATCGTTTTTTGCAACTCAATTATCTAGGCTAGGAGCGGTCCTTCATCCTTCTTTTGAATCATTTGATACCAAATGCAATACTATATTTCCAGTAGAGCATCTCTCGCTATGCAAGAGATACTCTTGGTTTCGAGCTTTAGTTGCTGGCGAATTTTAAATTAGTAGACTAAAACAACCAGGCCGCAAGAGCATTTATTTGAGACACTTCTAGCAACAAATTAGCGGCCACATTTTGCAATTTATGCATATTCCAGGATTCTTGCTTCAACTGCACTCTATAGTTAATCTGTCCAAAATTTTTAGATTGAAGAGACTGAGTCTCTCTTACTATTCTAGAGCCCGTACAGAGCCCGTACAGAGAAGGAAGAGAAAGCTTGCCGCTACTCATCCTCCTTCTCTAATGTCACTACAAATAATCAAAAGAAAGTACTACGCTAGCGACGACTCAGTTAGACGGCAACCAGGTTTCCAGTTGAACTAAGATCACGAGGAGCGAGCTGATCAACAATCTGATGACGAACTATCGCAGTCAGCTCCTCTGGGCTAACCTTTGCACTAGAGTCAAGCCAAATAGGCGCACCAGCTGTCACAGTGACACCTTGGCGCCAATTGAATTTCATCGAACCGTAAGGTCCTTTTGCCGATTCAGAATGATAGCTATGAAAAGAAAGATGAATCGGCACAATACCAACTCGCTCTTGCTTCGGCAACTTTGCGGCCGCACCAAGGGCAATAATCGCCGATCCCAGCTTGTACTCGCCATTGATACCAATTCTTCCTTCAGGAAAAATCACCAATGAATCACCACCAAGCAGCACGTTTATAGCCGGCTCAATCACGGTCTTGCCCTTAGAGCGATCAACAGCAAAAGAGCCGCAGGCACCCATAAAGACAGCCCTGAGACCGCCTAGGCCAGTCATTTCTTCAATGGCAGTCATATAACGGGGGTAGCATTTTAGTAACGAGTAGATAAGAATGGGGTCAAACATGCTGACGTGATTAGAGCAAAAAACTAAACGACCACCACTATCTAAATGCTCCCTACCGACAACTTTTACGCGACCAACCTGAATAAAGATCCAGAGCTTAGCCAACCACTTGCCGACAAACTGTAGCGGCAGGAAGGCAACTGGTAGAAATCCACTGGTAAGACAGCGTTGCGCGTACTGCCAAACAAATTTCCGCTCGATTGCAGCAATAAACCGAGCAATAGGACCATCTCTGAGCCCTAGTGTAAAAAAATAGATTTTCATTTTAAGCCTCCCTGCGCTAGACCAAGGTTTTTGAGATCAGCGCAAAACAACGACCACGCAGCAAGGCTTCAACAGCCGCCGACGTGGTCGATTACGAGTTAACAGAATTAGTTGAGCGGAATCTAGTCAGCTCAACTCACGGTTCAATTTAAGTAACAGCTACGACTTGGATGCTCTAAACCGAGCCAAGAATGGCAACGAGAAATAGAAAAGCGCACAAAAGGCAGCGACCATGAATGGCACAGCCCAAAAGCTACCCACCATGGCAAGCAAGTCGTTGTAGAGGGCCAGAAAGAACAGGCCGATAAAGAACACGACAGTAGCGCCTACCAAGTATGCGC
>CAZMXB010000466.1:0-3507 GCA_964569855.1 uncultured Rhodoferax sp.
GGGTGGTACCCAGCGCCTGCCACGCGCCGTGGGCAAATCCAAGGCCATGGACCTGGCCCTGACCGGCCGCATGATGGATGCCACGGAGGCCGAGCGCGCTGGCCTGGTCAGCCGCGTCGTGCCGCTGGACAAGCTGATGGATGAGGCGCTGGGCGCGGCGCTGCAGATTTGCAGCTTCTCCCAGATCGCCACGATGGCCGCCAAGGAATCCGTCAACAAGGCCTTCGAGAGCAGCCTCTCCGACGGCCTGATGTTTGAACGCCGGTTGTTCCACGCGCTGTTTGCCACTGCCGACCAGAAGGAAGGCATGGACGCCTTTGTGAACAAACGCGCAGCCACGTTCAAGCACCAATAAGCGCTCCAGCAGGCCTACCAGCGGCAAAAAACTTTGGCTATAATTGTCGACTTCGGTGATATAGCTCAGTTGGTTAGAGCGCAGCATTCATAATGCTGATGTCGGTGGTTCAAGTCCACCTATCACCACCAGATCCGACAAGCCCAACTCTCACCAGTTGGGCTTTTTTCGTTCAAGATCCTCACGGCTTTCACCGGTTGACCGTCACGGGGCCGTCGGTGATACTGCGCTGAACCATTTGAGACGCAGACGCCGACATGATCACGCTCTACACCTTCAATATCTCGCACTTTTCCGAGAAGGCGCGCTGGGCTCTGGACTTGGAGGGCGTAGGCTATCAAGAGCGCGTTTTACTGCCGGGGCCGCATCAGTTGGTCACCCGCAGGATTGCGCCGCGCTCCCATGTGCCGGTTCTGGAGCACGATGGCGCGTTTGTGCAAGGTTCGGGCGCCATCATGGACTACGTGGCAGACCAATTGGGCGGGACCCGTCTCACGGCAACAGATCCACAAGAACGCGCCATGATAAAAACCCGAGAAGAAGTGTTCGACAACGCGTTTGGTCTCGGCGTGCAACGTGTCATTTACTCCGAGATTCTGAAAGACCGCGCCATGGTGACTGACCTGTGGGCTTATGGTGGACCGTTTTGGGCGCGCGGCTTCTATCGCCTTGCCTATCCTGCGGTCGCCTCCGTCGTGAAGCATATGTACAAGACAAATGATCCACATGCCGTGGCTGCAGCGAAGCAGCGCTTCGTCGATGTGTTTGACGAGTTGGATGCCGTACTGGCAAAGCAAGCCTACCTGGGCGGCGATGCACCGAACCGTTCAGATATCACGGTCGCCGCGCTTCTGGCACCTATTTGCCGCGTGCCGGAGCACCGTATGGCCTGGCCTGCCTTGCCATCGGCATTGGCTGGGTTTGAGGTGCAGTTGAAGGGCAGACCGACATGGAACCACGTGCTGCGCATGTACCGCGAGCATCGCAAACCCACAAAACGTTAACCTTCACTGGGTGAACCGCCATTGTTGGCGTGGTGCTTTGAGGGTGAGGTGTGGCGCAGGTCCAGGCAGTAAGGCGTCAGTGCCGCATGCGAGGGCAGTTGCACGGTGATTGCCTGGGCTTCGGACGATAGCTGAGGCCGATCCTGAGCGACGACGGTAATACGTTCAGCCCGGCGGTCTCTCGCGTCGCTCAAATCCGCGGGAAGTCCCGGATACGCCAGGCCCTCAGGCTGCCACTCATGCAGTTTGAAAACATATTCGGTTTTGTCCACCCCATGGCACAGCGTCAGGGTCAAGGGAGTCTGAACTTGCAGCAATGGATGCAAACCCGAGCGGGGGACAAAACTGGCGTAGCGAACACCAAACACCTTCAGATCCCGGCCATCACTGTCCCGTTCATGCCGCAGGGGCAGGCAAATGCCGTCAGCGTACAGACTCCAGTCCAACCATTCTGCGTCAGCAGTCTGCGGTGCTGAATCGGATTGCAGCGGGCGCCAGCGTATTTCGATTCTCGTTGTGCTGGCGTCGACCATGCGTGAACTCCCGCTTTGCTCAGGGCTGGCTGCATCACCGACCAAAGGCCAAAATTCAAGACCGCGCCAGAGCTCCAGCGTTCCAAAAGGCAAGTCCCGCTTGCCAAAGAACCGGAACCCGTTTTGCAACAAGACATCCTGGATGGGCGGCTCCAAGCCAAGCCCTGCTACTGCCAACTCCGCCAACACGGCGTCCAGATCGGCACCCAGATAAAACGGCAGGGAAAAACGGTCGTGGAGCGTACGGCCCCAGTCGATCAGTGGCTGGTCGTATGGCCGCGTAGCCAGCATCGCGATGACGGCGCGCAGCAGGCACGCGATTGCGGTAGCGCGCTCGGGCGTGTGCTGCATGCGCAGGGACCGAAACTCCACCAGCCCCAGGCAGCCACGACCAGGCAGAAACGGGTTCCACAGTTTCTCGATATTGGTTTCTGCCCGGTGGCTGTTGCCGACCGCGTCGCACAAAAATGATGCCAGGCTCTTCCAGAGTTGCTCTGGCGCGACGTCCGGCACCCGCTCCAACAGAGCCAGGGCCAAAACCAGGTCGTCAAACGCATCCGGTCCGCGCTCATCCGGACGCACGGACTGGCCACAACTACCAACAAAATCATGGGCAAACAGGTAGCTCAGTGCCGGGTGCCGATTCAAAAAGCGCACCAGTTTGGGCAGGAGTCGTGAATCCCTTACAAACGGACTGGAGTCGGGCGTCGGTCCGCCAAACGTGATCTGACCGGCGCCACCGGAGTCGGCGACCTGACCGTTGAAATAGAGGCGATAGGGAGAAAGCGCCTGTGCGGCTGCGGCAGCGTAAACCTGCCGGCTCCGCCACAAAAATTCGGTACACGTCGCGCTGGGTGCGGTGTTGACCTCGATCACAGCAGGGTCCGGTGTTATGGTGGTGAGCTCCAGGGTGGCGTCCACCGGCGGCTGCGCGCCGGCAAACACCAATGCGTGCAATCCACATGCCAACGCGGCATGCTCAATGCACGACAGGACGGACAAGAAGTGTTCAACAGAATCCATGGCCGGAAGTTCAATGGCCCAGCAATTGGCCCCCACAGCATCGGCCGGGCCATCTGACGCAAACGCCCGAAGCAAAAACGACAGCTCCGGTATGTCTCCATCACCCATTTGAATCGCCAGCTGGCCTTGCGACACACCGTCAGGTTCGCTGGCGTCCGTGCGATGCACCGACCAGCCAAGGCTGGAAAAAGCATCCGACAAGGCTGCAACCAGCGGTGCCATGCCGGGCGAGGAACCTGGATTGGACGTTGCGACCAGCAGCGGATCTGGAGGTCCCTGCCACATGGGCTCGCCACTGCGCCTTCGAAGCAGGCCCAGATTCCATCGTGGCGTCTCTTCACCGGGGTAACGTCGTCCGACGCTGCGCAGCAGCAAACCGACTCGAGTGTAGAAAAACACGCCGTACAGCGCGACCGCCAGCAATCCCGCGCCGAGCGTGAACGGCCACTCGGGCGCGGTGTCGAACAGCGGGACGAGCACCTGGCGGGCGAGGAGGTCCTGCAGGATCAGGGCCGCCAGAAAGGCGATGGTGATGCCGAAGGCCAGTGCCGCCGGCAAGGTCATCCACAGGGCGCGATACCCGAACACGGCG
>CAZMXB010000467.1:0-3502 GCA_964569855.1 uncultured Rhodoferax sp.
TGGGCCGCTTCGCCAAGCGCTACGGTGTGGAGTTCAAGATGAACACACACTTCCCTATCAACACGCTGCAGTTGATGCGTGGTCTCGTGGGCATGCAGTTGCGCCAGCCGGCGCGCTTTGAGGCGTTCCTGGGCGCGGTGTTTACGGCACTGTGGGTCAAGGGCGCCAACTTGAATGACCCCGCCGAGACAGCCGCCACGCTGCTGGCGGCCGGGTTTGATCCGGCCGAAGTGTTTGCGCTGGTGAACGATGCCGACATCAAGGCCGCTCTGAAGGCCAATACCGAAGAGGCCGTGCAACGTGGTGTGTTCGGCGCGCCCACGGTATTTGTGGGAGATGCGATGTTCTTCGGTCAGGACCGGCTGGATTTTGTACGGGAAGCCTTGGCCGCCTGATCCTGTCGCCCCCGGCCGGCGGCACCTCAAAGGCGCAAGGTCATGAACACGCTGTGTGGGTCTCGCAGGTAGTCCGCAAACGGGCCACAGGCGGTGAAGCCAAAACTGGCATACAGCCTTTGCGCCGGGTGAAAGGCCTCCATGGCGCCAGTCTCCAGACTCAGCCGTTCATAACCACGTGACCGGGCTACCGTGATGATGTGGGCCAGGATGGCACGCCCCGCACCCTTGCGCCGCAGGGCCGCCGGTGTGCGCATGGACTTGACTTCGCCGTGCCTGGCATCGAGTTGCTTGAGCGCACCACACCCCAGCAGCGTCTGGTCGTCCCAGGCCGACCAGAACACGATGTCGGGCTGGCGCAGCTTGTCCAGGTCCAGCGCATGCACACTCTCGGGTGGCGAGAGCGCGTACATGGCCTGCAGGTGCTCATCGAGCAGCGCATGCACCTGGGTGCGGGTCAGGTCGTCTATTTCGATGTGCATGGTATCCGGTGGAAGCGTTATTGGTTAAAGTTGGCGCCATCCCTCGAAAAATGTGCGTGAATAGCTATCACTTTAATAGCAATTCAGACGCACACCCGGACACAAGCCTTGCAAAAAGCGTACCACAGCCGGTCCATACAGGATCATGCCCAGGGCCGCGGCGGTCAGCGGCAGGGCTGCAAACACCCGACCGTTGAGCTGCTCATGGCCCATACCGGCGCCTTCCAGCAAGGTCACCGCCGGATTCACCAACGAGTAGCTGCCTGCCAGTGCCAGCGCCAGGCCAGCGCACCTGCCAGCAGCCAGCGGCCACTCTGCAGCGCAGGCCAAGGACGCAGCCCCGGATTTCCTAACAGTCCCTGCAAGGAATCGGAAACTCAAGGGGGACGCAGCTTATGGGGTGAAATGGAGCGCCCCGTTTGAGCCCGTGCGAATGAAAATCATGGGCAGAGCGGCTCCTGATTCAAGTGGCAAGTGGCGCGGTTGATCTGGTCATGACCACAGTGGTCTTGCTGGTATGGTGGCTTACATTTACCAAGTGCCAGTACATTTACCGGACTGAACGCCAAAACCTACCGCACACACCGCACGAGAAGAAGAAGGCGATTGTGTGCTTGCGCCGCTTCCCCAGCCAGGCCATTGCCTTGACTCTTTCCTACCTCAAATCGACCACCGGGAGACCCCATGAAATCCAGAGCCGCAGTTGCCTTTGCCGCAGGCCAACCCCTTCAAATTGTCGAGATCGATGTGGCGCCGCCGCAAGCCGGTGAAGTCTTGGTGCGCATCACCCACACCGGTGTTTGCCATACCGATGCATTCACCCTCAGTGGAGACGACCCCGAGGGCATCTTCCCCGCCGTGCTCGGGCATGAAGGCGGGGGCGTTGTGGTGGAAGTTGGCGCGGGTGTCACCAGCCTGCAGCCGGGGGACCATGTAATCCCGCTCTACACCGCCGAGTGCCGCGAGTGCAAGTTTTGCAAGTCCGGCAAGACCAATCTGTGCCAGAAGATTCGTGCCACCCAGGGCAAAGGGCTGATGCCCGATGGCACCACGCGTTTTTCGTACCAAGGCAAGCCCGTCTACCACTACATGGGCACCAGCACCTTCAGCGAATACACGGTGGTGCCTGAAATTGCGTTGGCCAAAATCAACCCCGCCGCGCCGCTGGAAAAGGTGTGCCTGCTGGGCTGTGGGGTGACTACTGGCATTGGTGCCGTGCACAACACCGCCAAGGTCAAAGAGGGCGACAGCGTGGCGGTGTTTGGCCTGGGCGGCATTGGTCTGGCGGTGATCCAGGGCGCGCGGCAGGCCAAGGCCGGTCGCATCATCGGCATCGACCTGAATGCCGACAAGTTCGGATTGGCCAAGGTGATGGGGGCGACGGAATGCATCAACCCCAAGGACTTCGACAAGCCCATGCAGGATGTCATCGTGGAGATGACCGATGGTGGAGTGGACTTCAGCTTTGAATGCATTGGCAACGTGCACGTGATGCGCGCCGCGCTGGAGTGCTGCCACAAGGGTTGGGGTGAAAGTATCATCATCGGCGTGTCGGTCGCGGGGCAGGAAATCTCAACCCGCCCCTTCCAACTGGTGACAGGACGGGTCTGGCGCGGCAGCGCCTTTGGCGGCGTGAAGGGACGTACCCAACTACCCGGCATGGTGGAAGACGCCATGCGTGGCGACATCCAGCTCGACCCCTTCATCACGCACACCATGCCGCTGGAGCGTATCAACGAGGCCTTTGACCTGATGCACGAAGGCAAGTCCATTCGCACCGTGATTCATTTTTGACCACAGACACACCGATGAAACGCATCGAACAGCACGCCTGCTTTAACGGGCAACAAGAAGTCTGGACCCACGCGTCCACCGCACTGGGCTGCGAGATGCGGGTGGGCATCTACCTGCCGCCGCAGGTACGGGCCGGCCCGTGCCCGGTGCTCTACTGGTTGTCGGGGCTGACATGCACTGAGCAAAACTTCATCACCAAGGCGGGCGCACAGCAGTTTGCCGCCGAGCATGGCCTGATTCTGGTTGCCCCTGACACCAGCCCCCGTGGGAGTGATGTGGCCGATGACACCAAGAGTTACGACTTGGGGCAAGGCGCGGGTTTCTACGTCAATGCCACCCAAGCGCCCTGGTCATCGCATTACCACATGCACGACTACGTGGTGCATGAGTTGCCCGCGCTGGTTGAGTCTCACTTCCCGGCCAACACAGCGCGCGCCATCGCCGGCCACTCGATGGGGGGCCATGGCGCGCTGATTTGCGCCCTGAAAAATCCGGGTCGGTACCGCAGTGTGTCGGCGTTTTCACCCATCGTGGCACCCAGCCAGGTGCCGTGGGGCAACAAGGCGCTGGCTGCGTATTTGGGTCCGGACGAATCAACCTGGCAAACCTGGGACGCCTGCGCCCTGGTGGGCTGCGCCAGCGAACGCTTGCCACTGCTGATCGATCAGGGTGAAGCCGACGAGTTCCTGGCCGTGCAACTCAAACCCCAATTGCTGCGCGACGCATGTGATGCCGTGGGGCACCCGCTACAACTGCGGTTGCACGCCGGTTATGACCACAGCTACTACTTCATCGCCAGTTTCATTGGCGACCACATCGCGCACCACGCCA
>CAZMXB010000468.1:0-3495 GCA_964569855.1 uncultured Rhodoferax sp.
GTTGACAAGAAGGTCAACATGGCCGATTTGCTGGATAACCGCATCGGCGGCATTGTGCGGATGTCTGAGCCGGGCATGGCGGGGCCGATGGTCACGTCAACCGTTGCTGTTGAGTCCATGAATGGCCTTGAATGGGGCAAAACGATGCGGGAAAACCGTATCGGCGTGCTGCGTAACGGTACGGGGCTTGATAAAGACTCGCTGAACCCGCGCACCGCAAAAGAAGTTTCGGTCGTTGAGTCGGCACAACAACGGCGAATGAAGACGGCGCTTCGCCTGTTCTCGGAAATGGGCGTCAAGAACCTTGTGCGCAAGGCGTTGCGGCTTACTGTGGCTAATCAGGACGAGCCAGAACAGGTTTACGACGGCAAGGTATTCAAGTCATTCAATCCAGCGCTGTGGAACCCGGAAATGGCGGTCACCATTCGCGTTGGATTGGGTACTGGTGACAACTCAGAACTGTTGCAATCGCTGCAAATGTTCGGCCAATTCATGCAGATGGTCGCATCGCAGGGCATGCCGATTGTGCAGCCGAACAACATCTATGAGTATGGCCGTCAACTTGCGACTGCTGGAAAACTCAAGTCTGACTTGCTGTTGACCGATCCCGCGAATATCCCCCCGCAGCCTCCGAAGCCATCGCCCGAAGAAATAAAGGTGCAAGGCCAGATCAAGGCGAAGGAGATGGAGCTTCAGGCGAAAGGGCAGGCCGACGCGATGACAGCACAAGCTGAAACAGCAGCGGATATTCAGAAATTCAACGCAGAGGCCAATATCAGCGCGGTTGAGGCTGAGAAACAGCGCGCGCACGAACTGATGATTGAACAGATGAAGATTCGCGCGGCACAGGACAAGGAATTGCTTGCGCTGGCTGCCGGGATCATCTCTGCGCATAGCGGCGGAGGTGGTCAGAACCTGATCAACGGGACACAGACCGATCAAACGGCACAGGCACCCGGCGTCAATCTGGCGAACCTCGGCATGGTCATGCGTGGCATCCAGCAGGCCGCAGGCGCGTTGCAAAACGGTGCGTCTGTGGGTGACGTCAACGGCGCGATTTTCAGCGCTCTAAACGGTAATCCGCAATGACCAAAGACGAGGAAGTACGGCAAGGCGACGCGGCGGCAAGGCTGTTAGATGACCCGACGCTTCAAAAGGCGCTTGCGTCCATTCGTACAGCGATTGCTGATCAGATGTGGAGCGACGCGGTAGGGCAGCGATCAACGCCAGAAAACCGCATGCGGCTGGATGCGCTGGCATGGTCAACCGCTCAGTTTGAAAACTGCCTGATCGTCATGGTCAACGGCGGTGAAAAGATCAGAGCCGAGCTGCTAATGGACGAAAACATGAAAGCCAAGGCTGCTCTTTACGACATTAGAAAGGTTCGATATGGGACGTCCAACTAACGCAGAGATTGCTGCACGTCAAAAGCCGCAATCCCTTGAAGATTTTGTAAATGCCTCAGAAGAGGCGGCGCGCGCCATAGATTTGGTAGTGACGCATGTTGAACACCCTGACGCAGTTACGGGCACGATCTTTACGGGTCGATACGCTGGTGTCCGCGTCACGAAAGCAGAAATTTCCCGCGCTCAGTTGAGTTCGGGCAACTGGCTCGGTTGAGCCAACGGTAAGCGCTCCCGCAGAGCGCTCTTAGTTTAGGAGCAACCCAAATCCTTCAATGGAGGCGGACTCACACCTAAAGGAAATGAAGATGGAAACTGAAGACCAGTCAGACGGCATCGACAATGCCAATGATTTTGCAAAACTTCTGAGCGGTGCAGAGCAAGACCAACCCGTAGCGGAGTCGGAAGCTGCTTCCAGCGAAGATGACATTCAAGACGAGACAGACCAACCCGATGAGGAGTCCGAGTCTCCTGAAGACCAAGCCGCAGCGCAGTCGGATGAAGAGCTTGAATTTGAGCAAGACGGTCAAAAGGTCAAAGCGAAGAAAGCGGAGCTAATCAAGGCGTTTGTTGACCGCGAGTCAATGCAGCGCGATTACACGCAGAAGACGCAACGACTAGCTGAAGAGTACCGGGCCGCGCAAGACACCGCGCGCATGGAGTTTCAGTTTGTAAATCAGTTTGCAGGCGAAGTTTCGCAAATGATGCAACTGTCATCGCAGGTACAGGCATACGAGCGCCTTGACTGGCAATCGTTAGCGCAGGAAGACCCGCAAATGTACGCGGCTCGTCTTGCTGAGTTCACCGAGTTAAAGCAGCAAGCGCGCGACGCTGCTACCAACGTAGCTCAAAAGCGAAGCGCCTACATGCAGATGCCATTGCAGCAAGCTACTCAATCGCAGGCCGAGGTATGGGACCACATGGGCAAGGTTGACAAGACCTTCACCAAGGACCGCCTCGTGAAGATGTTCGATGATGCTCGTGAGTTCGGGTTCGACCCGCGCGAGCTAAATGCGATCACCGACAAGCGACTCGTTCATATGTGGTCTGCCCTTCACAAGAAGGCCGCAGCCTATGACGAGATCGTCAAAAAGCAGCCGCAAATGCAACAGCGGCTAGCAAGTGTGCCGACTAAGGTCAACCGGGCAACCGGCAAGCCTGCTTCTCGGCAAGAACAGTTAATGAATCGCGTGCAGAAGGGCAATATTGGTCGCAATGACTTTGCCATGCTGCTCGCGTCAACAAGGAAATAAATCATGGCACAGGCTTCAAACTCCTTTGCAACCTTCACAACCGGCACTCGGAACCGTGAATTGCTTTTGGACAAAATCTACAACGTATCCGTCAAAGACACGCCGTTTCTCTCCTCGATTGAGCGCGAGACGATTGATTCCGTGCTTCCGCGTTGGGATTGTGACGATTTCGCGGCGGCGGCGTCTAACAAAGTTGAACAGGGCAACATTCCGACCATTGCGGCAATGACCGGCACTAGCGAATACAGCAACCGCACGCAAATTCTGGAAAAGACCGGCGCGGTCACTCGTACGCAGGACAAACACCGCAAGGTAAAGCCTGTTTCCGAGTACGACTACGCCGTCTCTAAAAAGATGGTGGAACTCAAGAAAGACGTTGAATACGCCTGCTTGCAGAACACCACGGCGATTGCTGCATCTGCGGGTGTTGCGCCTCAAACGCGCGGCATGCTCGGCTGGGTTGCTACCAACACATCGAAAGGCGCGGGTGGCGTTGATCCGGCCCCGTTGACCAATACCGCGCAGACTGACGGCACACAACGCGCCTTTACGGAAACGCTGTTTAAGGACGTGCTCAAACTCATGCACGACAACGGCGCTGACATTGACGGCACGTTTGCGCTCATCCCCTCATCGCAGCGCACCACGTTTGACGGCTTCCTCGCCGGTCAGACGCGCTTCGACGTTGCGGAAGACAAGAAGCTGACCGCGCTGCTTGAAATCTACATCGGCCCCTTCGGTCGCGTCAAAGCGATGAACGGTCGCCAGATGCGTCAGCGTGAAGTGTTCATCGTCAATCCGGATTTCGTGAAATTGGGCGTTTACGACCCGATGCGCGA
>CAZMXB010000469.1:0-3488 GCA_964569855.1 uncultured Rhodoferax sp.
AAGCAGCTGCGACCCTAGCATCTGCGGCAGTCGAGAAGTCAGAGATAGTTGAAGCAGTCTGCGTACCAGTGTGATTAGCACGGTTCTTAAGGTTGGCATCTGTGTCGTTTGCGGTAGCAGCAGTTGCAATACCCGAAAGTTTAGTCTTTTCGGTGCTCGAGTACTGTTTATAGGTAGAACCGTCAGCCACGTTATCTTGAGTGAGGGTGACATTAGACGAAAGCGACTGACTGTTCACTGTTCTGGATGTTGGAACGTAGCCTGATAAATCCTGATCCCCAGTGTTTGTACCGGATAGGTTGGACAACTTCGTCTTTTCGGCAGCCGTTACATACTTATTTGTAGTAGATACATCGGAGACATCGTCGGCATCAAGTACAACAGTACCAATCTGACTATTTACAGAATCTACCGCGCCACCACCACCACCACCACCACCACCTGCTTGTGCTACCCACTCTGTATCATAATCTGTAGCAGATGCTTTGGCTAAAACCTGTCCCGAAGACCCACCTGTGGGTACACCTTGACCAGGAGCCCCTGCTGACCCCGCACCACCGGTAGTGACGTTGGCCGTTGCACTTGATGATTCCACATTATTAGACTGGACAATAGAAATGACCTGACTACCAGAGGCGTCAGTAGCAGATGTGACCACATTCGCGGTAAGGCGAGATGAGTCGGCCATTACGACAACCTGTTGGTTGGGCTACCGTCCAGAACAATTACACCCTCATCGACCTTGTAGACGGTAGTACCTAGTGATCCCTTATCAACCTTGATGTCGTACCTGTATTCACCGGGTTCGATAGTAGCTGTATCGGATGGATCTAGTGTAATGGTTGCTACCCCACCGGCAGTCCCGTCAGTTACATCCTTAGAAACTAGTGCGGTGGCATCTGTTGTACTGGTGTCCCACTCATCAGCTTTCATAGTAAATCTTACCGTTGAACCAACAAGAGAAGTGGCAACCCCATTCTCTTGGTAGTTCACAGTTCGTGAGTATGTAGTACCGCGGTTTATTTTTAGCTTTGCCATTTGACCTTAGTATGTCTGTCTACTTAACAAATGCTAGTTCAGCACTATCGGCGGCATCTATCTGCCGCTTACCCATTGTATTCGCAGTCGGACTGCTGTCTGGGTAGTTCCAGACGATACCTCCAACTGTAGACACGTCCACGGCGGCAATGAGTGGTGCTGGCTGGCCTTGGTCCCAAATGTCCATTCCAGCTAGCTTGTTGGTGAGCCCAGCGTCATACAGGTCATCCACAAAGGCGTAAGCCCCTGCTGTAGCAGTGACGGCAGTAATCTTGACCACTGCTAGTCCGCTGATAGTGCCGCCGAAGTAAGCCGACACGATGAACGGTAGCCACTCTGACGTGGTGGTTGGGAACGTATATGAAGCGTCTGGGGAGGAAGACAATGATGTAGTTGGTAGCCACAGTTCGATCTTCAGCAGTCCGCTCGAGAATGTTGCATTACGGTAGACGTATCCAGATACGAAGACGTTTGTACCCGCATTCCCAGGGATACGGCTTGTCCATGAGAAACCGTTTGTGGCATCCTCTGGCTTCAGTACGAGAGATAGCGACGATGCGGTGCGAACTGTTGTATCGGTCAAGCCAGAGCCAGCACTCTGACCCTTGCCGTGGTTGGTGTACCAGAAGTGGGAGGTAGTACCTCCGTTATAGTTCTGGAACCCTATGAGCGACCCCTCCAGCGTATTGAGGTAATTGCTTATCAGTGTAGTCGATCCAAAGTTACAATTGTTGAATGTGGCAGTGTTGAGCTGTGATGTCAGGTTCATAACATCAATGCTGTTGTTAGCCATAAGGCCAAAGTTACAGTTGTTGAAGATATTGGTTGTCCCAGCACCGAAGTAGACGGCATTCTGACGGTTGCCATTGACCGTACAGTTGTTGAAGGTGTTGTTTGATGACGTGAAGAGACCGATAGCATACCCAGATGCGTTGTTGCCTGCATTGCAGCCGTAGGTATGACAATCATTGAAGGTGTTACTTACTGCATTAACGGTCAAAGATATTGCACCACAGTTGACAGTGCCCGATGGGGCATTGAAGTCGAGTATCCTATTGAATGTTTGTCCGCTACAGGTCTGCACCTGAAGGCCAGACTGCCCCGAGAAGTTTAAGCCCTGCTGGTTGTAAAAGATGATGTCGTTGAAGACTCTTGGTGTTGTGAGCGACGATACTATGATTGTTCCACGACCAGCGATTGGGCTGTTGTAGAATACGACATTATCGAAAGTATTTGGGTTGGTGTTATTTGCTGGCTGGAAGCCATGACCAGATGTACAGCTAACATACTCAAATCGGGTGTTATCGAATGAGCTGATGCCCGCCGTGCTGTCATTGATAGCACCGACATAGTAGCCCCTGGTGGTCGTCAATGCCGTGAGAACCGAGTTTCGGGTGAGATTGGCAATGTGAGCACCTACGGCGTGAGTCTGGGTTAATGCGTTTTCAGACCCACCCTTGGTGCTAGACAGCACGAAAGATGTAGATGAGTTGCGTGTGATAATATAGCGATTCTCATTTTTAGCATAGTCTGTGCCGCCACCAATAATTATCTCGTCGCCCACGTCGGCATCCCAACCTGTTTGGACGATGAGCGGACTTGCCGCGGTCCCTAGGCCGCTAGCAAACTTAGTGCTTGGGTCATAGTCTGCACCCGTGGTGAGTATCGGCCCGCCACGTCCGTTAGGTGGTGAAACCAGCAGGTAGTTACCGTTAGCCGTTTCACAATCGAATACAAGCGTAGACACGATTGCCTTGTTGCTAGGCGATGGTCGCATATCGAATACACTGCCCCGTCCTACAAAGACCGACCCCCTGACAAGCAGGGTTGTAGACGCGGTCTGGTCGAAGACTACATTTCCACCCACGCCCATTGTAAGCCCAGCCCCCATAGTGAGCTGCGTGGAAGCGTTCATGGCCTTATCTGTACCCGAGCCGAACTGATTGCTCGTGCCAGATAGTGTGAGGGTCTTAGGGGTGATGCCTGCGTTAATGAAACCACCCACCCAAGGGTCATCTGTCGTGCCGAGGGAAGAGGCAGTGTCGTAGGTCACGAGAGACCACGGGCCAGAGGCGGCAGTATTGACCTGTCCCAGTGACCCAGATGACACGGTATTACGGATACGGATTGTATAGGCGGATGCGGTTAGCGTGGCCCACGTATAAGGGGTGGTGAAACGCACGTAGTGGAAGCCTAGTAAAGTGTCGGCGTAGTTTATTGTTCCCGATGCCTTCACAACCCCAGACTCTAGTAGCTCGACAACCAAGTTACCACTGTTGGACACCGATGGCTGTGACGCTACGCAAATCCACGCACCGTTGGCCTGGTTGGTCAGATTGGGCGCCGTAAATCCAGTCGTGCTAATACCCGCAAAGGTCACGTTGTTCGTCAGGTTCGATATGGCGGCAGAGCCAACCATATCATCCCACGTACTACCGTTGTAGGTCTTG
>CAZMXB010000470.1:0-3487 GCA_964569855.1 uncultured Rhodoferax sp.
CAACGCGGCGGCTTCGCCTAGGAGCATTCATGGCCTTTTGGGACCGACTGTTCCGCCGCGGCAAGAAAAGCGCGGGCGGGATCGACCGCTTTTTCGCGCAGCTGCTGGAATCGTCGAAGTCGACGGCCGGCGTGACCGTGACGCCGGACAATGCGCTTGAGCTTGCGGCGGTCTGGGCGTGCGTGCGCGTGAAGCAGGAGGACATCGGCAAGCTGCCGTGTCACCTGTATCAGAAGCAGAAGGATGGCTCGCGGGAGAGGGCGACCAAGCACCCGCTCTACGAGCTTGTCTTGTCGCGGCCCAACCGGCTGCAGACGGCGTTCGACTTCAAGGCGTTCATGCAGGGACAGCTTGACCTGCGCGGCAATGCGCTGGCGATCAAGGAACTTGACGGACGCGGCCAGGTTGTGAACCTGTGGCCGGTGCCGTGGTCGGCAGTGGTCGTCAAGACGACGCAGGACAACCGACAGGCGTTCTACGAGATCACTTTCCCGAGCGGCCGGCGCGAGACGTTCCCGGCTGACGGGGTCGTGCATCTGCGCGGTCTGTCGATTGATGGCGTGGTGGGGTTGTCCCCGATCTCATACCATCGCGAGACCATCGGGCTGGGCAAGGCGGCCGAAACCTACGGCGCCGCGTTCTTTGGCAACAACGCCAAGCCGGGCGGCATGCTGACGGTCAAGCAGACCATCGGCCCCGAGGCTGCGGCAAAGCTGCGCGCCGACTGGGAAGATCGGTTCCAGGGCCCCGAGAATGCCCACAAGCTGGTCATCCTCGACGGCGAAATGGATTGGAAGCAGATCGGCATGGACAACGCCGATGCGCAGTTCGTCGAGACGCGCAAGCTCACCAATCAGGACATCTATCGCATCTACCGCATGCCGCCGCACAAGGTCGGCGACCTCGAGCGCGCGACGTTCTCCAACATCGAACAGCAGTCGCTCGAATACGTGACCGACTGCCTTCTGTCGGACATGGTGCGCTGGGAACAGACGCTCAAGCGCGATCTGCTGACAGACACCGAGCGCGCTGCCGGCTACTTCTTCGAGTTCATGCCCGACGCTCTTCTGCGCGGCGACATGAAATCCCGCTACGAGGCGTATGCGATCGCGCGAAACTGGGGCGTGTTGAGCGTCAACGAAATTCGCGACCGCGAAAACCTCAACCGCATCACCAATGGGGACATCTACCTGCAGCCCCTCAACATGATCGAAGCCGGGAGCCCGACGCCCAGCGCAACCGGAGCCAAGGCGCTGCTCGCGCTTGCTCGCGAACTCGTCGCCCGAGAGGACGTCCAGCCATGACCAAGACCTTCCACACGATCGAAGCCTTCCGTGCCTCGCTGAAGGACGGCACGCCCGCTGCCGGCGAGTTGCTCGCGTCATTCGACACCGAGGTCAAGGCCGGCGAGGGCGACAGCCGGTCGCTGACGTTCACCATCTCCACAGGCGCCGTCGATCGCATGGGCGACACCGTCGACCCGTCCGGCTGGCAGCTCGAAAACTACCGCAAGAATCCCGTTGTGCTTTGGGCGCACGACTCGACATCGTTGCCCGTGGCCAAGGCGCCGAAGATCTGGACCGAGAAACTCTCGCTCAAGGCCGAAGCCGAGTTCACGCCGCGCGGCATGGCGCGGTTCAACGATACCGTGTTCGACATGTATAAGGGCGGGTTTCTCAGCGCGACTTCCGTCAGCTTTGCGCCGCTGAAATATGCCTTCGTCGATGACCCGGCCCGCAAGTACGGCATCGACTTCATGGAACAGGACCTGCTCGAGTTCTCCGCGGTCCCCGTGCCGGCCAATCCCCAGGCGCTGATCGAAAGCCGCTCGGCCGGACTCGACGTCGACCTGATTCTTGACTGGGCCGAGGGCGCGCTGAGCAAGGCCGGCGCCAGCGAGCGCATCAAGAAGCTGGCGGACAGCGTGCTTGGCGCCGACGGGCAGGCGGAACGCGACCTCGACTGGGCGCGCCAGATCGCCGCCAAGGCCGGGATGGGCATCTATTCACAGGAGCGGATCGACGCCGTCGAGCGCGCCGCTACCGCGCAGCGCATCGCCAGGAAGCGCCGCGAGATCGAAGTTTTGCGCATGGGCGGCAAGGTCGCCTGAGCGTTTCCCCGGCTCTGCCGGGAGGCCGGGGCCCCGCATAGGGCGGGCCCCATTGTTGCGAAAGCAACCCCACAATGAAGACCCTTCAGGAACTTATGCAGCTGCGCGCTGCAAAGGTCGATGCGTTGTCGACGCTGATCGACAACGAGACCGAATACGAGGCCACCAAGGCCGCGATCGCCGATCTGGACAAGCAGATCGAGCGCAAGAAGGAAGCCGACCGCCTGGCCGCTGAATCGGCTCAGACCGTGTCCACGACCGAACCGGCCAAGAAGACCACGGTCGCCGCCACCGCTCGCCCGGTCGGCACCACCAAGCACATCGTCGGCCAGGATGCGCCCGAGCGCGCCTACAAGATGGGCCAGTTCTTCCTTGCCAGCATGATGGGCAACGAGAAGGCCGCGGCCTGGTGCAAGGACAACGGCGTGTCGATCCAGAAGGCGCTTTCCGAAGGCGTGAACAGCGCCGGTGGCGTGTTCGTGCCGGAAGAGATGGGCAACGAGATCATCGTGCTGCGCAACAGCTACGGTCTCGCCCGCCAGCTAGTGAACGTCATGCCGATGGGCCGTGACCGTCTGGTCATCCCCAAGCTGGTCTCCGGCCTCACTATGTACTTCACGGGTGAAGGCGTGGCGGCAACGCAGTCGCAGCCGGTGTGGACCAATGTCGGCCTGACCGCCAAGAAGGCGTCGGTGCTGACCCTGTGGTCAAGCGAACTCGACGAGGACGCCGTGATCAATATCGGCGACACGCTGACCTCGGAAATCGCCTACGCCTACGCCAAGGGCGAAGACGACTGCCTGTTCCAGGGTGACGGCACGTCGACCTATGGCGGCATGACCGGCCTGCGCAAGATCTTCAACGATGGCGTCGGCACTCTCGCCGGCTCCGTTGACGCGGCGACCGGCCACGACACGATGGCCGAGATCGACGCGACCGACCTTGCCGCCGTGCAGGGCAAGCTGCCGCAGTACGTCTATGACCGCGGCCGGCCGGCGTGGTTCTGCTCGCAGACCATGTGGGGGAACGTCTTCGAGCGTCTCATCGGCGCCTCGGGCGGCGTGACCAAGGACCAGGCGTCGGGCCGCACGATCCGCGAGTACAACGGCTATCCGGTGTACATCACGGCGTCGATGCTCGCCCCGGCGACCACCACCACGGACGCGTCGGACGTGGCCATGATCCTGTTCGGCGATCTCAACATGTCGGTCACGATGGGCGACCGTCGCGGCATGACGATCTCCCGCTCGACCGAATACAAGTTCGCGGAAGACCAGATCGCGATCAAGGGCACCGAGCGCTTCGACATCAATTGCCACAACACCGGCGACACCTCGACCGCCGGTTCCATCGTGGCCCTGATGGGCGAGTAATCGC
>CAZMXB010000471.1:0-3485 GCA_964569855.1 uncultured Rhodoferax sp.
ATTCCTTGGACCCTTTGGCGATCGTGTCGCCCCAGTCCTTGTAACCCGCGATGCCGGCCTTCTTGATGCCGGTGGCGATGCCGCCCTCTCCAGCCACGTTCTCGAGCGCAGCGCCGGCGCCAGCGATCAGGCCGTACCCGAGTTGGGGCAACTGCTGAAACGACTCCTTGGCGCCGCGCAGGAAGTCGCCGCCATCGGCCTTTTTCTCCGGTTCGTCGTACTTGTCGAAGTAATTCCCTGTTGGCGCTGACTCATCGTACTTGTCGAAATAGTTCGCCATGAATTACCGCCCTGGCCAGTTGCGTTTTGGATCAATGATTCCGCCGCCGGTAGCCGTTGGAAGCGTCGGCCCGGTGTAGATGATCTCGCCGCCCGGATAGTTCGGGCTTGCCGGCCCCCTGGTGAATAGGGGGGTGATAGGCGCTTTGCTGGCGGTTGACTTCTCGCCGTCACCCTTTACCTCGACCTTTGGCGCCGGCAAGGCGTCCGCTCCGTACTTGGCGATGAAGGCTTCTCGCAGTTTCGGGTTCTTCGCCACTTCATCTAGGGCGCCGGGTGGCGGCTTCGGCATCGTCTTATCGGCCGCACCTTTGTCCTTGATGCTGACTCCCAAGTCTTTCGCCGCCTGCCGCTGCACCGCCTTGGCCTCTTCAATTTCCGACTTGATCGAGGCAACCTGCCCGGGAGAAAGCATCTTGCTCTCGTCGGCCAACTTGGCCTCAAGGTCAAAAAGTTTCTGTTGCGCAGTGCTGTAGGTCGCGTAGGCCTTGGCGGTGTCTTTTCCGGTGAACGCCAGATCGGTGATCTGCTGCTGGATGGCTTGCACCGCATCATCGTTTCCTGATGCGCGGGCCTCGGCAAGTTGAGTTCGCAGCGTGCTGGCAGTCTGCGCATTCTCCAGTTGCACCTTGGCCAGCGCAGCTTGTGCAAGTGACCCAGCCGACTCGATGTGCCGCGCCTGCGCCTCGTCGCGCGTCTGCCCAAGGATGGCTTTGCGGTTCTTGTTGTAGAAGTCCAGCTTCGCCTGCTCGCCGGCAGTAAGCCTCTCGGTCTCTGCCTTGCGCATCAGGGCCTGGATCTCCGGGCCGTACTCAGCCTTCTTGACGGCCTTGGCGTCCTCTACCTTGACCTCGCGCAGCTTGGGCGCATTCGTCACGGTTTCGTCGACAATGTTCTGGCGTTCCGTGGCGCGGTTCGTCAGGCCGCGCTTTTCCCCGGCAACAGTTCGCTCTTCGGCGCGGCCCTCGGCGGAAACCTGGTATTCATTGCGCAGGGCCATCAGTGCCTGCTCGCGTTTGGTAGCCAGGTCGTCATTGAACCGGGCAATGTCCTGGCTTTCCTTCACCCGCACGCCAGACTCGCGCTCGCGCTGCAGGATCTCGCCACCGGCACTCGCCGCACCGGCAATGAAGTTCGACAGGATTCCCATGGTCAAGCCATCGCTTTCTGCTGCCCGATGATGCCAGCGGCAGCCGGTTGAACTGGTGCCGGCTTCTGCCCGCCGTAGGCCTGCCCCATGGTGGCCAGGATCTCGCCCACCACGCCCTTGACGATCTCGGGGTCAGGCTGCATGCCGGTGACGTCCTTGGCCATGTCGACCATGATCATGTACGTGGCCGCACCCAGCAGCGGGGCGATGTCCGCCGGGACCGGCTTCTTCTGCTCGATCACCGCGATCACTGCCTGCACCGCCTGAATGGCGCCGGCCTTGGTGTCCATCATGGGCAGGAACTGGCGCATGCGGTTGGCGTCGAATATGACCGCCTTCGCTGCGTTGAGGTATTGCGCCAGGGCGCCTTTGCGTTGCGGGTCCATCAGACAATCCTTCCGTTGGAGAAGACGGGCGTGCCGTCAGCGCGGCGCAGCGGGCCGCGGTTGATGATCCCGACTGGCTGGCGCAGGCCTGCAACCGATGCGCTGGTGCGCGCGTTGGCCTCCTGCTCCTGCTGGTTCTTGAGCTTCAATTCATCGAGCCGGTTGCGCGCCTGGATCTCGGCCGTCTTCTTGGCCTGGTTCCCGGATGCTGCGCCTGCGATGCCCTTGACCAGCATTTCGCTCAAGGCCTTGTTTTTGTCCACGAAGCCGGAGATCTTCCCGATGATCCCACCCTGGTCCTTGGGTGTGTCGTTCACCGCCTTGGGCTGCTGCCCGTAGACCGCAGTGCTCGATCCGCTTTGGCCGTACTCGCGGAAGTCGGGCACCCACTCCTGCGACGAACTGGAGCCCAGCGCCATCTGCACGCTCTCGGCAAAGTCGTTGTCGAATTGCGCAAGGTTGGCCGCGTCCTGCGCGTCGGTGTTGCCGCTGCCCCCTTCGCTGGGCGGCGGGTAGTACTCGTCATCAAACATTCTTGGCCTCCATGTATTTGTGCCCGGCTGTCGTCCATCCTGCAGAGTCGATCCCGATGCTTGCGTAATTCACATCCTGCGCAGCGGCCGGCGTGGTGGCCGCCAGCGCTGCCGTGGCACCGGGTTGTGCAACCTGCACGGCGCCGTCACCGTTGGATGCCGCTCCAGGGGATCCCGCCAGGGTGGCGCCAGCCCTGCCAGGCGCGTTTCCGATGATCCCGGAGACCACTTCCTTGCCTGCATTCGGAAGCGATGGGCCACCCATGAAGCTCGAGAGGTTCGATGCCATCATGGCCTTGCCGTAGAGCCCGCCTGTCAACTCGTTGAGTTTTCCGTTCACGATCCCCGGGCCGATGTCAGACAGCACCTCGCTCATCGGAGCGCCGCCCATCATCTTCGCGCCCGACTTGGCAAGCGCCATCGCCAGGCCAAATCCCGGGACCATCGCCGATGCCGCGATCGGCACGCCAAACGACAGCGCCTTGTTGACGTTCTCCGATGCCTGGATCAGGTCGACCGTCTGCGATGGGTTGTTCGGGTTGAAGCCTTCCATGGCGCCGTAGTCGGAGCGGTCCGCAACACTGCCAAGCTGTTGCGAGCCGGCCTGTGCCATGGCGTCCTCGCCGGGCTTTCCCCCAGTGGTTGCCGGCTGGCTTGTTCCGCCCCACCCGGACCCAGGCCCATCGCCGTTGCCGAGCTCGATGCCGGTGCCCTCTCCCTCGTAGCCACCGCGGAACATGCGCCCGCGCAGCCTGGTCTTTTCGTAGAGGATGTTCATGGTTTAGGCCGACGGGTCGGTGCGGGTGCCGTTTCCATCCATGCCTGGGATCGGCGGGTTGTATGGATTGACGGGCACTGGCGTCGGGGTTGGTGTCGGGGTCGGTGTGGGGGTGGGCGTAGGCGGTGGCGGCAGTGTCGTGGTGGGCGGCGGGGACGTGGTCCCGAGCACCTCGTCCAGGTAGGTCGACAGGTCGATATCGCCCGACAGCGCGCCGATCAGTTGCAGCGACTTGGTGGCGTTGTTGTTGTAGATGTCGATGGCCTTTTGCTTGGCGGTGGCGTCAAGCGCCGTCGACTCCATGATCTTGGCCACGTTCGTGGACAGGTTGTTCATGATGCTGGCGGCCGACGCGCTGG
>CAZMXB010000472.1:0-3470 GCA_964569855.1 uncultured Rhodoferax sp.
CCCGGTGTGGACCGTCACCCGTTGGGCCATGGTCTGAAGATCATCGACCACCTGACACACAACGTGTACCGTGGCCGCATGGCCTTCTGGGGTGGTTTTTACGAAAAAATCTTCAATTTCCGCGAGATTCGCTACTTTGATATCAAGGGCGAATACACCGGTCTGACATCGCGCGCCATGACGGCACCGGACGGCATGATCCGTATTCCGCTCAACGAGGAGGCCTCGGGCAAGACCGGCCAGATTGAAGAATATTTGATGCAGTTCAACGGCGAGGGCATTCAGCATATTGCGCTGCTCAGCGACAACCTGATTGCCACGCTCGACAGCCTCAAAGCGGCGGGTGTACCGCTGATGACTGCGCCACCTGCCACCTATTACGAGATGCTGGAAGGCCGTCTGCCCAACCATGGTGAAGACGTGGCGGCGCTGCAAAGCCGCGGAATTTTGCTGGACGGCACCAGCAAGGACGGTGAACGCCGCCTGTTGCTGCAGATATTTTCAGCCACGCTGTTGGGCCCGGTATTCTTTGAATTTATCCAGCGCAAGGGCGACGATGGTTTTGGTGAGGGCAACTTCAAGGCGCTGTTTGAATCGCTGGAGCGCGACCAGTTGGCGCGCGGCGTGATCTCGGCAGACTGACCATGGCCATTCAAAAACTGGATGCGCAAGAAGCCGCACTGCAACTGAAGGCGTTGCCGCTGTGGACCTTTGATGCCAGGGTGGGCGCCATTGCGCGGGAATTTGTGCTTGCCGACTTCATGCAGGCCTTTGCCTTCATGACCCAGATTGCCATTGCCGCAGAGAAGCACAACCACCACCCTGAGTGGAGCAATGTGTACAACAAGGTGCTGATCACCTGGACCACACACGACGTGCACGGCCTGAGCAAGAACGACATCGCGCTGGCCAGACTGTGTGATCAGGCGTACGCGGGCTACGCCGTCGTCAAAAGTGATTGAACAGGAGGCCTGAAGTGCAGACAAGCCATGAAAAGGTCAAGCACGGCCTGGCTGCAGGTCCTGCAGTCGCCCCCCAGCGTGCCGATTGGACCATTGACCAAGGCTGGGATCGGTACACACCGCAGCAACATGCCGTCTGGAAAACACTGTACGAGCGGCAGAGCAAACTATTGCCAGCCCTAGCTTGTCACGACTTTGTCGAGGGCATGAAAAACCTTCCGATGTCGGCGGACGAGATCCCCAATTTCGAGAAGCTGTCCGAAGCGCTGATGCGCAAGACCGGCTGGCAGATCGTGGCGGTGGCAGGTCTGGTGCCCGACGATGTGTTTTTTGAACACTTGGCGAATCGCCGCTTCCCGGCTGGCAACTTCATCCGCGGTGCGCACGAGCTGGACTATCTGGAAGAGCCCGACGTGTTCCACGACGTGTTTGGCCATGTGCCCATGCTGATGCACCCGGTCATGGCGGACTTTATCCAGGCCTACGGCAAGGGTGGTTTGCGGGCACAAAGCCTGGGCAAACTCACCGAGCTGGCGCGCGTTTATTGGTACACGGTGGAGTTTGGCCTGGTGCAGCAAAGAGAAGGTTTGCGCATCTACGGGGCGGGCATTGCATCGTCATTCTCCGAGAGCACATTTTCAGTCCAGAGCGATTCACCCAACCGCATTGCGTTCGATCTGGAGCGCGTTATGCGAACCAACTACCGCATTGACGATTTCCAGGAAAGCTATTTTGTGCTGGACGATCTGCAAGACCTGCTGGCACTGGCGCAGACAGAATTCGCACCGTATTACGAGCGCCTTAACAGCGGCCCGACCTACCAGCCGGGTGACGTGTTGGCCACCGACCGGGTACCCCACCGCGGCACCGGCAGCTACCACCGCGCACGCACTGCAACGGCTGTTATCAAGGTGTAAACCCCGGCCAAAATAGGTGTCGGGTGCGTGGACAATACCGGCCATGCATTCAATACCGACTCCCTCTACACCCGCTCCCCACATTGCCGGCCACCTGCTGGTGCAATGCCTGGTTGAACAAGGCGTTACCCACGCTTTTGGAGTACCCGGCGAAAGTTATCTGGCGGTGCTGGATGGCTTTCATCTCTACCGTGACCACATCCAGTTCGTCGTCAACCGGCAGGAAGGCGGCGCCGCTTTCATGGCCGAAGCGCACGGCAAGCTGACAGGCCGCCCCGGCGTGTGTTTTGTGACGCGCGGCCCCGGCGCTACCAACGCCTGCATCGGCGTGCACACCGCGTTCCAGGATTCCACGCCCATGGTGCTGCTGATTGGCGACGTGGCGAGCGACCAGCGCGACCGCGAAGCGTTTCAGGAGATGGACTACCGCGTGATGTTTGGCCCCAGCGCGTTGGGCATGGCAAAACGTGTGGAGCGTATTGACGACGCGGCGCGCATCCCAGAATACATTGCCCGCGCCTTCGCCACGGCGATGAATGGCCGCCCCGGACCTGTGGTGCTGGTGCTGCCCGAAGACATGCTGACGCAGGCTGTCAAGCTGAACCCCGCCACCGGCGCGCTGCCCGTACCCCTGGCCCGCGTGGAGCCATCCGACGCCTGGAGCGACCCCGGCGCGCTGCGCACGCTGCGCGAGATGCTGATGCAGGCCCAGCGCCCGTTCGTGATTGCCGGAGGCAGTGGCTGGACGCCGCAGTCGGCCCAAGCCCTGCAGCGCTTTGCCGAGACCTGGCGCCTGCCGGTTGGCAATGCGTTCCGTTTCCAGGACACGTTTGACAACCACCACCCGCTGTACGCCGGTGACGTGGGCATTGGCATCAACCCGGCGCTGGCCAAGCGTATTGGCGAGAGTGATCTGGTCTTCGCCATCGGCCCGCGCCTGGGCGAGATGACGACCGGCGGCTACACGCTGCTGCAAGCGCCGCGCAGCAAGCAGACCCTGGTGCACATCCACGCCAGCGCCGAAGAGCTGAACCGCGTCTACCAGGCCGACCTGGCCATTCACGCCAGCATGCGTGCCGCCGCCCGCTCGCTGGAGGTGCTGGCTGCCCCCAAAGATGTGGTGTGGGAGGCCTGGGCGCAGGCCTGCAATGCCGACTATGTGGCCAACCTGCAGGCCAGCCCTATCAAGGACCTGCCGGCTGACACCGAGCGCGGCCTGGTCGACATGCACAGCGTCATCGCCAGCGTGCAAAAGCATTTGCCGCTTGACGCCGTGCTGACCAATGGCGCCGGCAACTTTGCCAGCTGGTTGCACCGCTTTTACCGCTACAGCGGCCTGGCCAAGGGCTTCAAGACGCAACTCGCACCGACCAATGGCGCCATGGGCTACGGCGTGCCGGCCGGCATTGCGGCGGCCATCACCAGCAAAACCAGCCCCACGGCGGCCGGGCAGGGCAGGGTGGTGTTCACGATTGCGGGCGACGGCGACTTTCTGATGAACGGCCAGGAGCTGGCCACTGCCGTGCAGCATGGTGCCAAGACCATCATCCTGCTGCTCAACAACGGCATGTACGGCACCATTCGCATGCAC
>CAZMXB010000473.1:0-3466 GCA_964569855.1 uncultured Rhodoferax sp.
TGGCAACTGGCCTGGCCGATTCTGATCGGCCAACTCGCCAATGTCGGCATGGCGGTGGCGGACGTGGCCATGGCTGGCCATGCCTCTGCCCAGGACCTGGCGGGCGTGGCGCTGGGGTCGTCGGTATGGATGATTGTGGTGGTCACACTGATGGGCATCATGATGTCAGTCAACCCCACCGTCGCCCACTATGTCGGAGCGGGCCAGTTTGACCGCGTGCCCCACGTCGTTCGCCAGGCCCTGTGGAAAGCCATTGGCGTGGGCGCTGTGGCAATGGTCTTGGTCAACCTGTCGGGTCGGGTGTTTGACCACATGGAACTCGAACCGGTGGTGCGCGACATTGCCGTGCGATTTGTGCAGATCACCAGCCTGGGCCTGCCAGCTTTTGCCTGTTACCGGGTGTTATATGGCTACAGCGCCAGCCTGGACCAGACCAAACCCATCATGGTGATTTCCATAGTGGCCCTGGCCTTGAATTGCCTGCTGAACTGGCTGTTGATTTTTGGCAACCTGGGCTTTCCCAGCCTGGGCGGTGTGGGCTGCGCCTGGGCCACCATGCTGTGCCTGTGGTTCAACCTGGGAGCCTTGTTGTGGTGGATGCGCCGCGCACCGGCCTACCGCAGCACCTGGCCGTTTGACCGCTTTGAAGGTCCCAACCGCGAAAAAATGCAAAGCCTGCTCAAGCTGGGCTTGCCGATTGGTGTGACCTATTTTGCAGAAAGCAGTGCGTTCAGCCTGATTGCCTTACTCGTGGCCCGGTTTGGCAGCACCCAGGTGGCGGCCCATCAGATTGCACTGAATTTTTCATCCCTGGTTTTTATGCTGCCGCTCAGCCTGGGCATTGCCCTGCTGACCCGTGTGGGGCAGGCGCTGGGTGCCGGTGACCCGCAGGCTGCCCGTTTTCGATCCGGCGTCGGTGTGGCGACCTCGATTGGCCTGGCCACCGTTTCGGCGTCGTTGATGGCGGTGTTCAACCAGCAGATCGCGTCGGCCTACACCTCGGATCCGGCAGTGGCGGGTGTGGCGGCCAGCCTGTTGTTTTTGGCCGCGCTGTTTCAACTGTCGGACGCCGCGCAGGTGTCTACCAGTTGCGCCATCCGGGGCTACAAGGTCAGCCGCTCACCCATGGTGATTCATTTGACGGCGTTCTGGGTGTTTTCACTGCCGCTGGGTTGTGTGCTGGGCCTGGCACCCGAATGGATGCCCTGGCGCCCGGCCCAACCCATGCAGGCAGAGGGCTTCTGGATTGCGTTGGTGGTGGGCCTCACGGTAGCCGCCATCGGTTTGCTGGTGTTGCTGCGCAGCGTGGCGCAGCGCCATGTGCTGGCCGCGGCCACAGAGGCAGCCTGAAGCCATGCCCTCCCGCAGCCCCCACTCCGCCATGCCCGCCGCACTGATTGTGCTGACGCTGGCCCTGTTATTGGGTGTCCAACCCATCACCACCGACCTGTACCTGCCCGCGCTGCCCGGCCTGACGCAGGAGCTGGGCGCAACAATGGCCCAAGCGCAACTGACGCTGACGGCCCTGCTGCTGGCGTTTGGTATATCCCAGTTGTTCTGGGGCCCCTTGTCGGACCGTTTTGGCCGCCGCCCGGTGTTATTGGTCGGCATGGCGGCTTATGTGGTGGCCTCCACCGGCAGTGCGTTTTCGCCCACCATGGACCTGCTGATCGTCTGGCGCACGCTGCAGGGCGCCGCCATGGGTGCCGCCGTGATGTGCGCCCGCGCCATTGTGCGCGACCTGTACACACCGGTGCAGGGCGCCAGTGTGATGTCCAAGGGCCTGAGCGGCCTGGGGGTCATTGCCTGCCTGAGCGCGCCGCTCGGTGGTGTCTTGACCGCCTGGTTCAACTGGCATGCAGCGTTGCTGGCACTGTCGGTTTTTGGCGCGGGCACGCTGGTGTTGATTGCCCTGCGGTTTGAGGAAACCGTGCCGCACAAGAACCCGCAAGCCCTGCAACTGGGCAACCTGGCACACACCTGGTTCGGCATCGTGCGCAACCCGACCTTTCTGGCATTCACGGCGCTCACGGTGGCGGCCTATAGCGGGCTGTTCACCTTTCTGGCGGCATCCTCGTTTGTGTTCATCCGGGTGCTGGGGTTCAGCACCACGCAGTACGGATTGGTCATGTTCAGCAATTCGCTGGTCTATGTGTTGGGAACCTTTTTGTGCCGTCGCCTGCTGCTGCGTTTTGGCGTGCGCCGCGCGGTGGCCATTGCCGGGGCGTTGACGCTGACCGGTGGCACAACCATGGGTCTGCTTGCGTTGGCCGGAGTGCAGTCGGCGTGGGCCATCATGCTGCCGTTTGGCCTGTTCATCCTGGCGCACGGCATCCACAACCCCTGTGGCCAAAGTGGCGCGGTAGGACCTTTCCCGCAAGCCGCCGGTGCGGCCTCGGCATTGAATGGTTTTATCGCCATGCTCAGCGCGTTTGCCACCGGCCAATGGCTGGGTGCGCACATGGATGGCACGGCGGCACCACTGATTCACGGCGTGTGGTTCTGGAGCAGCTTGGTGGCCTTGAGTGCCTGGACCCTGGTGGCACGTTATGGCAAGCCCTGACAACGACGCCCTGCCCTTCTACCTGTGCCTGGCGGGCCCGACCGCCAGCGGCAAGACCGCCGCCGCGATGGCGATTGCCCAGCAGCACGCCTGCGAAATCATCAGTGTCGACTCCGCCCTGGTCTACCGGGGCATGAACATCGGTACGGCCAAGCCGAGTGCTGAAGAACTGGCGCTGGTGCCCCACCACCTGATCAACATCCGCGACCCGCTGCAGGCGTACAGCGCGGCCGAATTTGTGCGCGACGCCAAGGTTCTGATCGCAGACATTGCCGCGCGTGGCAAACTGCCACTGCTGGTCGGCGGCACCATGCTGTATTTCAAGGCGCTGTTTGACGGGCTGGATGACATGCCGGCTGCCAACCCGGCCATCCGCGCCGAACTGGAGTTGGAAGCCGCCGCCAAAGGCTGGCCTGCCATGCACGCCGAGCTGGCCTTGGTAGACCCCGCGACGGCCCATCGGTTAGCGCCACTGGACAGCCAGCGGATCCAGCGTGCGATGGAGGTTTACCGCATCTCCGGCCTGCCACTCTCACACTTTCACTCGGCCAAGGATGCTACAACAACAATAGCTGCTAACGCATATTCCATGAGGGCTAGAGCCCTGATTTGTTTAGAACCGTTGGAGCGAAGCTGGTTGCATGCCCGCATTGCCCAGCGCTTTGACACGATGCTGCAGCAGGGCTTTGTGGACGAGGTGCGTGCGCTGCGTGCACGGGGCGATCTGCATGCGGACCTGCCCTCCATGCGCTGCGTGGGTTACCGCCAGGTTTGGGAGGCGCTGGACGCCCATGCAACCAGTGGCTTGGCCGGCCCACTGCCCTTGGCGGACATACGTGAACGCGGCATCATCGCCACCCGCCAGTTGGCCAAACGCCAGATCACCTGGTTGCGGTCCATGCC
>CAZMXB010000474.1:0-3454 GCA_964569855.1 uncultured Rhodoferax sp.
ACCATCTTTTGCCATGAGTGGCACTCCTGTACCTAGTCTGAACATCCGAGAGCTGAATACCGGGCTCGGCAACACTCCCGACGTGGGCGAGGGCGTGACCCTCAAAGTGGGCGTAGCGAGCGCGGGGCCGTTTCTCAAGCCTTACGCAGCGTCAACCCTCGCCACGATCAACAGCTTCGGCGTCGGTCCGCTCGTGTCGAGCGCCGGACCACACCAAGAAGCGAGCGGGCTCAAACAGTACCTGCTTCGCGTCGTCGGCAGCATTGCGGGCACCTTCGGGACTGTCACGAAGTCGCCTGTGACGAATCCCGCATCGCCCAGCTCGCTCGCACTAAGCGCAGCAACTTTCAGCGCTCGGTCGGACGGCAACCCCCTGCCCGGCGGCGCTGTGCTCAACGTCACCACGGGTTTTACGGACCCACCGTCGCCACTGCCGCTCAAAATCGTGATCGGCGCGGGCGGCGTTGCGCACACTGTCACACTGGCCTACTACGATTCCGAGGGCGTGCAGAAGTCCGCCACGATCGCTGTATCGGGCGTCGGGACGTTCACGACTGCCGCCGGGGCGGATGTCAAGAGTGTGATCAGCTACGTGACGAGTCTTGATCCCGTCGGTACTTCGACGCTGACTTGGGACTACGCCGGACCTCTGGATCGCTTTGACCACTTGAAGTGGCAAGTGTCGCGTGGCGGGCAAATCAACGTGTCCGGCGCGCAGACTCCGCTCGTCCGCTACAGCTTCGACAACGGTATCACCTATTCCCCGGCGTTTCAAGTCCCGAGCACGGGCGTGCTCGACATCTACACCTATCCGGGTGGGGCGACGCGCTGGCACACCGGCATCCGAGCCACTTGGGCACAAGGCACTGTGTCTAGCTCGCTCTACGGCTCGGTGCGCTCGGTGGGCGCCTCGGTAAACGGCGATCTTGATTGGACGATGGGCACCGCGACTGCGACGATTGCGATCGTCGACGGCGGCGTGGCTCCGGTCTTCACTGTCGTCGCGAATGCCGTCACGCTGACCACTCCCGTCGCTACCACCACGGCAAACGCTGTTGTGACGTTTTTCAACACCGACACGAGCGCGGGCACGCTGCAAGCACGGCAGATTCTGCACAGCGTCCAGGCCATCGGCACGGGTGCGGGCCTCCTCGCTGCGTTCGCTGCGACCGGAGCTGCAAACGGCGGCATCGCCTGGACTGCGAAGGTTCCCGGCGTCCGAGTGCGTCAGGTTGTCGCGGGCATCAACACGACTGAAAACGTCGTCGTCTCAGGCTTGGACGTGGCGATCATCAGCGCAACGGACGCGAACGGCGCACCGACGAGCACGCCGAACAGTGCGCTTGCTACGCTCGCACTGCCGGTCCATGCGGACGCTCAGGCGCTACTCTCCGGTGTCGCAAGCGGCACGGGTGCCGGGCTGATTGGATCGTGGTCCACGTACATCGCACTACGCATGGCGATGGAACAGGGTGACGAGTGGACGAGTTACACTACGCCACCCCTGGCCAGCGCAAGCGATCTGCAAACCGGGCTGAACACGCTGAAGTCCAACTTCAAGAAGGTGCTGTCAAACATCGAGCATGTTCACGTCGTTCAAGATGGAGCGGACAATGTGCTCTATCAGAACTTCGTAAGCTGGCTCACCGCCGTCAAGCGCGACCTCAAAATCCCGCTGTGGGGCACGATGCAGGGTCTGTACAACCTGCCCGCCAGCTACAGCTCGGAAGCGCTGTGGTCTAA
This sequence comes from uncultured Rhodoferax sp., assembly GCA_964569855.1. GTDB lineage: Bacteria > Pseudomonadota > Gammaproteobacteria > Burkholderiales > Burkholderiaceae_C > Allorhodoferax. The sequence goes on from CAZMXB010000474.1 coordinate 1,744, forward strand.
CGCCTTCATCTCGGCGCTGCCTTCTCCTCGGTCCTCGCTCGGCTACGTGGACCTGGAAGGCGGCGAGGTCGATACCCTCGTGACGCTGTACGGCTGTCAGCTCGCCATGAACGTGGCGACGCTCGACGTGGCCCGCGTGATGAATTGCATTATCAGCAAGTCACCGAACCAGACGCGCTGCTCGACGAAGGCCGGTACGCAATTCGCGTTGCCCGGCTCGGGCCTGCACACCGTCGCGGGCACTGAGGAGAAACAGGCACTTTGGGAGGGCGACGAGAGCCTCAACGAACTGCACGCGCAGAATGTCACGACCTGTCGCACGATTCCTGAGTATGACGGCGTGTTCATCCGGCAGACGCTGTGCTACGTGGACGATGGAAACAGCTTCATCTTCCACGAGCGGCGCCGGGTCATGAACCGCGCATACAGGCGAGTCACTCGGGCGCTCATCGTGTTTTTGAACGCGAATCTGCTGACGAACCCGACGACTGGCACACTGGCCGAAATCGAAGCGCAGCAAATCGAGGGCGCTGTCACGGCAGACTTGAACAGCGGCGGGCTGTTGAACGACCAGAATGTCAATCACGTCAGTGCGTTCAAGTTCCAAGTGTCTCGCGTCGAGCAGACGGCCAAGACGCTGACGGTCGTGTGGGCGCTCCAGATCGTTCCGCTGGCCAAGGTGCTCACGCTCTCGGGTGACATCGGTTTCGCCCTCACCATCACGGACACTTTCAGCGTCGCGACGACCTAGTAGTAGTAGGCCAGCCAGCTTCGCCCAGAGGAAAACATACATGGCACAGGTCATCCGAAATCAAGGACCAGGCTTTAATAACGTCCAGACGCAGCACGCCGATATCGAGCTGCGCCTGCCCGGCGGCATCTTCGACCAAGTGACGAAGATCGCCTACTCGGCGAAGGTGGCCCGCGAGGAAGCTCGCGGTACCAGCATTCTCGGGCAAGGCTTCACGCGCGGCGCGCTCACGTTTGAGGCCAGCATGGCGATCAACCGGGCATTCCGTCAAGAGTTCGTGAACGCCATCAGTCGCCCCCCGAAGGGCTTTTTTGAGGGCTTCTTCCCGATCATCGTGACGCTGAATCACCCGGACTGGGACCGCGTCGAGACGGATACATTGTACTGCGCTGTGTCAGAGTTCAACTTCGACTCCAGCAGTGGCCCGGCAGTCCACACGCTCGACATCCCGCTCACCTGCGCATATATCGACTTCAAGTCAAACGGGAATGTCCTACAGAAGTACCAGAACATCATCGGGGGCTAGCCCCACGCAGCCTGCCTTCCGTGGCAGCTCGCATGCCGGACGCGCTTACCCAGCCACACGACGTAGCGCCCGACACGAATCGCCTGGCCACAAAGCCCACAGTAGCCCTTGTCCCACTTCGACTGGATCGGCCCGTTCCACTTTTCGGGCGGCGGTGGCGCTGGGCGGGACGGTGGCGGGTCACTTACCGGCGGGCGGTAACGCCCTGGCTGCGGCGCTGCGCCTAGCAAACTGTGCTGAGAAATGAGCCGCACAGCGGCTACAGCCGCAGTCCGGCCTTCCTCCTCACTGGCACCCCCAAGCACGAGCGCAATGAGCTTGTGGACCTTCTCAAGTGGCGTGCGGCTCATGTGGCTTACCGTGCATCGTACTCGGCAGACAGCATCGCGCGCAGCTCGTCGCGCAGCGTGCAGTAGTCTTTGTAGAGAAGCTTG
>CAZMXB010000475.1:0-3453 GCA_964569855.1 uncultured Rhodoferax sp.
GCAAGTTGAACTTGGCGATGGCATAGAAATTCACAGTGAATTCAACGAAGCTCCAGAACATTAAATGCAGGTCTACATTGCGGGAACGGGAAAACTCGCAACAGAGTTACTCGATAACTTGAAACCAAATAACCAATACGCCGCTTCTCCATGGTCCGGCGACGCCGCAACTGAGGGTAGCGTCATCGTTGTCCATGCTGGGTCTGGACGTGAGATCAATGACATTTTTAGTTTCTGCGGGCGGACATCATCCGTGCTTCTCGAGCTAGCCACAGGCTCTTCACTTGAAACGTCCAAGCCAAACTTCCCTATCGTGTTGTGTCCCAATACGAACATTCTCATGCTGAAGTTCATGTGTATGTTGGAACGTTCTGGCTCGATGTTCAAAGGGAGTGAAATCCACATCACCGAGTCTCATCAGTCATCTAAGACATCTGTTCCTGGCACCGCGGTTTCGATCGCCAGCGCACTTAAAGTCTCCCTGTCTGAAATTACTTCCGTGCGCAACCCCGCTCAACAAATTGCGGATCTCGCCATCCCGCATGAACACCTAGCCAGGCATGCATTTCACCGAATTCAAATTCATGACGGGCCGTGTTCCATTTCTATAGAAACTCGTGTCTACGGCGATTCACCCTATGCAAGCGGAGTTCAAGAAATCATTGACGCCATTCAACCGAGGGCTTTACAAGCCCGGGTGTATTCAATCAAAGAATTCATCGAAAATGGTTGGGTTTAGTGCAGTCATGTCTGGCCCAAGCTCCATCCCACAGATCAATTCGGCGCTGACGCAGTAGAACAGACACTTTGAATGACCGCTGTCTGGAAATCTGTATGACCGGTCATGGCCTGATGCGCGTATCCAGGGGTGAATCGCCCCGGGTTTCATGGAGGCCGGTTGGTTAAAGTTAATCTGCTTTCTCGGTCATATCGGCGAGTTGCCGGTAGTAGTTTGCCTCAGCCTCGGCCGGTGGAATATACCCAATGGGCTCCAGCAGTCGGTGGTGATTGAACCAGGACACCCATTCAAGGGTAGCCAGTTCCAGTGACTCTTTGGTTTTCCAGGGAGCACGGCGGTGAATCAATTCGGTTTTGTACAACCCGTTGATCGTCTCTGCCAAAGCGTGTCGTAACTGTCACCACGACTGCCGACCGAAGGCTCTATGCCATCTAGGGCTTTGATGCGGTCGCGCTCTTCACTGGTCACGCCATCACGAAGCCCGGTGTCGATCTCTTGCTTGCGCACCCATTCGTTTAGGGTCTGTGGGACGCAGCCGATCTTGGGTGCAATTGATTCAATGGCGGCCCACAAGGACGGGTATTCGCCACGGTGCTCTTGCACCATGCGAACAGCGCGTTCGCGAACTTCGGGGGAAAAACGATTTGATTTCTTGCTCATGACTCCATCTTCTCAAAGGTTGGAGCCTCCTCAATTCCCGGGGCGATTCAGTGCGCTAGGTCGTCGTGATCCAAGCGCAGACGTGTCGATTTCTTTCAACTGCGGGGTACCGCACAGAGCCGCCGAATCCTTGCGAGTATGGTTACTTTGATAGCCAGTAGTGGAAACCCATAATTTACTCCTTACGAGAACCACAATGATCTACAAGTTCAAGTCGCAAGCGGATGGCGACGTCATCATGCTTGAGTCCAATGGCGACCAAATGCTCACCATCATTGGCAGGCAACCTTCAGCTCAGGGGATCGTCACAGTGGCACAAATTCCCGCAGCCATTGCGGCTCTGGAGGCTGCGGTCATCGCGCACGAGGCCGCCGAGCCTGTTGTGAATGACCTTCCCTCCATAGAGCCGGCGGCCAGCGTTGACCACGTCCGGCTACGCGCTCGCGCAGGGCCATTCATCGAATTGTTGCGCAGCAGCCAAATGGCCGGCAAGGATGTAGTTTGGGGTGTATGACGTGATGACCCATGCCATGGCAAATCGTTGCCGCTGGGTGGATGGATTGGTCGCTTAGTTTTGCTGCCTCGGAAGCACGATTGCACCACTTCCTCTAGAACTTCTTAAAGTTCTGAGGCATCCTTGATCTCACGTTTCTTGAATGTGAGCTTGGTAGAGCAAGCGTCTGCCGTGACAGACAGGTAGGCCGTGACATCGACGTCACCGGCAGACCAGTGGACGGACTGTTGGATGTTGTCGCCAGCGGCAAATTGTCCTTTCGCGGATTCATTCCCGTTCCAGGCTTCTAGGGCAGTGATGGCACTGCTCCAGGGTGTCAGGGATCGGCATTGCACGTCTGGCGCGTCGCTATCGAGCTCAATACGCTGCAGCAATCCGTTCTTAATGTAAAAGGTGGTGTTGAACGCTTCCCCTCCCAGAAAAACGTCACGCTGGATCCAACGGCCACGGGTGTTGCCGGGGCCAGCTACGGGTTTGGCAACGCGCTGCAGTTGGGGAAACGTGCCAATAAGCTCCCGTTCAGGTGCCATGAGTAGGCTTCCGTAAATTCCGCATACCTCGCTAAAGCTCTGAGCATAGGCCGCAACCGAGCAGCTGGCGAGGCTTAGCACAGCATATTGGATATAGCGCCTAACGAGGCGCCGTGAGACTGAAGGCATAGGCATTGGCTCAGTCATTCGGTTCATCGTCCTTACGGGAACCCACTTCTCTATGGATCCAAGGCTTGCTGGAAAATCGTTTTTCAAGATCGCTGTAGCGTTGGGTGCGAATGGGGCGCTCCCTGCAAACCAGCAACGGCACCGTAGCGACAGAAATCAGGCCAGGAACAATGCTGCCGTTCAGTAGGCGGACCACGGCGTTATGGTCCTCGGTACCCACCACAATCAGGTCGCAGTGCCGTTTTGCGGCGGCGTCTGCGACTGCCTGGGCTGCGTTTGCAGCAAAGCTTGAGGCTCGGTGGTTGTGCACTCCGCAGCGCTCCGACCAGCCACTGGCTGCGGATAGTAGGCGCGATGCCTCCTCTTCAACATTGGCTTGGATTGCGTCTGTCGGCGCATCGGCAATCGGTAGTGTGTAGGCTGAAGGAAACTCATGTGAGGCCATCACGTACATGAAAACAATTTCCGCGCGATGTACCTGTGCCAGTGCGATGGCCTGGTCGATTGCGGACTGGGTGACTCTTCTGCTATCTACGGGTACAAGGATTTTGCGGTACATGGCGGAGCTCAGGCTTTGGGCAGGCGGGTGAGTTGCAACTCCGCTAGGGAGACATAAAGTGGCGCGCTGATAAGGCGTGAAACTGCACTGGCAAATAACGCACTGGCCATCAGGCTGAGCACCAGTGCATGCCCGTCCACCATTTCCATCACGATGATGAAGGCCGTCAAGGGGGCCTGGGTTACAGCCGCCAGAAAAGCCGCCATGCCGATGGCGATCAATGTGGGAGGGTTGGCGTACGACGTCCACTGGGCGACATCGCCACCCATGGGGGTCTCCTCGTTTTCAGTGCAATAAGTGACGGTACGCAAAGCTAGCACTG
>CAZMXB010000476.1:0-1332 GCA_964569855.1 uncultured Rhodoferax sp.
GGCCGAAGGGCCGGTGCATTAAAAGAGGGCCTTGAGCCTGAGCCCCCTCCCACCCTTCCCGGTGGGGTGCGGGGGTTTTGCCCAAGTTCTTCAACACCCTTCGGGGAAAGGTTCGTGATGTTAAAACAGTCACATTTCACCACGCCGCGCACGATGGACGAGGCCTTCTGGGTCGAGGGTTACGGGCAAGAGGTCCGCACCCCCTTCCCTTGGCACTTGGTGCGCCTCGTCCTTGGCCTAGGGGGGCTGGCCCTCGCCCTCACTTGGGGGGTGGCATGAACAAGCTACGGAACTGGTCTAAGCTCCCCTCGCCCGAACAGGGCTTTTGCGAACGGACACACCTCCGCGATATAGAGGCACTGAAAGACCGCCGGGAGCCTCTCTCCCATTCCCAGGCGCTGATCAAAGTCCGTGAAGCGCTGGTGGCGGAACTCCTCTCCGGGCCGTGTGGGCAGCAATTCCTCTGCGTGACTGCTCGCCACCAGGTGAAGGTTCTCGAATGCGTCCAGGCGGTGTGGGAGGCCCTACTCCTTGACGACCTCGCGCCTACAGGGGATGGGTTCGCCCTTGACCCAGGGCAGCAGGCAGCATTCACCCAGGCCTTCCCCCGGCAGAGCCTTGCCAGCAGTCGTGCCTTCGAGGGGCTGCAAAACCTTCGGCGGTGGATCTGGCTCTCCCTGATGATCGGCCACTACCAATCCCGAGGGTTATAACCCCTCCCCTTCAGGGCTGCGGCCCTGTTCATCCCCAAGAGTTCACCATGCCCCAAACAACCCGCGCTTATAACACAAGCCGCTCAGGCTATCGCAAGAGGATGGCGAGTGTCGTCTTCCTCCTGACGCGAGCCTCCCGCACAGCGGGGGAGATCTGCGAACTCTTGGGAATGAATCCAGACGCCTCAGGGCGGAACACCATCGGCGGGATACTTGAAGATCTCGAAGCCGAGGGTCTGGTGGAAAAGGTCGGGCAGCGTGTGAAGCCCGGTGTATCAGGACGCCCCCCTGTCGTGTGGGCATGGATCGGAGATAGAAAATGATTACCATCACTTACGTTTTGCTCCTCGCCGTGAAAATCTCAGCCGCCGGAGCTGACGCGGAACTGGTGAACAAGTACCACACCCAGAAGGAATGCCAGGAACAACTCCAGGCCCACCGCCGCGAGGTGCTGGAGGCGACAAACGCTGACCAGTTGCAGTGCGTGAAGATCAATGTTAAGGTAACCCCCAAGGAATAATCATGGCCCGTATTGACCTGAGAAAACCCCTCCAAACAGTCGGAGGGTGCGACGTAACGCTGACTGCCCTCCACACCGAAGGGGAATTTCCCGTGGAGG
>CAZMXB010000476.1:1432-3447 GCA_964569855.1 uncultured Rhodoferax sp.
GTGGGGCACCAGCGCTACACCTCCCTGGAAGAGGCGAAGCTCGCCTGCCGCTACCACAAGGAATGCCAAGGGCTGCTCACCCTCTACTACAAGGGGGGTGAGATCACCTCCGTCACCATCCACCCGAAAGCCTGATATGCTCTCCACCCTCACAGCCTGCGCCGTCGGCCTCCACCTCGCTACTTATCATGCGGACCGTTCCGCAGGGTATAACGAAACGAATGGGGGCACCTATGTCCAGTGTGACGGGTGGACTGCTGGCCACTATCGGAACAGCGAGCGCAAGGATTCCACATACGCAGGGTATACCGTGAGCAATTACCGCTTCGCCCTTACCCTGGGGCTGGTAAGCGGCTATGATCGCGGCCTCACCCCGATGCTTATACCCTCAGTCCGCCTGACCAAGCACTGGCGGGTGGCAATCCTTCCCCCCATCCCAAAAGCCTCGAGGGATACTTCGGGCATCCATCTGATGTATGACTTCTAACCCACCCTCTTCCTCAAAGGAACTTTCCATGCTTTCCAGTGAAATCGAAAAGCGCTACCACGACCTGGAGCACGAACTCGAAACCCTCCGCAAGCGCCTTGCCGCAAGGGAACGCGTGATCTCCCACCAGTCCGAGCTGCTCGCCTCAAAAAACCGGCAGCTCAACAACACCGCAGCCAGCACGCGGACCGTCGCGGGGGCTTGCTTCCTCGCAGGCATCACCGTGGCCACCGTTGTGTGGGTCACTCTATCCGGGGTGCTGCGATGATCTGCCCGACCTGCAAGCAGGGCAAGCTCGGCACGGTGCAGACTTTCAACCTCCCAGCAGCAACCTGGCGCTCCAAGGCCTGCCCTGTGTGCGACGCCCGCTTCACCACGAAGGAAGAGGTGCAGGTAAACCCTTCCATCCCCCAAACAATCAGGGATGTCAAAAGATCCCCAGGAAAACGAAAGGCCCAGCATGGCACGCAACAGACTTGACTTCCCCTACACCTGCCCTGATATTGACAGGGAGATTGAGGAACTAACCGACGCCCTGGAAGACGGGTTGGCCGACTTGGTGACCCAAGTGTGTTCATACATCCCCCAAGACGCGGCTCGCAACATTTCCGCCGAGACTGTGAAAGCCATCGTGACGCAAGCCCGGAACGGCTTTGAGAACGTGCGGAGGCTTAATGAGCAGATGCGCGACCAGGCGGATACGCAACTAGCGGAGCTGTTGGAGGAACTCACAGAGGCCACCAACCGAGTGGTAGAACTTGAAACAGAACTGGAGAACGCTCGTGAAGCAATCTAAACTTGAATCCCTCGCCGAGGCAAGCATCAACACGGCCATCGGCTTTGGTGTGGCCCTGGCCTCCCAGCTGGCCATCTTCCCGCTTGTCGGCATCCACGTCCCTCTGCAGACCAATCTCCACATCGGGGCTTGGTTTACTATCATCAGCATCCTGCGGGGGTATGTGATCCGCAGGTGGTTTAATGCCCGCATCCACAAGCTGGCGCAACGCGTCGCCCAAAGGGGGGAAGTATGATCAGCATCACCCGCTACCGCGTGTGGCCAGATGGGACAGTCCAAGAAGCGGATACCCCGGCGCACCACTGGAAGAGCGACGATTATGAGCTCGTCGAGGCACCAACCCCCGAAGACGCCTGGGCACGGGCGAAGGCCAACGCGCCTGCTGTGCCGCGAGGTGAGCCCCTCACTAGCCAAGAGCAGCAGAAGGAATGGGCCGACTACTTCAACCGGTGTGACTCGTATGACCTGCCTGACCGTCGTCATGCGTTCTTGGCTGGGCTGAGTCGTGGACTAAAGATTGCAGCCACCGCGCGTGCGCCTGCGCCCTCAAAGGGTGCTGTAGGTTTTGGGGCGCGGGCCCTCGCTGCTGAGTTGGCGGAAGCTGCCTTGAAGGATGACAACGACCCGGAAGGTCACGATATTTCGGCGGGCTTGTTCGGCCCCAATGTATCGGCATGGCTTCGCAAAGTGGCAAGCGAGTACCTTGCCCCAGCCCACGCGCCTGCGCAAGAG
>CAZMXB010000477.1:0-729 GCA_964569855.1 uncultured Rhodoferax sp.
GTTTGGCATGAAGGGCACCTGGATTTCCGGTGTCCTCTTTTCTGCCAGGAACTGTAGTACAAAAAAAGTCGATGACGATAATTGTTGACCTAGCTAAGTGTAATAATTAGCTACATCACTTAGTTCAACCAAGAGAGTAAAAGGACCTTTAATTTGATGGATGAAACGCAATTTTGGTCGATTATTGAAGACACCAAGTCCGTCATACCATATGAACTAGATGCTCATGAAGAAAAGCTTCTTGGTCATTTAGATAGTCTCTTGAAAGAAGATCTTGCTGATTTTATTCGTTTTTTGATGACTAAGGCATCACTCGCAGAGAGTTGGACCCTTTGGGCAGCGGCCTGGTTAGTTCGGGATGAGATTGGCAATTTTGGTTGTGGAGACGATGCATTTTGGGGCTTTACTGTTGGGCTTGTGTGTCAAGGAAAGCGCTTGTATGAAGCAGTCATTGCTGATCCAGATTCTCTGTCGGACTTTGACAATGCACATTTACTAAAAGAAAGTGATGCTCTTGGATATTCCGCAGTCGCTCTATACGAGGAAAAATTTGGAGAACTTCCTTTTAACCCATATGCGATACTTGAAAGTGGTACTCCTGGAGATGAGTGGAATGATGATGATATGGCTTATTTTGCTCAAAAATTTCCTAAGTGCGTCAAGCGGTGGGGCTTGCCTTTGCTGGGCGAAAGTCTTGAGACCTTAAATTGATTTCTTTCTATGGTTTGA
>CAZMXB010000477.1:739-3437 GCA_964569855.1 uncultured Rhodoferax sp.
TGCGCTGCAACTGAAATAGATATCATTGCTACTGGTGCAGTAAATTATTTTCCTGTAAAATTTACTTTTGATAGTTCATGGAATACAATATTAACAACAGGAAGCGTTTATGCCTCTTTTCATGGTAGTAATGTTGTAATTATATCTGCGCGCTGATAATGGTATTAATTCTTGTAGTCATGGCAAAACGGCATGAGTGTTCGTACAGTCCTAGCAAAACAGTTCTGAAACTGTTTGGGGCTTCTTAAAACTCTAAGAAAGTCTGCTTGAATAGAGTTCTGACTACAAGTAGAGGCTCATGAGAAACACGAGTTTGGTAGGCCTGCTCGCAGTGCTAACTGTGTGCGGTTGCTCTTCTGAGCACCACACACAGTATCATGATGGCGACATAATCTTCCAGACTTCTAAATCAAGCCAAAGTCAAGCGATTCAAGCGGCGACTCACTCGATGTATTCGCACATGGGCGTGCTCTTCCAGCAAAGTGGTAGTTGGTACGTTTACGAGGCGGTTGGCCCGGTTAAATCAACGGTTTTAAATGAGTGGATAGCACGAGGGCGCGGAAAACACTATACAGTTATGCGACTGAAGATTCCCGATAGTCTCAGCTCAAACCAGTTGAGAAGGCTTAAGGCTGTGGGTCTTAAGTTCAAGGGCAAGCCATACGACCAATACTTTGGTTGGTCAAACGAAAAAATCTATTGCTCGGAGTTAGTCTGGAAAATGTATAAGTCGGCTCTAGGCATAGAATTAGGTAAACTCAGCACCCTCGGAAGCTTCGATCTTACTGCGCCAGAAGTCAAAGAGAAATTGAAAGAGCGCTATGGCAAGAACCTCCCGTTGCTAGAGAAAACTGTTTCACCGCGCGACATCTACGACTGTAATTTGTTATACAGAGTCGACGAAGAGTGAGACTGCTGGCGATACCACTCGAAAAGGCTCCTTACTACCGGTCGACCTGAGCTGTATAATCAACGGAAGCGTTAGAAGTAGTTTCGGGCGAAAGGATTGGAAGGATGGTAGAAGTAAGGTTCATCAGAGAGCCAGAGAACGAGTTATTCCATGATTTGGATAGATCAGAGTTGTTTCCAGTCAACGTTGAAGACATAGGTCTAGCGTGCTTAAACTGGAATTCTCTGTACTTTCTCCTTATCTGAATAGGGGCTATCAAATATTTCGGTCGAAGCTCGTAATTCTTGTTGTGTAACTAAATGAGCCTTATCTTCAGCCTTACATTATTACTTTGTCTATTATTTTGTCAGTCGTGCGCGATTGGCGGAAATAAGCACGAAGTACGTGCTCGTTTGTTTCGCGAGCAAATCGGAATAAATGAACTCTATTATCAGCGCAAACCAGCTACGAATGCCGAAATTATTGCTGGTAATGACCTGCTCCCCGAAAATTGACCCGTTGCAAAGGTGACAACTGCATTTAAAATTGAACCTAGAAAGGGGAGAAGTAAATGCGCAAAAGCAAACACACCGAAGAACAGATCGTGGCAATCCTCAAAGAGGTTGAGAACGGTAGCTCCGTCCTCGAAGTCTCTCGGAAACATAACCTTCAGCCGCAGAGCATCTACCGGTGGAAAGAAAAATATGGCGGCATGCAAGGCTCCGACGTCAAAAAGTTGAAGTCGTTAGAAGATGAGAATGCCCGCCTGAAGCGGATGGTGGCAAACATGGCTCTGGAAAACGAAGCCATGAAGGATCTGATTCAAAAAAAGTTTTAACGCCGAACGAGAAAAGAGAAATGGCTTGCCATCTCGTTCAGTTCGGCATCAGCAAGCGGAAAGCTTGCGAGCTAGTGAACTTGCCACGCTCTACTGAAAGGTACAAGCACAGGCGTGTCCCTGACGCGGCCTTGGCCGAAAAGATCAAAACAATCGCAGGCGAGCGACCAAGGTTTGGCTACAGACGAATTTGCGTCCTGGTCAATTCTGGCTCCGAAGTGGTCAATCACAAGCGGGTCTACCGCATTTACAGAGAGCAGAATTTGGCAGTTCGCAAGCGCGGTAGACGGAAGTACTTCTGGGGTCGTAAAACCCCAAAGGAGCAGCCTGTAGAACCGAATGACAGGTGGTCGATGGACTTCACCAGCGACTCACTCTCGCATGGTGGAAAGTTCCGAACGCTAAATATCATCGACGACTGTACTCGCGAATGTCTTGAAATCGAGGTTTCTCGCAACCTTCCGAGTGCTGCCGTTATCGCTGTTCTTGAGCGCCTTGAATGGTGTCGTGGCTTGCCGAAGGAGATTGTCGTTGATAACGGCCCAGAGTTCACGAGTAAGAAGATGATCAAGTGGGCCTGCAACAAGGGCGTCAATCTGCATTACATCGACCCTGGCAAACCCATCCAGAACGCCTTCGTTGAATCATTCAACGGTAGATTCCGCGATGAGTGCCTCAATCAATACTGGTTTACAAGCCTGGCTGATGCAAACGAAATAATTGCTGCATGGAAGGTTGACTACAACGAAAACCGCCCACACAGCTCGCTAGGCAATCTGACGCCAGAACAATTTAGACAACAAGCAGAACTAAAAATTCAAAACCAAGGAGAGAAACTTAGATCAATTGGGAACGTAAAGCTGGCAGCTGTCTCTTAATGACTGGCTCAACAAATGGGGCAAGGTCATGACAATAATCACTTTGATCCGCCCCTGCTTGTGGTCGTAACACGAGATGATTTCTCCGATATC
>CAZMXB010000478.1:0-3417 GCA_964569855.1 uncultured Rhodoferax sp.
CTTCGGGGAACATGATGATCCAGATGCCTTGCGCCAGGCGCTCCTTGCCCTGGGCCACGACCTTTTTAAAAGCCTGCGTGCGCAGACTCCGGTCGATGTGGATCATGTCCAGCAGGCCAATCGACCAGCCGAAGAACGGCACGTAGAGCAGCTCCTTCTTGAACACATAGGCCAGCGGGTGGGGCATGATGGCCGGCATCAGAAAGGTCTCGAAGGTGGACTGGTGCTTGACCAGCAGTACGGCGGGTGTCTTTTCGCCAACGGGCAGGTTTTCCATGCCGGTGATGCGGGTCTCGATGCCCAGAATCGCACGGGCGCTGCCCACGCTGCTCAGGCCCAGCCAGGCCGACGCGATGCGGTAGCGGCGGGCGCGGCTCATGCCAAACAGCGCCCCCAGCACAATGGCCAGCGTGTAGGGCACCACGGTGAGTGCCATCCATGCCATGTGTACAACGGAACGAATAACGGACATAGTTAACTAAACAGGCCTGTAGCCCTCGCGGATATTCAATGCAACGCTACGAAAACAGTAGCACTATAGGCCGGCAGCCTGCGATGGCCGCACGTCCGGACCGATCAGGTACTCGGCAAATGCTGCCAGATCGGCATGCACCACGGTGTTTGCAGGATAACTGTCAGGCAGCGGGCGGCCACGAAAGGCCGCAGCTTTGCCGGTCAGCACCAAATGCGGTTCACATCCCGCCGCTACCGCTGCCACCAGGTCACGCTGGGAGTCACCCACGGCGGGTATGTCGGCCAGGTCCAGGCCATACCGCTCGCCAATCTGCTCAAAAAGCCCCGGTTCCGGCTTGCGACAGCGGCAACTCACATCGGGGGCATGGGGGCAATAAAAGATCGCATCGACCCGCCCACCCACGGCGGCCAGCATGGTGTGCATTTTGGAGTGCATGGCGTTGAGTGAAGCCACATCAAACAGGCCACGCCCCAGCCCCGACTGGTTGGTCGCCACCACCACATGCCAGCCGGCATGGTTCAGACGCGCAATGGCCTCCAGCGCGCCCGGCAGCGGCTGCCACTCGGATGGCGACTTGACGAACTCGGCGCTGTCTTCGTTGATAGTGCCGTCACGGTCGAGGATGACGAGTTTCATATCAGCACCGCCGGGCCGCCCCAAGGGGCTGATGCGCCCCCCCGGGGGGCAGTGAGCGAAGTGAACGTGGGGGCTTTCATGTCAGGCCAATCTGGACAGGTCGGCCACGCGGTTCATGGCATCGTGCAGGGTCTTGAGCAGGCCCTGCCGGTTCAGGCGCAGGTCCATCTGATCGGCGTTGACCATCACCCCGTCAAAGAATGCATCCACCGGCGCGCGCAAGGCGGCCAGGGTTTGCAACGAGGCCGTGTAGTCGCCCGCAGCCAGCTGCGCCTGGGCCTTGGGAGCCAAATCCTGCATTGCCAGGTACAAGGCCTTTTCAGCAGGCTCCTGCAGCAGGATTTCACTGACATGGGCGTCCACATCCTGCGCTTTTTTCAGGATGTTGCTGATGCGCTTGTTGGCAGCGGCCAGGGCGGGTGCCTCGGGCAGCGTGGCAAAAGCACGCACGGCTGCCAGCCGCTTGGGCACGTCGCCCAGGCGCTGCGGGCGCAGGGCCAGCACGGCATCGATCTCTTGCGCGCTATAGCCCTGCTCGCGCAGCGAACCGGCCATCCGCTCAAAAATGAAGTCTTGCAGTTTGGGGTGGTGGGCAGCAAAGTCGGCCCGCTCCTTGTCGGGCCACAGCTCCAGCAGGGAGCCAAAGGCCCGGGTCGCGTTGGCCAGGATGGCGTCCAGGTTCAGCGAGAAGTCGGCTTCCATCAGAATGCGGATCACCCCCAGCGCATGGCGGCGCAGCGCAAACGGGTCCTTGTCGCCGGTGGGCAGGTTGCCGATGCCGAACATGCCGACCAGGGTTTCGAGCTTGTCGGCCAGTGCCACCACGCTGCCGGTGTGGTTGCGCGGCAGGGCGTCACCCGCAAAGCGGGGCTTGTAGTGGTCTTCGATGGCAATCGCCACCCCGTCGCGCAAGCCGTCGTGGCGGGCATAGTAGCCGCCCATGATGCCCTGCAGTTCGGGAAACTCGCCCACCATATCGGTCAGCAAATCGGTCTTGGCCAAAGTGGCAGCTTGCTGCACCTTGCTGGCCAGTACATCCATTTCTTCCTTGGCGTGTACCGTGTAGGGCACGGTAGCCAGGCGCAGTTGCTCGACGATGAGGGCAGCAATGTCGGCCACGCGCTGGGCGCGCTCGCCCTGGGTGCCCAGCTTGTTGTGGTAAACCACCTTGGCCAGGCCATCGACACGCGAGGCCAGACTCTTCTTGCGGTCCTGGTCGAAGAAGAACTTGGCATCGGCCAGGCGCGGGCGCACGACGCGCTCGTTGCCGCCAATCACTGCACTGGCGTCCGCCGGGCTGATGTTGCTGACCACCAGAAACTGGTTGGTGAGCTTGCCGTGGCTGTCGAGCAGCGGAAAGTACTTCTGGTTGGCCTTCATGGTCAGGATCAGGCACTCCTGTGGCACATCCAGAAACTCCTTTTCAAATTGGCAGACCAGCACATTGGGGCGCTCGACCAACGCGGTGACTTCGTCCAGCAACGCGTCGTCGTTGATCGGCGCGCAGCCACCACCCACTTTCGCTGCAGCAGCCGCCAGCTGCCGTGCGATTTCGGCCTTGCGTTCGGCAAAGGAGGCGATGACCGCGCCATCGCGGGCCAAGGTAGCCGCGTAGCTGTCCGCGTCTGCAATAACCACCGGCGACACGGTGGCCTCAAAGCGGTGGCCTTGCGTGGTGGGACCGGCAGTCAGCCCCAGCACCTTGACCGGCACCACGGTGCTGCCATGCAACGCCACCAGGCCGTGCGCGGGGCGCACAAAGTTCACACTGCTCCAGCCGGGCAAGGCGCAGTCGCGCTCGAGCTGGTAACTCATGACCTTGGGGATCGGCAGCTTGGCGATGGACTCTTCCAGTGCCTTTTGCAACCCCAGGTCCAGTGTGGCACCGGTGACCAGGCTGTCGTAAAACAGGGCCTCGGCCTTGCCATCCGGTGCGCGCTTGAGGGCGGCCACGGCGGCCACCGCATCGCTGACATCGGCACCCAGCGCCTGCAATTTCTTGAGCAGCGCCGGTGTGGCATGACCGCTGGCATCCAGGCCCACGGACACGGGCATCAGCTTTTGCTGCACCGCCTTGTCGGCGGCTTTAAGCCACACATGGCTGATGTGGGCGGCCAGACGGCGGGGTGACGCGTAGGCAGTCGTCACCGAGTCGCCATTGATGAGCCCGAGAGACCGGAGCTGGTCGGCCAGCTGGGTGGCAAAGGCATCGCCCAATTTCTTGAGCGCTTTGGGCGGCAGCTCTTCGACAACCAGTTCGACGAGAAGGTTTTTCCGAACAGCATCCCGCAGCTGCTGTTCGAGAT
>CAZMXB010000479.1:0-3401 GCA_964569855.1 uncultured Rhodoferax sp.
GGCCGCCCAGTTCGCCATAGGCGCCGTTCGCGCGGGCCACCATGGCCAGCGCGTTCCAGCGCATCAGCGAGGCCAGTTTTTCTTCAATCGCCAAATCGCCCGGAAAGCTGCCCTGCTGGTCAACAGGGATCGTATTCACATACGGTGTCGCCAACTCGGGCGACCAGCCAACCTGCGCCGTGTGCGCCAGCCGCACCAACTGGTCCAGCACAAAACGCGCGCGCTCGGGGCCGTGTGTGCCAACGACGGACTGGAAGGCTTGTATCCACTCTGCGGTTTCAGCGGGATCAGCGTCGACCGCAGGCGTGGGGATGTGCGAGGAGTTCATGGGTTCTGACTATACAAACGCTGGCAACACATGCGCTGCCAATTTGCTGTCAAATTGCCAGGTTCCGCCGCGAGGAAGGCCAGGAATCCAGAAAGTTACGCAAGCACAACGCCGTTCAAGGCCTGCGTGATGTCGGCCACGATGTCTTCAATGTCTTCCAGCCCAATCGACAAACGCACCAGGCCGTCGCTGATACCACAGGCGGCACGCTCTTCGGGTGTGTAGGTGGAATGGGTCATGCTGGCCGGATGCTGGGCCAGACTCTCGCAATCTCCCAGGCTGACGGCGCGGGTCACCAATTGCAGCGCGTCCATGAAGCGCATACCGGCTTCCATGCCGCCCTTGAGTTCGAACGCAATCATGCCGCCGAACTGGCGCATCTGGCGCTTGGCCAAGTCATGCTGGGCGAAACTCTTCAGGCCTGGGAAATGGACGACTGCCGTCGCGGGGTGAGACTCCAGCAACTCGGCCACAGCCTGGGCACTCTGGCAGTGGCGGTCCATGCGCAGGGCCAGGGTTTCGAGACCCCGCATCACCAACTGTGCATCGGGTGCCGACATTACCGCACCGGTCATGTCTTTCAACCCGACCAGGCGTACGTGTTTGGCCAGATCGGCATCGGCAAAACCGGCCGCACCGGCGGTCAGGTCGCCATGGCCGCCCAGGTACTTGGTCATGGAGTGCACGGACACATCGGCACCGAGCAACAGCGGTTGCTGCAGGTAGGGAGTGCAATAGGTGTTGTCGACGACCAGCTTGGCACCGCCCTTGTGTGCGATGTCAGCTACGGCGGCAATATCCACCAGGCGCATGTTGGGGTTGGCGGGCGTCTCGCAGTACACGACCTTGGTCTTGGGGCCCATGGCCTGCGCGACTTGCTGCGGGTCGGTCATGTCGACATGGCGCACGGTCACGCCGAAGCGTGTCAGGCCGTGGTTCATGAAGGCGAAGGTGCAACCATACAAGGTGATGTCCGCCAACACTTCATCGCCGTGCTCCAGCAGCGACCACAGCGTAGCCGTGATGGCACCCATGCCAGAGCCAAACACCACGGCGCCAGCACCCTGTTCCAGACTGGCCAGGCGCGCTTCCAGCAAGGCCAGTGTCGGGTTGGCGATGCGGGTGTAGAAATAGCCTGGCTCGGTGCCGGCAAAACAACGTGCACCGTAGGCCACGTCGGGGAATGCGAACGTGGATGTCGCATAGGTGGGTGGCACCAGCGCGCCATGGTGGTCGGCCGGGTTGTAACCCCAATGGATGGCACGGGTGCTGAAACCTCCAGCCTTGGGTTTGGCGGCTGTGGGGATGGCATCAAGTGGCAGGTCTTTGAGGTTCATGGCGGTGTCTCCTATTGGTGTCGTGTAGAAGAATTTTTATGCAGACCATCCGCAAATATTTCGCCAAAAATTAACGTCTCTGGACATAATTTGGATAAATTTTTGCAAACTGCTTTGATCCAAGGCATAAAACACCTATGAAACCTTTCGACCCCACCGACCAGACCATTCTGCTGGCCCTGCAGCGCGACGCGCGCCAAACTATGGCCGAGCTGGCCGACCATGTGTCGCTGTCGCAGTCTCCCTGTTGGCGCCGGGTGCGCCAGCTGGAAGAGTCGGGTGTGATTGAGGGCTACCAGGCCCGGTTGAGCCGCAAGCACCTGGGTTATGGAGTCACCGGGTTTATCCATCTGCAAATGCAAAACCACACCGCCGAAATTGCCGCCGCCTTTGAGCGCGAGGTGGTCGCCCTGCCCCAGGTCGTGTCCTGCCACAACCTGTCGGGCCATTACGACTACCTGATCGAGGCCATTGCCACCGACCTGGAGGCTTTTTCTGCGCTGGTGCGCAACAAGATCCGCTGCCTGCCCGGGGTGAAAGAGATCGCCACGAGCTTCTCGTTGAAGGAAGTCAAGGCGGCCGGGAGTCTGCCGGTGGGCGGCTAACATCCTCCCGGCGCTCCTGGACACCGGCACCTGTACCCGGTCGGCTTACCTACAATGGCGACCTTCCCGCCGGCCCCACGCCCGCCCCTAGAAAGACACCCCATGAACAGCCAGACGCCCCCCAACCCTGCACTGGAGACGCTTGACGCAGCCGTTGCGCCCGACACCAAGCCCTTTATGCGCACCATCAAGAGTTTTGTGAAACGTGCCGGGCGCACCACGGCAGGCCAGGCCAAGGCTTTTGAGGAACTGGGACCAAAATTCCTGCTGCCCTACCAGCAAAACGCTATCAATTTTGAAGCAATATTTGCAGATTCCATGAGGGCTAGCGGCCAGAATTCCTTGAGCCATTCGCCCATCGTGCTGGAAATCGGTTTTGGCATGGGCGAGGCTACGGCCCACATTGCCGGCGTGCTGCCAGACATCCGCTTCCTGTGCTGCGAGGTGCACGAGCCCGGCGTCGGCGCTCTGCTCAAGCGCATTGGCGAGAACAACCTTACCAACATCCGCATCTGCGCCCACGACGCCGTGGAAGTCATCGACCACATGTTGCCACTAGAGAGCCTGGACGGCGTGCACATCTTCTTCCCCGACCCGTGGCACAAGACCAAGCACAACAAGCGCCGCCTGATCCAGTCGCCCCTGGTGGCCAAGCTGGCGGCACGGCTCAAGCCCGGCGGCTACCTGCATTGCGCCACCGACTGGCACCCCTACGCAGGGCAGATGCTGCAGGTGCTGAGCGCCGAGCCCCTGCTGCCAACCACCGCAGACGGCTTTGCACCGCAACCCGACTACCGCCCGCTGACCAAGTTCGAAAACCGTGGCCTGCGACTGGGCCATGGGGTCTGGGACGTGGTGTTTGTGCGCCGTAACTGACATCGACATGCACACGCTGCGAGCCGCCCTCATTTCATGACGCCCATTCTTCAAAACCTGGTCGAAATGACCGGCCACCGTGACCACCTCCGATTGGAGGTATCGGTGCTGTCTACGTTGCAAAAGCTGACAGGCGTCATCGAGGTACGAGCGCTGGAACTCTTTACAGACTCTGGGCAGGCGCAAGTGCGGCCGCGCACCTGGGTCGAAGACGGCCAGCTGACATCGACCGATTCAGAGGCCGCCACGGACACC
>CAZMXB010000480.1:0-3376 GCA_964569855.1 uncultured Rhodoferax sp.
ACCACCGGCCCGTTGCGGGCGAGGGTTGTTGCCATGGCTTATTCCGCCTTGGCTTGTTGGTGGGCGGCCCAGTCGGCATACAGTGGAGTTCTCACACAACCACTACCGAAAGGGCCTCCCATGAACGAAACCGATGCAATCAACAAGGCCGATGCACTCATTGCTTTACTCCTGCAACATCAGCCGGGCCTGTACGGCTCGAATCCGCCGCTGCCGACGGTGGAGAGAGCGAAGCAAGCTGCGCAATCACTCGCAGTGTTTCGACAGGAACTGATAACGCAGCTAAAGCAGCAGCCGTAGCGCGCTCGTCTCCTGCGTGGTGGGCCGTGGCCATACTGGCGCGCGCCACCAGCGCCACATCGTGGCCGAACAGCACTGGGTCGAATGACCGGGCTGCAT
Source organism: uncultured Rhodoferax sp. (assembly GCA_964569855.1). Classification (GTDB taxonomy): domain Bacteria; phylum Pseudomonadota; class Gammaproteobacteria; order Burkholderiales; family Burkholderiaceae_C; genus Allorhodoferax. The sequence continues at coordinate 400 of CAZMXB010000480.1, forward strand.
GTGCCTGCGCCCAGATAAGGGCGGCTTGGGTGTGGAGGTCAGACATTTGTGGTCTCCTGGGTGGGGATGGCGGGTGCGCCGTCGGTGCAGCGCCGCACCAGACATTGGTACTCGGCACAGCCTTCCAACGGATGGCCCAGCGGATCGCGGAACCCATACACTTCGATTGCCGCGACCAGTTGGGCCGGCGTTTGCCGCTGGAGGTCTTCAAATGGATCGTGTCCGACTGTCATCGCGCAACCTCCGAAGCGTTGGCTATGACGCGCAAAGATGCGTGCTGGAAATCGAATTCATCGGCGGCACGATCTACCAGTACGCAGACGTTCCCAATGGTGTTCACACCAGGCTCCTGGCTGCGCCGTCCAAGGGGTCGTTTTTCGACAACCACATCAGGGACCGGTACCGGCACAAGCGCATTCGGTAGGTCACGCATGTCCGACCTCCTGGGGGATGGCAGGAGTGCCATCAGTTCCGATAAGCCCAAGAGCAGCTTGCGTGCGCAAAACCGCCCAGTTCACATCTGGGCGCAGTTCTTCGCAGCGCACCCCGGTAAGCACCTCGATATCAGGGCATTTCTCGGCGGGGACTCGCGTTCGTTTCCACTGGTACACCACGGCATGACCACTCAGGCCCAGGGCCTTCGCCATCTTGGTCATCCCGCCAGCGACCTCTATGGCGCGATCTAAAGGGGTGTTGATTTGAATTTCCATTCGGCCATTGTAGATAGTTTTTCTATCTTGCCAAGTTTTTCTATCACTAGCATGGCAGAAATGGATATTCATCAGCGAATTCGCGAGAAGCGCATACGGCTCGGGCTGACCGAGCAAGAGTTGGCGAGTGCCGCCGAAGTCAGTCGGTCAGCAGTTCAACAGTGGGAGCGCCCGGGCGGCACGGCACCATCTCGCAAATAACAACCCAAGGTTGCAGCTGCTCTGGGGATGACCGTGGCCGAGCTTGTCGCCGGGCGTGAAGGCCTGCAATCCTCAACCGAGATGCGTCCTGAGCTATCGGCGGAGGCGCTCGGGATCGCGGGCGTTGTCGACTGGATCAAGCATCGCAAGACGCGGCTTGCACTACGCGAAAAGATTACAAGAGAGGTGCTGGACTTGTTGGCAAACAATCCTGCTCTCGGAGACGATCCGAAAGCGAAGCGTAAAGTTCAGCCCACTGGTAAGCATAGTTTGCCTGTTGTGGCAAAAAGACCGACCGCCTGACTCCAAGTGACGCCAGGCTCTGCGCATGTTTCACCCACAGTTCAAACGAAGCCTCCCGCACCACTACAGCTTGCGGCGGACTATTGGTGGCGCTGTAGATTCCCTCGTCGACTGGCGGCGGCCCCACCAAGGCATCGATCGCCCTGTCGAGGCGCGCCACAATTGCTGGCGCGTCCTTGATAGCCCTCAAAACGAACGGCCTGAATTGGCAATAAATCTCTGTGCTCAGTGGGCCAGTATTGATCACTTCCAACACGCCAGCCTTGGTGCCGGGGGCCAGACCGATGGTCACGGTAGATCCAATGTGAACAAGAGTTTTGAGTGTCATTTTTCTGACACTCTACAGCACCGGCCGGGTCTGTGTGCCAGCGTACACAAGGGTTGGCGAGAATTGAACCGTCCCCAGAGATAAGGCCCTCAACACTCCGCCCCACGCGGCTCGTGGGAACAACGAAGGAACGCCATGAAATACGTCGCCATGCTCATCATCGCCCTTTGCGCACCAGCCTGGGCGTTTGGGGTTCTGCGCAGCCAGGAAACCAACGGCTCGAAGAAGTATTGCACCTACTCGGACGGCACAACGATCACGATCAACAGTTACTCGGTGTGCCCGACGACGATCGATTGAAGCGGAGCGTGAGCCTTGAGTGATGATTGCGTGCCGGGACTTGACGCGCAGATTGCAGCCCTTGAGACTGCGTTTACCGAATTGGTGAAGGCGCTGGGCCGGGATCAGAAGCTGCAGGTTTCTCAACTGGCGCGGGCTCTGGAAAATGCAGCCAGGGCGCCAACAACCGACGCACCCAAGAAGGTGGCACTCGTCGAACTTGCAAGTAGGCTGCGGTAGCCTGCGCCTTTTTAATTTCATCGCGAATAACGGCCAACGTCATTCCGCCTTCGTGCAGGTCAAAGGGGAGTGTAGGCCCTCCGTTACGCTGCACCCAGTCTTCTGCCTCGGCAAGTTCTGCGTCGGTCATGCGCTTTGGCAGCTGACGCACCCTGACCTCCGTTGCCGCAAAAGCAAGATCGGCCTTGATCGACTGTGCCGCCATTTGCTCTTGGTCAACTCGTAAATACGCTTCCTCCGCCTTCCGCCAGATAGCCTCAATGTCTGACCGCTTGCGCCAGAACGCCAATCGGTAGAGCCACTTCATCATTCCTCCATGCCCGCCTCGCGCGGGCTTTTTTTCGCCTGGCCCCGGCGTAGGGGTTTGTACCGAGAACATATTGTCGCACCGATAGATAGTTTTTCTTGCACAGATAGTTTTTCTATCGCATAATTCTCCTAACGCCGCATCCCGCGGTGAAAAGGAGCAAGCAGTGGACCAACCCGTTCGCGAGACCAGCGCCGACGATGAGGCCGAAGCCGCCCGCGTGGCAGCCGACCTGAATTACAACCGCAACAAGGCCACAGACTTCGAGCGCGAGGCCGATCGCACAGCCCGCAACGAAGCAATGCTGCGCCATCTTCTGCGGGAGGTGTCGTAATGCTTAACTGCAAGCCGGGCGACATGGCCATCGTCGTGCGTGGCCGGCCTGAAATCAACCTTGGCCGGGTGGTGCGAGTGGTTTCCCTGCGCCCACCTTGCCTTATGTCGGAACTGTGCGGAACGAGGTTCTGGCTCTACGAGGGTTCCCTGGTTGGCCAAGATGGCGCCTGGGCACCGGCTGTCGCAGACAACTGCCTGCGCCCCCTGCGCGATGACTTCGAGCCCGAGAGCGTCGACACGGATGTGCCTGCTGGAGTGCTGGCATGACCAGCG
>CAZMXB010000481.1:0-3371 GCA_964569855.1 uncultured Rhodoferax sp.
ATAGTTAGGGGTTCTGGCCTTAGTATGTCGGCGTGTCTGTGTAGAAAAAGGAGACAGAAAAAGAAGAGAGAAGAGGAGCAATTCCTCTTCTCTCTTGTACAGACTTACTTATTTTGGTGTTTTTACTTACTTCACCTGAGTGAGGTAAGCGCGCTCGACCAAGTTTTTCGCTTTCAGCGACTTGGGCAGGGTGCCGAAAGCAAAGCCGCCGCGGTTCATGATGCGGGAAGCGATGAAAGCATCAGCTACTTCTGGCGGCGCCTGCTCTACCATCAAACTGGCCTGGAGCGCGAGAGCGAGCTTCTCGACCAGGAGGCGTGCCCCTTGTTCCCGAGCGCTTGCAACCGCTGCATTTTTGCTTGTTGCGCTCTTTTTCAGGGCGGCGATGTCGCGCTTGAGGCTATTGATGAAGCCATCGAACTGCTTGCTGTGGCCGCGTCCACGCTCCACTTCGCTAATGAAAGCATCGAGACTTTCGGGCTCTTTGCTCACTGCTCGCAGAACATCAAGACAAATGACATTGCCTGACCCTTCCCAGATGCCGAGCAGTGGGCTCTCGCGGAAGAGACGGGGCATGGGGCCTTCTTCCACGTAGCCATTGCCGCCGAAACATTCGAGAGCTTCTGCCACCTGCATTGGTGCGCGCTTGCAAATCCAATACTTGGAAATGGCGCTGGCGATGCGGCGGAAAGCTGCTTCGTGGGCTGATTTGTCCGCTTGGTCGTAGGCTCGAGCGACACGCATGGTCATGCGCGTCGCCGCTTCTGATTCCAGGGCCAAGTCAGCGAGAACATTGGCCATGAGCGGCTGATCCACAAGCTTCTTGCCAAAGGCCGAGCGCTGCCGAGCATGGTGCATGGCTTGCAGCACGGCCTGACGCATCAAAGCAGCAGCACCGATCATGCAGTCAAGGCGAGTGTGATTGACCATCTCAATCAAAGTCGGTACGCCCCGACCTTCTTCACCAACAAGCCAGCCAAAGGCATCGGTAAATTCCAGTTCGCTTGAGGCGTTAGAGCGGTTGCCGAGTTTGTCTTTCAGTCGCTGAATGCGCAGAGTATTTTTGCTTCCATCCGGCTTCCAGCGCGGCACAAGAAAGCAACTCACGCCTTTGGCTGTCTGAGCCAAAATGAGAAAAGCATCCGACATCGGAGCTGAACAGAACCACTTGTGACCAGTGAGAAGATAGGCATTGCCACCTCCGGACTGAGCTACGGGGCGGGCCTGGGTGCTGTTGGCACGGATGTCAGAGCCCCCTTGCTTCTCGGTCATGCCCATGCCGATGGTGATACCAGTTTTCTGTGAAGCCGGCTTGAAGCTGCTGTCGTACTGGGTGGAGCGGATCATCGGTTCCCAGATGGCGGCCAGTTCGGGCTGCTTGCGCAGGGTGGGAACAGCAGCGTAGGTCATCGAAATCGGGCAGCAGTGGCCAGCTTCGTTCTGGAAAGACATGTAGAGCAAAGCAGCGCGCATAACATGCCGACCGTCGTTATCGCTTGACCAGGGCAGGCTGTGGATGCCGTGAGCAATGGAAGTTTTCATCAGTTCGTGATAAGCCGGATGAAATTCCACTGCGTCGATGCGCTCACCGAAGCGGCTGTGGGTGTGGAGAACTGGTTCGTTGGTGTTAGCCTGGACGGCCAGTTCGATGGCGCGGGCGCTACCAGCAAATTGGCCGAAAGCAGAAAGTTGGTCGGTGGCCCAGGATGCGCCGTAGCGGTTCATCAGGTCGGTGAGAACGCTGTCGCTGCTGTACATGTTGTAGTCAATCAGTGGGCTAGACTGATTGGTTAGGCTGTGAGTTTCAGTCATGGCTGTGTCGCTGGTGATAATAAGACCATCAGCGCATTTAATGCACAGATGATGCGGGGTAGCCGAAGGGGTGGTGAACAGAGAATGAAAGTAGTAGTTATAGCCGTTATTTGTTGTCAGATAGAGAAAAAGTGCCATTTACCATAACCGCGAGCCATGTATACTCTCAATCTTGTTAGCTAGTATCTGTCTTATTTATTGGCATTTTGACCGAGCTGGCAAACGATAAAGACAGCGCAGCTATTTCATCTTGTCATCGGATTGCCAGGGGAAAATTTGTGATTTCTCGCGGGCTCTAGTTAACCCTTGAGGTTTTGATTGCCGTTTACCTCGTGATTCGCTAGTCTCAAGCTTGTTTAACTATATGGCGCAGTAATAAAGCAAAAAGAAAAATGCCGAGGAGCTGGGGGCTCTTCGACATTTTTCAGGGGGGTCACACTTCCTGGCGAACAGCCCGCTTGCCTTCGCGACGGTCGCGACGACGGGTCTGTTCTTTGTTGCCACCGTGCACACCCGCACCGCTTCCGACTTTGATACCGGAATCGATTTGGGCTTGACGGCTGGCGGCGCGTTGCATGGTGCGCTGCTGCTCGACGGTGATGACGCCAACCTTGAGGTTGCCGCCCTTCGTCTTCGGTTGACGCACAACGTGGGTCTTGTTCTTGGCCATGGCTGGTATTCCTTTCGTTTTGATGGTTTCTGTTTGCTGTTAAAAAGACATACCAGAGTGAGAGAGGCTGCCAGAGTGATTTTGCAATCACCGGTTGGCAGCCTCTCGCTCGTGGTCGTGGTTGGCATGTTGTGGCTCCGGACTGCCGTGGTCCGTTGGTGGTCTGCCGTTTGTTTTCGCAAGGCACTCCACCGCTGAGTCAGAGAGCGGCGAGGGCCGCTTCGAACTCGCTCCAGTCGTGGAAGACGGAGACGCAACCAGCAGCCAGGAGGACCTTGGCCAGCTCTTCGCGCTCGTGCTCCGGATAGGCGCCGGTGTAGCCGATGCCGAGCGCCTTCATCGCTTCGATGTAGACCTTGGGGTCGGGCTTGCTGCTGTTGTAGCAGGCAGCGCTGAAGACCTGCTCACCGAAGAACGCGTCCTGACCGGCGCCCTTGAGGCAGGCCTTGACGCGGCGGAGAGCACTGGACGAGACAACCGAGAGGTTGAAGCGACCGACCAGGCTTGCCACCAGCGCGTTGGCGCCGGGGGTGGCCTGGATGTCGACAGCCAGACGAGCGACCACGGCATCCACTTCATCGGCAACGAGCATGTCGAGCTCGCCGTCGGCAAAGGTGAACTTGTGTTCGGTCGCCAGTTCCGTCGCCATGCGGCGGAAGCTGTAGCCGACGAAGCGCGCCATCAGCGATTCGACGGTGAACTGCATCGAGACGCCCTTGCTCGCGAGGAGCTTGTTGACGACAGTGCAGCAGGCGGTGAAGGCAGGCAGCTCGGTCATGCCGAGGGTGTTGTCGTAGTCGAACAACACGTGGGTGATTTTCTTAGCCATAGTTATAAGCTCCTTGTTTCAGGTTTGATGATTGAGTTACTTAGAAACGACTGCGGCCGA
>CAZMXB010000482.1:0-3332 GCA_964569855.1 uncultured Rhodoferax sp.
TAAAGACAGCACTATATCTAAACCTATCTCTACCAAGCGAATCAATTGTATTGTAATTGGAAAAATATATTTGCAAAAAATAAATGTTTCGAATATAATAATGTCACTAGATGGTTTAATTCCGTGACTGTTATATTCCATTGTATCTTGTACCTACCATCTAGTCACGGAGGGTGCAGGATAGAGTGGATTATTTTTCTATATGTTCAACGTTATACGTATCCCGACAAAATTCTCTAAAACAATTAAGAGAATGTCGGATAAAGAAAGATTACAGATATTCGACCTACTCATAAAGATATGAGATTGAGGTGAAATATCACCACCGGATAGTATAGTATGAGATGTGATACAGCTGATTTATGGTGAGTGGATGAACATGGAGGCAAAAAATGGTGTAAAACGTGAAAAGTCTAGTATCAATCTATATTCCGAGTGACCCGGAGAAGTTGTTCCGAGTGACCCGGGCTCTAGAGTAGAGTATAGTAGAGTAGAAGAGAATAGAGTAGAGGAGAGTAAAGATACATTAATTGAGCAAGAAAAAACTAAAATACAGAATACGAAACTCAGCGAAGAATGGATTGCACTTCTAGAATGAGAAGAGACCTTCACTTCTATCATTGCTCAGGCTCTTATAGATATTGGATGGAAACCAAAAGAAACAGTACAGGAGTTCGTAGAATGGGTAAAGAAGAAAATGGAAGTAAACAAAATAGAGGAATGTGAGAAAGATTTCTACAAACTCAAATCTGGCTTATCAAGCTTTGTTGATCATTTCTCGAATCTCAAAGTAAAGAACCACAAAGCCACACTATGAAGTAATTTCTGTTTACGTTTTAACCTCAAGTAATATGCCACCTATTGAACGAGTATTAAAAATACAAAACTACCTTACTGGTATAATGCTGAGTGATAACAGACTTGATAAATACTTTCACTTACTTGATACAAAGATATTCTGAAAGAACAAGAAAGCGTGGGACTATGTAATTAAGAACGGTAGAGGGAATGAGCCTGATCTCGCTGATATATGCTACAGTTGTTGAGTAACTGATACTTCTGCACTTATGGAGCTTGCATACGAGTTATTCACTTGAGACCCAGTAAAGTATTTGAAAGAGATTGTCGCACGGTATAACTATTCAGACTCTACAAAGCTATCAATGGAACTCTATGAGGCAACTGTGAAGCTACTCGAAGAGATTGATAATATCAAAGAATGAGAACAAGAAGCACAATACACATTACAAAGCATAGCTTCTGAAATGATGGATGAGACGTATAGCGAAACGAGAAAGCCTATCCCGACACTCATAAAAGAGCTTGATTCGATATTGTGAGGATGAGTACCAGTTGGATGAGTAACACGCATTACAGCTTATTCTAACACAGGTAAATCAAAGTTTGCGTATTTCCTAGCATCTAACCTATTAAAACAATGAAAGAAAATACTATTCATCAATCTTGAAGTACCGAGAGATGTGGTACTCCAGAGCATATTAGCAAGCTACTCCTGAGAACACTTGAACGATATACGGAAATGACAGGGGACGAGAGATATATGAGACTATCTGAACGAGTACACAGACCTACCGCTAAAAATAGTAGATAACAAGAGACGATGGGATGAGATAAAGAAAATGGCTCAGATGAACAAGCCAGATGTTCTCTTCATAGACTTCATCCAGAACATAAAGATTGATGGGAATAATATTTATGAGAAAATGAGCGAACTAGCAGTCGAGATACAATCACTCGCAATCGATAATAATATTGCAATCATTGATATATCACAGATGAGTAACGAATGAGCAAAGAGCTACAAGATAGGAGATATGATACCAAGTAAGTGAGGAGGTGAGCTTGTCGCAAGTGCTGATGTTTGACTTGTAATGACAAGCCACGAATCTATTGCAAATCATCTCAACCTCTATGTTGCCAAGAATAAGTTTGGCGAAAAGGAGAAATGCCTTGAACTAAGATGAAACTTCTATCTTAACCAATTCAGCGTTATAGATGTGACAAGTAACAAAGCGAACTCCTGAAAGGCTAAATCTTTTAAAACTGTTTAATTTACAACTATATGGATAAGAAATATCAGGAATACCTCCAGTCGGATGGGTGGAAGGAAAAGAGAAAAGAAATATTTGAATTTATTGCAAAGAAATGTGCAAAATGTAAAACAACAGAAAATATTCAGCTTCACCATAGAAGTTATGAGAATATATATCAAGAAAGTTTTTCAGATGTTGTACCATTATGTGAGAGTTGTCACAAGTTGTTTCATTCAACATTCTGAACGGAAAATCTGAAAGATAATACATTCTTATTTGTTTATTGAAAAGAAAAGTTTGATGAACTACAACGTATGAAAAAAATTCTAAAAGAAAGAGAAGAAGATAATAAAAAAAATTGAGTTGTAATGGAAGAACACGATGAAGCGTTCTGGAAAGATAATCCTTTGTGACTCCAAAAAGAAGATAATAGAATATGGATATGAAATGTTCTAAAACAATACCAAGAATATCGACATTGAGACGATCCTATCAAATATCCTATTCCAGATAGCGATGACTTAGATATAGCTCTGGATGCTACAATTAAGTTTATGCTTCTAAAATAATCTCCCCATTTTCTATTTACAATCATACAAATATCAATAGAATACTCTGTGCATATGAATGAAAAGACGTTGCTCATAACGTCTCTCTCCTGTCGGTGTCATATGCAACGTCTGCCGATAGGATAGAGATTTTATAAATATATGGTACAAATACTCGCCTACTGCCTCATGTGGTACTTCTTCCCAGTCGTTACTCTCTGGCTACACATAATCGGAGCAATACTCTTAGTTCTTGCATTCATACAGAGATAGTATATAATAATCTACATGACACAGCTCCTAATAATCGCTCTCATAGCTATCTGATTTAAATATCCATACCTATGAGTTGCTATGCTCTGACTCTATGTAGCATATGCAAAGCCTGATTATCTCCCTATAGTAGCAATGGTAATACTCTATCTCTGTTACAAGTGAGCAAGCTATCTCGTGAAAGGATTAGGAAACGAAAATATTATTAAAGATTAGCGTATGGCTCACAAAAAATACACAGAAGAGTTCGTACTAGAAGAAATGAAATCAATGGTAACTCTCATAAGAGGAAATCCTGAAATAGTTTATATTTGAGAATTATTTGACAATAAACCTTACTCTCGTCAACGATTTAGCGAATGGGTAAAAACCTATAGTGACAATGAAGAAATAAAGGAAATATCGGACACTATAAAAGAACTTCTTGAAACAAGAGCGGTAAAAGGTGCTATGACAA
>CAZMXB010000483.1:0-2079 GCA_964569855.1 uncultured Rhodoferax sp.
AATCTGCATTTTGCAGAGAGAATCTGCCGAGCTGTTGCACAATGAAATTTACTTGTCCGCAATTAACAGATGCCACAAAGGTTCGGATAGATCTACAAACAGGTCAGCGCGTTGCAGTTGTAGACCAGTATCTATGTGAGACGCTCAGAACGTTCTGGAAAAACCGGCCTAAGACAGTCCGCGAGCACGTTACTTCTTTGCCGCGAAGGGCACTTTGGGAATTCGCCCTGCAATCCAATGCAGTTATCCGACGCTCTGCCGTGAATGCGGCCTATCCAACAGTTGACTTCGCCATTGAGGCCTCTCTGCTGGACGTCGAAGATCGACAAGCCACATATATCATCAGGTCGGGCAACCCAGTTTTAGAGGACATCAATACAGCTTGGCACCCGCAGTTCCATGGCCGGAAAGCACGCCCCTCCGAAAGCCCAGTCGATGAGGCTTCCCGTCAAATCCAATTGGCTTTAAGGTTTCTGGATTGTTATCCGGAATTGTCAGAGTTAGTGGCGAGCGAATGCGGCGCCATTTGTATAATAAATGCATTCCCCGCCCTTGACCGGGGGGAGTACATTTCGCTCACAAGCAAAATGGTCCCTGGGCTCGTCTACGCCTCCATCGCCCCAACCATTTTGTTGGCAGAGTCCCTTGTGCATGAATGTGCCCACTTGCGCTTTAGGGCATTAGAAGAAATAGATGAGTTTTACGAGAATTCAAGAACTTTGAGCATATCCACTCCCCTGCGTCCTGATCCCCGCCCGATTAGTGGGTTAATGCATCAGCTAGTCGTACTTCGATATCTCGCCTCAATGTTCGAGCAACTTGTCACTTCCGATAATGAAGTCGTCAACCTCCAGAGGCGGCAAGTGGAAAAGCGCTTCCGGGGACACCTAAGGGACCTTGATGCAGGCAAGATCATGGCCAAAAATGCGGCCTCAGCACTTACCGCTCATGGTCGTCACTTTCTCGAACGCCTTCTAGAAGAATCAGAACCACTTTGGATGTGAAGATATGATCCGATCTATTATCCTTAAAGTGGCTTCGCGATGTAACATAGCATGTACATACTGCTACGAATTCTCCGCGGGCGATCAGACCTGGCGAAATAAACCCCGCTTTCTGAGCCCAGGCTTGGCCCGCGCTCTCGGTTACCGGATCCGTGAATACTGTGATTCTCGCCAATTAGCTACCATGAACGTGGTCGCGCATGGCGGCGAGCCGCTCATGCTAGGCGCAGCTCGGTTGGATGCGCTTTTTCGTGAATTGAAGGAAGGTGCAGACCCTGTGAGGTTGTCGCTGAGCCTGCAAACGAATGGATTACTCCTTAATCCGGAGATTTGCGACGTACTGGCTCGACACCGAGTTCTGATAGGCGTTAGCCTAGACGGCGGGCCCCACCAGAATCGCCATAGGGTTAACTTCAAGGGTAAAAGCACGTGGACCGACGCAGTCAGCGGTATCCAACTACTTCGCGAGCAATACCCGGAAATCTGGGCCGGAATTTTGTGTGTTGTGGACTTAGCTTCTGACCCGTCGACGACGCTCGATGAACTATGCACATTTAGTCCACCACAGTTGGACCTACTTCAGCCGTACACCACGCACGACATGGCGCGAGGGATGCAACAGGAGACCGCTCGGCGCTTTGGATATTGGATGCGTGAGGCAATGCACCATTGGCTAAATACAGAAGACTATGCCGGTGTACGCATTCGTGTATTCGAGGATGCATTGCAAGCGAGCGTCTCGGGTCGCCCAAAGACAGATTGGTTCGGTGAGCGCAGCGTCAGCTACTTGGTAGTTGAGACAGATGGCTCGTACGATATGCTAGATCAACTCAAAATAATTGGCGGAGGTAGCGCCGCTTACCGCTCGCTTTCAGCATCAATTGAGACAATGTCTATGTCTCAAGCAGAAGATATAGCTTGTTCACTCTTGTCAGAACATGGCGCCGATCAGCTCCCGAGCGATTGCAAAGGTTGCCGTTGGAGCCAAACGTGTGGAGGCGGCCACTTAACCAGTAGATATTCTGCTGATCGTGGCTTCAACAACCGCTCAGTCTATTGCGAAGGTATAGCGTCG
>CAZMXB010000483.1:2089-3332 GCA_964569855.1 uncultured Rhodoferax sp.
GCGTACCGGGAGCGGCGAACGTGAAAAACAGAAAGCCAGGCGCATGATAGTGCCAGTTGTTCAAACGATTATACTAAAGGTCGCGGCGCCTTGCAATCTGAACTGCACTTATTGCTACGAGTATAATCGGGGCGACGACACCTGGAAAACTAAGCCAAAAAAAATTCAGATCGACACTCTTCGCAAGCTCGGCAGACGTATTGAAGAGCACGTGCATCGACATGACCTAACCTACTTCAATCTGAACCTGCACGGTGGTGAACCAATGTTGTTAGGGGCCGAAGGGCTAGACCAAGCGATCACCGCGATCAAAGAGGCGGCACCAACGGTAAATCTGCGATTAGGAATGCAGACCAATGCCACCCTCACTTCCGACCAGATTATACAGGTGCTCAAGAGGCATCGAGTTTCAGTCGGAGCCAGCCTGGATGGTAATCAGGATGCCAATGAACACCGCATTGATCACCGCGGGAAGGGTTCGTGGGAGCGGGCAACAAGCGGGATTAAGAAACTCAAAAGTTCTGGAGTTTTGGCCGGTATCCAGACTGTTATTAATTTAAGAAGCGATCCCCGCGAAACGTTGGCGACCTTACACGCCTTGGGCGCGCGCCAGATAGAATTTGGGCAACCCTTCGGTAACCATGCCAATCCCCCCCATAGATATTCAACACGTACTTTAGGGCAATGGCTGAATGAGGCTTTTGACCATTGGATCAGGGACAGCGACCTATCAAAAATTCGCATTCCTATACTTGAGGATGCGATGCGAGCTATCATCACCGGGCGCTCCAGCTCCGACTGGTTTCCTTCGATGCCCCCGGGTTATGTCGTAGTCGCAACGGACGGGACTTACGAGGGTTTGGACACCCTCAAAGTTGCTGGTAGAGAGGGGCGCGAATTTGACCTAACTTTGGAGGGTGCTTCCATAGACGAAGTTTCTATGCACCCCTTTATGGTTGCCCGTTCAGAAAACAAGCTTTGCGATACCTGTATGAAATGTCCAATTAAGAGATGGTGTAATGGTGGTTATTACCCTACTCGCTTTTCGAACGAGAAGGGCTTTAATAATCCCTCCATCTATTGCGAGGACTTGAGATTGATGTTCGCACACATAGCGGAAAATATATTGCGGCAACAAAGAATTGAGACTGACCAGCGCTCGCAGATCGAATCCTCGCTCCACGCCTTAATGGAGCTCCTCCCTAATTCCGAACTCGGCAAATGATTGAATTCTACCGACAGT
>CAZMXB010000484.1:0-3325 GCA_964569855.1 uncultured Rhodoferax sp.
GTTAGAACCGTTGAATACGATGAAGTTAATGACATCAGCCGTAGTGTCTGCGGTAGCAGCATCTAGGTTGGTCATAGTGATATTGAATGAACCGTTAGCCACAGCGCTTACATAAACCTGCGGTAGACCAGTACCGACAGCTTGTAGAGCAACAACAGGGACAGAAGCCACATTACAATAAGAATTGGTAACAGTGAAAGTAGCTTCAGCGCCAGCGGCAAGAGAAGCAGCATTCATTGTAATTTGCCCAGCAGGGGCATTAATAGTAACACCAGTAGAGCGGTTAGTAGCCTGCGTTACTGTAGCACCACGGCGGATGCGAATAGGACCGTCAAAAGTAGTACGTGCCATTTTAAATTCCTTTAGTCATATACGACAAATCTTACTATCTGTATATCGTCTGCTAGGGCAGTTAGTAAGAATATTTCCCTAGAAAGAAAGGGGAAGGGCCGAAACCCCTCCCCAAACCTTTAGACACCTGGGCTAGCGTAGATGCCGCGTGGATCGGTCCAGCCGAAGCTGTAACGAGCACGAGCCTTATACTTAGCGTTTTCGGTATCCCAATCTTCGTCCATAGTGAACTCGTCACCATTGCGTTCGAAGTACTTGAGACCGTTCTTGACATCGGTTAGGATGAACCAAGCATCGGTATCAGTGAGATAGTGGTTGACCACAACCTCAGGAATCATACCCATAGTCTTGATGGCGTTTAGAGTGTTATCAGCACTGTAAACTTGACCATCGGTCTTCAGGATACGATGAGCTTCGAACATCAGCTCCTTCGGAATCACTAGCTTGCGAGGGCGAACTGCGATCTTGAGACCACGGTCGTTCTTGAAGTCAGCAATGTCGATACAAGCTTGTTCTAGAGCGGCTTCTGAAAGGTCGATTGCAGTGGCTACACCGTTGGTGTAAGTACCACCAGCAACGTTGGGGTGAGAGGCTGAGCCACCACCACCAGCAGAAGCGATAAGAGAAGCACCGTCGCCACCAAGGTAGCTAGTGCTGAAAGCGCGGTTGAAGATGTTGGCCGCAACAATCTCTTTGGTTTGACGCATAGAGAAAGCAAGCGACTGGGCCTTCAGTTTACCAACTACATCGTACTGGTCGTCATCAAACGCTTCACGAGTGATGATGAAACCCAGTGCGTACACAACGTGCTGGTAGCGGCTAGTGAAGCCTTGACGAGCAGCGTCATAAGTAACTGGAGAACCTTCAGACTTAGCTACTGCCAGACCGAAGTGTGAAGTACCGACATCCTCTTCGAATGCCTTACGTGAAGTGCTCTTTTCAAAGAGCTTATCCCATTCCACGGGATACTGATTGTATGCCTCGCCGTACCAAGTGTTAACACCAGGCCATAGGGCTTTAGCAAAACTGGAACTATTGATTACACTCATGCTATCCCCCTATTAGATGCCGGTTGTACCGACGCTGTTGTACTGATGACGGTTGAAGCGAACGCGGAGGCGAACACTAGCACCCATCTCGTTGTCAACTCGCCGAATCATACCAAGAATCTGGAAGTTTAGAGCAGAGGACACAGCCTCTGTACCAAAGTCTAGGTAAGCAGGAGAAGTTGAAGTTGCAGCAGTACGGGCACCGTTTGCATGTGAAGCATTCAAACCAATATCGGTAACAGCAGGAGTGCCGTTAGAAGCTTCCACTTCCATTTCGATATGTGGGTCATCAGCTACAAGAATGTAACCAGCACCTGACGCAGCAATTTGTGCAGCAGCAGGGATATCAAGAATGAGAGAACCAGTGGTCATGTTACCAACGGGGTCAAACTTGTTAGGGAGAATACCGACGCAAATACCGATAGGAACATCAGCAGCGCCGCATAGGTCGGCAGTAGGAATGCCGTTAGCGTCTGCAGTACCGCCAAGCTTAATAACGTCGCCACGGAGGATTTCATCAGCCGCTGACGCGACATAATAAAGAGACACCTTACCGTTGTTTCCGCCACCATTAGTGCCGATTACTGTGAAGCCATTAATACGAGAAGTATTGGCCATAGCCAGATCCTTTCAATTAAAATTAAGAAAGATGCACCCGGCTTGCCACTAATTTAACCCTCTGAGTACTTAACTTCTCGACGAATCGAGCCGTAGTCTGCAGTTGGGTTTTTCATGGTTTGTTCTGAATCATCGACTGTTTGCTGTTTACCAGCTTGGTCTTCTTTGTACCAGTCGTCTTTAATACGCATGACGACAGCCTTAGTGTTTTGACCAACAGAAATAGAAGATGCTGAACCGAGTGCTGATGGATTGTCAACACGACGACTGCCTGTTGCGCCAACTTTGGCATCAGGAACAATTTCATAACCTTGTTCCGCTAGGAGCGAAACCTTGTCATCTACGTCATTGACGATCCGGTAGAAGTACCCAGCTTCCTTGTTTTTAATTTCAAGGCGATTGCGTTTAGCAACTGGAGTACGACGGGGGCGGGCACTAGCCTCTTGGGGAGTTGATTGTCGAGCCATTTTAATCCCTTTCTAGTTACTTGGCATTACGCATGGCTTTTACCTGCGCAATGTAGTCTTCTTTGGTCATCACTTTGGTACTAACCAATGTCTTCATAACCTTCTCCTCTTGAGGAGTCAGTTCGAATTTGTCTGCACTTTTACCACCCGAGCTACGACCACCAGCTTCAACGTCAGGAGCACCTGCTTTGTTAGGGTTAGTAAATTTATGTGCGAATTCTTTCTTTACAGCAGTTTCTACTTTCTTGAGTACTTCAGACGGGGCAACACCCTGTCGTGCTAGTTCAATACCATAGTCATCTGCCCATTTACGCATGTAACCAACATCGCTATACCAGCTATTGCGCTTGGACCAAGCAACGAAGTCTGGATGAAGATCGGGTTCTTGTGGTTGTTCTGCGTCGAGCTTTTGTAGTCGATCTGCTTCCTTTTCAACCCGTTTGATTTCAGTATCAATCTGGTCGAAGGCAGCACCATCGGCATTTGAAATTGCCTCTTGGCGGGCTTCTTTTAGCTTACTTAGGGCAGTTTGTACTGCTGCAGCTTCTCGGGCTGAATAATGTTCTTTAAGAGCTTCAACAGCCTTACGAACATTCTTGATTTCCTTTGACTGAGATTCAATTTTATCGAAGAGAGGTTTACGACGAACAAACTCTTTTGCATCAATGAAATCATCTTCATTACCAGCAAACTCTTCTTTAGGACGCCAACCCATTTCCAGGGCACGTTGCTCAATTTCAGTTAGTTGAGGAGCCTCTGTCTTTTCTTCAGGGGCGACTTGTTCAGTTTTGTTTTCGTCAGTCATTGCTTATCCTTAAAAATACAAACGACATCTTCATC
>CAZMXB010000485.1:0-1832 GCA_964569855.1 uncultured Rhodoferax sp.
CGCGGCTGGCCGTCGCGCCTCCGACACCGTGCCGGGCTTCGTCGAAAGCCTGGCCGACCGCATCGGCAATGCCAATCTGGCCGCGCTCGAATATAGCCGTCAGGGCGGATCGAACTCCGGCATGTTCGCGACGCGCCGCAACGCCAACACGGCGGCCGTCGACTCGGCCCTGTCCGAAGTCAAGCCGAACGGCAACCCCGGCGTGACGCGCGCGGTGCTTGACGACGAGCGCAACATTCAGCTTGGCCGCGCGACGCAGGCGCGCGAAGCCGCTGCCAGGGATGCGCCGCGATGTCTGAGACGACCCTGGACCGGTCGCGCGCCGCCTACGAGCGGGCCAACGTCGACGGCACGATGGTCGACCCGGCGCCGCTCGCCACGGCGCTCGACGACGGCGTCGCCAGCCTGACGCAGGCCGAGCGCACGCTCGTTCCGCAAGGCCTCATCGACCGCGTGGCGCAACTCGGACGCGCGGCGGAAGGTGGCGCGCCGCCGGCCCCGATGGACCTTCGCGAGGCGACGTCCCTGCGCTCGCAATTGCTGGACATGGAGCGCGCCGCGCTTGGTCCGAACGCCGAGAACGGCGGCCGCAACGCCGCGCGCGTCCTGCGCGGCCTCGCCGATCGCACCGAGCAGTACATCTTCGGCGCGATGACGCCGGAGCAGCGCACCGCATGGGAGGCGGCGCGGGCGGCGAAGCACGCCGAAGCCGAAGCGTTCGGGCGCACGGGCGACCCGGTCGCTAAGGCGCTGTCGCAATACCCCGGCGGCCAGCCGCGCGTGAGCGACGCGAACGTCGGCCGCTCCTTCATTCCGCCGTCCAACATGGACCGCCTGTTCGCGCAGGCCGACACGCCGGCCGTGCGCGGCGCGCTGCGTGAGGAAATCCTGTCGAACGCCGATCTGTCGTCCGCGCCGAAAGTCGAGCGGTTCCTGCAGGACTACAGCGAGCAGGTCGGCCGCTTCCCCGGTCTTGGCGACGAATTGAGGGCCGCCGCGAAAGCGCGCGGCGTCGAAGCGTCTGCCGCGCAGAGCGCGAAGGACCTCGAGCGCACGCTCGGAACGCCGCAGACGCCCGGCTCCGGCACGGTCGGCAAGTACCTGCAATTCAGCGATTCGCAGGCGTCGCGCGCGATGCAGGAAGTGATGAGCGCCAAGAACCCCGGCGCGGCCGCCGACGAACTGCTGAACTTCGCGCGCAACGACCCCGACGCCGTCAACGGCGCGCGCACGGCGTTCTGGAAGCTGATGGAGTCGCAGTCGCGCCGAGCCGGCGAGACGACGGCCAGCCTTGACGGCGTGCAGCCGTGGATGCCGCGCAAGATCACGAAGTTCCTCGATGAGCACGCCGACGTCGCCGCGCGGCTCTACCGTGACGACCCGGAGCACCTGGCGCGCGTCAAGGAGATCGCCAAGGCGGTCGAGAACGTCGACGTGCGCAACGCCGCCAAGGCGCCCAACTCGTCCGGCACGCCGCAGGGCTTGCAGAGCGGCTTCCTGCCGTCCGGCGAGACGCTGGCGTCTCGCGTCTTTGCGGTCGAGCGCGGCGTCGTCTCGCCGGCCTTCGCGATCATCAACGTGCTCGGCATCATGGCGCGCAAGGCGACGAAAACGTCGCAGATCAAGGGCGTCGAGACGGCCATCGACAAGGCGTTGCTCGACCCCGACTTCGCCGAGATGCTGCTGCGCCAGAACAACCCCGCCAATCGCGCCGCGCTGGCGCAGAAGGCGAAGGGGTTCATGGGCAACGAGGCGTCGACGCTGACGCGGATGCTGACGACGCCGTCGGATGACGACGAGGTCAAGACGAAGGTCATGGGGGGCGCGCGGTG
>CAZMXB010000485.1:1842-3323 GCA_964569855.1 uncultured Rhodoferax sp.
ATCGACTTCACCGTGCCGGCGGGCAACTTCGGCGACATCCTCGCGGGCTTCTACGCCAAGTGCATGGGCCTGCCGGTTCACAAACTCATCTGCGCCTCGAATGCCAACAACGTCCTGACGGACTTCCTGCGCACGGGCGGGCAGAACCTCGACCCGCAACAGCTCGCCTGGTGCGCGGCGTTCGTCAATTCGTCGCTGAAGCAGGCGGGCCTGCCCGATTCCGGCTCGAACATGGCGCGGTCGCTGCTCAACGTCGGCGCGCCGACGTCGACCCCGCAAAAGGGCGATCTGGCTGTGTTCTGGCGCGGCTCGCCGAACGGGACGCTCGGCCATGTCGGCTTCTTCGACAGCCAGCTCCCCAACGGCCGCATCCGCATTCTTGGCGGCAATCAGGACGACGCGGTCGGCTACACGACCATGAACCCGAAGACGCTGCTTGGCTACCGGTCGCTGTCGTCGATGTATGGCGGCGCGGGCGGCAACGTCGTCACGCCGAGCAAGACGCTGCCGGTGATGGCGCAGGCCGGCGCGGCGCAGCCGGTCACGCCGGGCATTCAGATGACGCCTGACGCGCCGCAGGCCAAGGGGCTCGCCGCCATGTACGCGGCCGCGATGCCGCAGATGCAGCAGGCCGACGAACCGACCGTCAATTATCAGCAGGAGGCGGCGGCGCGCGACGCGGAACGCAAGCGCCGTCTGGCGGCGCTGTTCTCGCCGTGAATGTATGATATGACGCCTGACAGGAGCGGACAATGCGACTTTTGACAGCACAAGCGGCGAACGGCTCCGGCGAGGCTCTGGCCTGGTTCGGCGGCCGCGGCGTCTTCGCCTCGTGGGGGACGTTCGGCGGCGGGACGTGCAAGCTCGAGTGGAGCCCCGACGAGGGCACGACATGGGTTGCGGTCGACCGAACCGGCGACACCTATGTCAGCCTGACGGCGACCGGGGCCGGCGAGTTCATCCTGCCGGGCTGCAAGATTCGCGCGACGCTGTCGGGCGCCACGGGCGCCACGGTGTCGGCCAGCGCCGAGCCCGCCTGATGGCCCGCGCGGTCACGCTGGCGGCCACGCGGGCGCTGACGCGGGCGCTTTCGCGCGGCGGCGGCTTGGCAGGGCCCGTGCTGATGGGACCACTGAATCTTGATCCCATCACAGGCGAGGGGACCTACACGGCGAACATTGCGGCGCGTCATTATTGGGCGCTGACCGCGCCTGCGACGACTCCTGACGCTGTGGCCATCGCGGCGGGAACAGGCGCGCTCGATCATGGATATTTTGACGCCCCCCTCGGCGCTGTCTCGACGGCTATCTCGTTTGTGTCCGGCATCAATGTCCCAGGCGGCGTCTTTTCAAGCGTCGCGCGCGTCGAGCCGTCGTCGTAGGAATCGCCGTCGTCGCTGGCGGGCGCGGCTGCCGGGCCGCCCGAGGGCTTGGCGAACATTACATAGACGCCGGGCTTGAGATTGCCGATGTTGGCGGTGT
>CAZMXB010000486.1:0-3315 GCA_964569855.1 uncultured Rhodoferax sp.
GTTTCTTGAAATCGTGGAAGGTGTAGTCCACGCCATGGTCTGTCAGCCAGGTGCGAGCTTTTTTTACAGTGTCGCAGTTGGGGATGCCGAAAAGTTTGATCATGGGGCAATTTTGCCATGCTTTCTCAAGAGAAAATGCCATGTAGCCCTCGTGTTACTTGCGTGAACCGCTATATATTTGATAGTGAATCGCTGTCGTGTGGGGTGGCCTGTCCTGCCGGTAGGGGCAAGTCGCAAAACTGGTGGATAGAGATTTGTGTATTATTGTAGTGATACACTAATGCGCAATGAACTTCGATATCTTGCCCACCGCCACAACGCCGATCTATCGACAGATCGTCGAACAGGTCCAGCGCCTGGTTGCCAGCGGGCAGTTGGCGCAGGGAGCGGATTTGCCGTCGGTTCGTGCCGTGGCGCTCCAGCACGCCATCAATCCCATGACCGTCAGCAAGGCCTATAGCCTTCTTGAAGCGCAAGGCATTTTGGAGCGTCGCCGTGGCGTAGGAATGGTCGTCGCATCGCAAGCTGCGGAGGCCCGTGGTGCGAGCGACACCGTGGCTTTGTTGAGGCCTGCCTTGGTCCAAGCTGCCCAGATCACCCTTCAACTGGGAATTGACAACGAAGTGGCGATCAAAGCGTTTGAGCAAGCCCTGCATGACGCATCGCCCCCCAGCGCTGAAGACTCTCTTTAATCCATCCCTTTTGCTATGCCATGACCTTCGAAACCGCTTTGGATACACAACTCGCCGTCAGCGCCCAAGGTCTGACCGTGCAACGCGACGGCGTCACCATCCTGAAAGACATCTCCCTGTCGCTGTCGGCGGGGTCCGTGGTGGGTCTCGTGGGGCGAAACGGGGCCGGCAAGTCCACGCTGCTGCGTTGCCTGGCCGGACTGGTAGAGCCCAGCGGCGGGAGTTCGCAATTGCTGGGTTGCCCCTCATCCCACCTGACGGACGCAGTGCGTGAACGGCTGGGTTATGTCGCCCAGACGCCCGATCTGTTTGAGTGGATGGAGGTGTTCGAGATGCTCAAAACCATAGGCAGCGCGTACCCACGCTGGGACGAAACACGTGCCCTGGCGTTGGCGGTGCAGTTGGACCTGCCGATGGGCGGCTCGGTGCGCAATTTGTCGGGCGGCGACCAACAGAAATTGTCCGTGGTGCTGGCCATGGCGCATGACCCCGACTTGCTGCTGCTGGATGAGCCGGTCTCCAGCCTGGACCCGCTGAGCCGACGCGAGTTTATGCGCGCCTTGTTTGCCAGCCCGCTGCGGGCCGATAACAACCCGAGCGCGCCGACCCGCGAACGCACGGTGCTGATTTCCAGCCATTTGCTCGCTGACCTGGAACGCGTGGTCACCCATGTGGCATTTATCCGTGAAGGGCGATTGCAACTCTTTGATGCGTGGGACGCGATGCAGGAGCATCTGCGACTGGTGCCGCCGGTTGCAGCACAACAGAGCGGTCAACGGGCCGCGCGATCGGCAATGTGGCCCGAGCGATCTGTCGTGTGGACCAATCGCCAATCCGGCTACCGGGTGGTGGACACCCGACTGGACCCGGCGTGGGAGGGCGTCGGGCGCACGCTGTTGCTTGATGAACTGTTTCTTGAGCTCAACGCATGACCACGACAGATGCTTTGGGTGGAGTGAGAGGCACGCCTGGCATGAACCTGCTGGTGGTTGCGACTTGGGCACTGGGTTTGTTGTGGTTGGTCCTTGTGCCATTGCGCCATTTTTTGCCGACGTCGGCTCCGCACGATATCGCACCCGTGGCGTTGTTCTTCATGGTGCCCGCTTGTGGCCTGGCCGCATTGCTGGCCAGCGCATGGGCCGATTCCCTGGCGACTTGGATCAAGGTGCTGGGTGAACGACAAGTGCCAACGCAACTGTGGCGCCAACGATTGCGGCGTGGCATGACGGATGCGATGAAACTGTGGGCTTTGTTAGTGCTGGCTGTCGCAACTGTGTCATGGACCGGGCCTGGTCCCTGGCACTGGCTGACCGGCGCCGCATTGATTTCTGTGGTGATGGTGACCATTGCGGCGAACGTGCTGGCGACTCGGGGCTTGGTTCCACGCTATTGGCGTTGGGTACTACTGATTGGATTTTTGTTTGGCTTGGCCACTGGAAAACTTGGTTTTTCGGGGGCATTGCAATGGGTCAATACCTGGCCCACCGTCGTCCTGGTTTGTCTGGGTGTGGGTTGGCCACTGCTGACCTTGGTACTGTGGCGCCGATGGCTTGAGCGTATGCCCAAGGCCCGCTGGGTCAGTTCAATGCCATCCGCGAGCCTGTGGGAGCGGTTAAGAAAACATGTGTTGCGCTACGTCCCATTGTCCCTTTCGACACACCATGCACTAGCCGTTTCCGGTCGGACACAACGAGCGGCTTGGCATGTCGTTTCCTTGCTCCCCTTGGTGCTAATGAACCCGAACTGGTTTGGCCAAAAATGGGGAGACGGGGTGGGGTGGGCGCAGCTTTGGATACTTGGATTCGTCACGCTGTTTACTGCATCGATGTTGGTATGCAAAGACTTGCACTGGCGCATGCTGCTGGCACCGGCGGGCCTGCATCGGGGGCGATTGGCATGGCACATTGCCGTCAGTACCGCCACACTGTGGGCGTGGGGGTTGTTGTTGATCGCCACCGTTGGCATCGCGGTGGGATGGGGCTTCTTGGACGTTTCGTGGGCAAGGGTGCTCGGCTACCTTTCTAATTTCTGCGTTTTGCCGGTGCAATTGATCTTTGCAATTTCGGTCGCTACGCTGATGCGCAGTACCCTGCAACCGATGTTGCAAGGTGCCTTGGTCGCAGTCTGGGGTGTTGGTGGTCTGACCGTCGTGTACTTGACCGGCGCATGGTCAGCGACGCCACTATCGCCGCCACTTTTTACTTTGGGCTGGGACAGTGTCGCCGTTCTGCTGGCGCTCAGCACCAGTGCCCTGTGGGTCGCCAACCGCCTGTGGACAGTAGATAAATTACTGCAATGCCGTTCGAAGTGAATTCGCCCATCCTTCAGGGCTGGAGACCACTTCCGAAGCCAGATCTGACGCAGCGGGAATGGCATGACGTTTTAGGAAGTCGCCACAGCCAACGCTTGCGCCCCCAAATGACTATGCCTCAAATGAGGCGCTAGCCCTCGTAAACACTGCACAAGCCGCTATCAATTAGATAGGGGTCTGGCAATCGATCACTTACCCAGCATGCTGAGCGAGGCCCTTGTTCCCTAGAATGCCCGTTCACTACACACGGGAGACACCCATGCCCCAGACCGGAACAACGGCTACCGCCGCTACCGACTACTTAGAAACCCG
>CAZMXB010000487.1:0-3306 GCA_964569855.1 uncultured Rhodoferax sp.
CCACATCCTGCGCGACCGTTTGCACTTCTTCGGGCAACACTTCGCCCTCGGCCGGTGCGGCCGATGTTTCGACTTCGGTGGTCATCTAGTGTCCTAGAAGGATTGCGGCGTCGTTCGACGCGGCATAGCCCCGTGAAGCCCCACGGGTAGGGTTAAACTCCCAGCACCGGCACCCTTTGCACCCCCCGCTTACCCACGGCGCGGGCAACGGTGGGTCGGGCAACCTGTGCCCGTGGTGAGCTATTTGTCCAAGTCGGGGCGCCAACGGTTGTCAGGCCGCTAAACCCGTCGACTAAGTAACTGGCCGCCCCATCAGGGGTTTTGCCGGTATATTCCTGCCACACTTCCAACTCCGACAGCCCTCGCGCCCAAAAGCGCACCTTTGCCATTTGGCCGTACCAGAAGTTCGCTGCCGCTGTACGGTCCGCGCCAATCACGAGGTTTCCGCCTCCTGGGGCCACATATGCTCCAGTAAATGAAGTCGCCTGCGGAGACCTTACTTTTAGCCCGTTGTAATACACCTCAACAAATCGGCAGGTTACGGTATGTGTGCCGCTCCCGGCGTTTGTAAAATCCCCGGCCACCTTTAAAATTGCGTCACTTTGACTCGTCGCCACGTAACAAGTCGTTGGACTTGTCGGGATCAAAAAGTAATTAGTCGACGTCCCCATCGTCGAGCCATTAAACGTCGGCAAAGTTCCGGTACTCGACACCGATACCATGTCGCCAACTGAAATAAGCGGCAATGCAGCGCCTAGCGTCAACAGATCAGTTGATGTTGATGCTGTGAAAGTTGTTGCGTAGTACCGCCATACGTACGTGTAGTGCTGCCACTTGTTATGACTAAGCGGCGCGGACCGATTGGCGGCAGATTGCGCGCTGCCATTGTAAATCGACAAAAACGGTTCTCCGGCGTTGGAACTCGGGGAGGACCGCTGCTGAATGGTAAAGCCGTTGTTTGTCTCGTCAGTTGTTGCCGAGAGCATGCGCGTTGTGGTCGATAACGCGCTTGTATTTGCCCAGCGCGCCCAAAATGACACGGAAAATACGGCGCCGAGTGCCGGCATGGGCACTGTGCAAGCCTGTGCCCCAAAGAAACTTGCCCACTGCGTTGGGGCCACTTCACCAGAGTACGCGGAAGAATAGCCGGCCCCGCCCCGAGCGCGGTTTACTAGCTCGTTCCAATACGCTCTATTTCCAGACACATAGTAATCATACGATGTATTGGACGATGGGCTGGTCGATTCGGGCTTATACCAGTTGTACATTAAAGTTAACTGTGGCGCGCCATCGCTTTCTAGCAAATCCGTCAGTAGTTGCTTGTCTCGGTCAAGTGTTTGGAGGCTTTCTGGAACCCCTGTCTCACCGAGCACAAAAGGTTTTGCGCAGCGTTTCATTTCGCCCACAATCGTTGCGAGCGGCTCGAAACCCATCCTGTTCCACACGCCCGTATCTGGCGACGAATATACGTGCGCGCTAACCGTATCAATCGGGTCAGGGTTCATGGCGAACATCAGTTGCGCAAAGCCTTCGAGCCCGTACAGATTGGCCGTTGTGCTGTACCAGCAGCCGCCGTTCCCGGAAAGAATGGCGCGAGCACTGTCAACGGCACGCACCGCTTGCGCCATATCGCGCAGCGAATCAATCAGGGCGTCTTGCGTTATCACATCAAGCACAGAGTCTGCACCAGACGGGACAACGCCAAGCAATGAATAATTACTCCATTCGTTTGTAAATTGCCACGCAGCAATTGCGGGTGATGCGTTGTATCTGGTTACAAACTCAGTTACAGACGAACGCAAGTAAGCGCGCGATGCACTAGCCGAGTTCGCAAGCGCGTTGGCCGTTTCGCCTTTATATGTTGGCACTGTCGTATATAGCGGGAAAAGGCACGGGATCAACTGCAATCCAATGCTTGCGGCATATGCAACGAAAGCGTCCATCAATACGTAAAACGCAGCACTAAACCCGGTCGCCGTGCCGTAAGTGTTCAACCCTCCAACTGCGGCAGGGTTATCGATATGCACGAACACTCTAACCACCTTGTAACCGCTTTGCCTCGCGGATAAAAGGTTTTGTTGCCATTCCGTGTCCGAACTGTTGTACAAAAGCCTCCAGAAAATTCGGGCGCCATTAAGTCCAACTTCTCGGCAAACTTGCCCGTCTAAGTACAACAACCCATTGGAAACCGTCAGGCTCATACGTACAGCACAGACACGCTACCGGTGCCGGTGAAATCAAGATAAATCCCGCTGCTGCACGTGATCGCCTGGGAGAACACATGTTCGCCAACGGCTGTCGCGGCCGGGATGGTAATTCGCACCGTTCCACCGCCCGCCGTTGTCGAGTCGCGAATCTCTATGACGCCCCCGGCTGTTGCGACATGAACCACGTACCCACACAAAACCCC
Organism: uncultured Rhodoferax sp.; assembly: GCA_964569855.1. GTDB lineage: Bacteria > Pseudomonadota > Gammaproteobacteria > Burkholderiales > Burkholderiaceae_C > Allorhodoferax. The sequence goes on from CAZMXB010000487.1 coordinate 2,411, forward strand.
GCCTCCATTTTTAACAAGCGCGTCAGCCGTCAACACCGTTGTTGACAGGCATTTCCCCCCTCCCCATGAGCGGTCTAGCGCCGTATCGTCCCCTGGATGTATCGCTTGATCGGCGACATACATTGCGCCGCCCGACCCCTTGACAATCTCGCCGCCACCACTAGACGAATCTTCGTAGATACAACCGGAAAGCAGTGCGATTGAATCCCTGATTTTTTGAGAGATACTCATTAGATAACCCCGACATCTTCAACATAAAGCACGTTAGAAAGTGCGCTAGCCGTGGCATCAATCAGGCGAATTTTGTTCAAATCCACGTCGTAATAGAATGGAGTCGCCCCGGCAACTAACAACATCCCGACAGAGTTTGGTTTCGCTGCGTTGCCTTGCGCGTCTACCGTTGGCACGGTCAAGGACATTGACGCATTAAGTGCAGAAATGCGCTGATGCCCGACCACTTTATAGGTACGTCTCGATCCCATAGGCGGGCTCCTGTTCGTGAGCCTGCTCAGGCTCTAGCAACTCTTCTATTTCGGCTTTCGCAGCGTCGGCGGAGGCTTGGAGCTTCGCCCGCTGCAACTGGATATCTTTGATCGCAAGCTGTTTGTGTAGCGCAAGCTCGCGCGTCTCGGCTTGCAGGCGCTCGTAAGCCATTTGCAATTCCGCCTTGTCCGCCGCAACCGACCCGCCCTCCTGGTCTAGCTGCGCCTTCATTTCCTGCAACGCCTGCGCCTTCTGGTCGAGCATCTGATTGGCCTGCTCGATCTGCTGCATCGCGGCCTGAATCTGCGGTGGAATCTGCTGCCCTTCCTCGCCCTCTGCCTGCGCAATGTTCGGCGGAAGGAACAACTTGAGCCTTTCCGCCAACTCTTCCGCGCCGGGCATGTCGAAGTTCC
>CAZMXB010000488.1:0-330 GCA_964569855.1 uncultured Rhodoferax sp.
AACTGGGCTGGATCTCCCACAAAAATGAATCGTTTGACGCCCTGCAATGCATCCAGCAGAGCGCCCAGCATGTCTTCAGTCAACATGGACGATTCATCAACGATGACGGTACCGAATCCACTCGCTTTGGGTCGGTCACTCAGCACATACCGACCGGACTTGCCATCGTACCGACCATGTTGGTTCAAAAACTGTGCGATAGTCAACGCCCTGGCGCCATCGCCAACTGCAAGTTCTTGCATCCGGACGCGTGCTTTCCCAGTTGGTGCGAGCATCAAAATAGCGTCGCCCGAAATAACTGGCTGCGCACACAGTATTCCCAGGACGGGA
>CAZMXB010000488.1:340-3299 GCA_964569855.1 uncultured Rhodoferax sp.
TGCAAGTTCTGCAAGTGCCGCCACCTTCTCTTGATGTGCACGCTCATCCTCGGCATCTAGTGGAGCACCCAGTTTTTCTTGTACTGCCTTTTGCCAGTTCACCGCAACCTCATGCCGCTTTGCCTCTACTCGGCGCAAAACTTGGAGGCGAACCAATTTACCGATTTCGTGGTATCGCTCCAATTGCAACCCCAAACCTGAATTCATCACCACAGAGGCGATTTCCGGTCCCATTTCTGGCAGCCTGGCGGACAACATATCTCCCGTAACATTGCATGCGGGTCTGATTGGAAGCTCTCTTACTGCCTCAACAACCCCGTCCCGAGATAGCAGCGTGTGTCCGGATAGCGCAGCTCGCTCTAACGCTCCCAGCGCAAACGCCCGAATGCGTCTTAGGTCTACTGCCGAGTCCAATTTCGATGGCTCATCCAATGGATGCTTTAGCCGGACTTCATCTTCAGGAAATACGCCCCGATCAATCGCCAAGAGCTTGATGCCGAGCGGATCATGTCTGCTGACTTCGTAAATGCGATATGGGTTCTCCAGTATTTCCCTGTCTGTACCGGACCACCCATGTTTCTGACGCGAACCCTGCTCATACAGTGCTGCTGCCTGTTCTACAGTCAGCTCAAAGCGACTAATCAACTTCAGGAATTGCCTTCGCTCATTTGGCAAGCCTTTCCACGTTGGGCTCAGTGTCTTAATGTCCGAGTGCAATTGCTGTGGCAACGCCACCTTTGGATCACGGAAGGCGGAATCCACTAAAGGCCATGGATCGGCGTTGTCACCTGCCTTTTCCTGCAGCGCGTGAGCGACAAAGATTCCACGAGACAAGCCGAAAGCGGTCAAAACGGCTCCCAAACCCGGAAATGGACCGCGGACCTTCCACAGCCTTATCAATTCAACGTGTACCCAACCCCGTTGCCACTCCGTTGCAATACCAAGCTCGTCCTGCATCCGCAGCAACACTGATTCGACGGAAAGGAGTGCTGCAATTGCCCCGTCGTGCGTGACCAGCTCACTGCCGTATGAAAACTCGTTCCAATGCTCTTCGGGTGCTTTGGCAACAAAGCGCTCCATGTCAATTGAGGCTTCTTGCTGTGAGCGTTGAAGCAATTCAGCGTACGGCATCAAAAAACCATCTTGCCCATCGGGTCGGATCGAATGTTGAATAGGCCGCTCCCAGACCATGCCGGCCGGCCCTTCACCCTCCCGCTTGTATTCGATGAGTTTGCCGATTTTCTTAATGCGACCAACCCCCATCAATATGCGGCTGGTCCCTTCAACAAATGGAACATGCTTGGCGTAGAAAAGACTCAGGGAATCATCCGTTCGCAGGTGACCTGCGAATGCCTCCAACAGTGCCGTTTGATTCGTAGATTCGTGCACCCAATTTGAGGCGTAATTTAAGTCAGGTTCCCTATCCGCTTCACAATCCAGGTCCAGAGCATCGGCGTAATAGCCCAAGTTTTCCTTCATTAGCCAGAGGAACGGAACTATGCCTGCTGAAAATGCCGGGTATCGCTGCGTCGTAGGGCGAAAATGCCCATATACCTTTGGCATCTGGCTCGCCAGGGCGTGGCGTTTAATATGGTCCAATTCCATCGGTGCCATGAACATCCCCCGCTCATGGACACAGGCAGGCCAGTCTGATACGTCCATTTCATCGAGCCGACGACCATGAAACTTGACCTCCTGGGAATCAGTCTTTGCCGCGGCGATACCTTTGAGCTTCGCGCAAGCCCCATTCAGTTGGGGCGCATTGCACACAACGCCAGCCCAGCCTGCATCATGCCAAGGCACTCGAACCGACACATGTTTCATCGGGAAATTATTCAATTTGTTTCCTTGGAAGTTTCAAAGCATCCGACCGCATCAAAGGGGTCCACGCGAAATGCGCTTCAGTGGAATTTGTTCATGGATAAGATCGTCATATTCAGAGCGTGCGCCACCCAGTGCGACGGCCATTCGCTCACGTCCGGCACCAAACAAATTGAGTTCGTCATCAGCAACAGTCTCTGTAATGGTGGCCTGCAAATGCCTTTGATCCAGTGAAAAGGGTCTACCCACAGCAGTGCGAATGAAGTCAATAGTCGCACCACCACCAGCCATCACAATTTCCACTTCACGTACGGAGTGCGTTAGTGCGTTCATGTAGCCCAAGATGGTGTGGCTGTTTTTCTGCACAACCGCTTCCAAAGCAGCCCGAATATCTCTGGCCATCGACTTCGCATCAGTATGGTTTTGGACATCGTCCAGATTCACTCGCACGCCAAGCTCCTGAATAAAACCATCTTGGAAAAGTGTTTCCTTGACCTGCCGTATCCGTGCTTTTACTTCTTGAATTGCTGTTGGATCAGCTCGCTTGACTTTCGTCTGTAGTACGTTCAAAACAATATCGTCAACGGCATTCCCAGCCTTGAAAACGCTGACCGGTTCACCCAGCGGGTAAAGCTTTCCGCGCGCTGTCGACGCTGAATCCGGCGCAACCGCCTGAAACAGTCCAATGTCAGTGGTGCCAGCGCCAACGTCAATAACCGCACACACCCTCCTCACATTCTCTGCAGATGGCAGCAACTCCACCGCTGCAGCGACTGGTTCGACCACATCCACGCGAGATTGAGTTGCCGTGCCGGGCGTGCGCGTATGCGCCTCAAGTTGCGCTACTGTAATGGTGGCCCATTCCCGGTCGAAGACCATTCGCTGTGCCTGAGCCGAAATGCGAGCGATTGCAGCATTGGCTTCGACCGCAACGTCGGATGGCCATACCGGGTGTGCAATCCTAATTTCAATCTGTCGAAGCGTCGCATCGCCAATATCCATGACTCTTACACAGGCGTGTAACGCATTCGCCAACAGTCCAGCCACTAGGTTTTCTCGGGTTAAATGAATTCCCGGTGCTGCTAGTTGCTTCAAGCGCTGGGGCTCTCTGAGCCATAGCTTTGGACTTGGTTCATAC
>CAZMXB010000489.1:0-3299 GCA_964569855.1 uncultured Rhodoferax sp.
GCAGACCCTGGTGGCCGTCACCGGCCCGGACGGGCAGATCGAGTTCCGGCCCGGCGCGGGCGGTGGTGGAGGCGGCGGCATCCCCCCCGGCACCTTCTTCCCGGAGGTGATCGCCCTCCCCATCGTCGGCGGCGACCTCGAACCCCAGGACGGGGACCCGTGGTTCGACGTGGGGGCGTACTCCCTCACCCCCTCCGCGCACGAGATCCCCGGCGCGGACACCACCACCGTCTCCTTCACCGCGATCGGGCAGACCACCCGGAGCGGGCTCTACGGGGACCTCCGGCTCTACGACCTCACGCACAGCGCCGTCCTCGCCGGGATGAGCTTCAACGGAGCCGGGTGGAACTCCGGGATGGGGGTGGTGACCATGCCCCCCGGCGCGGCGCTCCTCATGGTGCAGGCGCGCGCGCGGGCTCCCGGTGGGGTGCTCGTGGGGGACTTCTTCAACCTCCGTGGAGCACACCTCCACATCGTCAACACGTTCTGAGAGGAGCTCACAGCGATGGCATTCCAGTTCAGCGTGAATCAGACCCCCATCAACGGCGCGCGCGCGGTGGCCCAGCTCATCGCCCTCCTCGTCACCGCCGGATGGTCGATCCATGCCTACGGCGACGGGAGCACCCGCACCGGGAGCGGTACGGGCTTCGACGCGACGAAGCTCGAGGATCTCGCCTCCTCATGGGTGGCGGTGAACGCGCCCGGCTCCGCGGGCTCGCTCATCTTCCAACGCTCCGCCGCCGGGGCCGGGGACAACTCCTCCTGGTGGGTGGCGTGGGCCAAGGCCGGGCTCAACACGGACGGGAACGGGACGACGGTGGACACGGGGGCCACCGCCTCCGACCGGCAGAACATGTGGGGCACCATCGGCAACACCCACGGCTCCGGGGCCGCCACCCTCTTCCCCGCGGACGATGCGCTCGGGATGGCCCGGTGTTCGTGCGCGGCGGACGATGCCTCCCCCGCCTTCTGGCTCGCGTGCTGGAACCGGGGCACCGGGGAGGCGCGCACGCTCCTCTTCCTCGACCCGTGCACGGGGCACGCATCGGACACCGCCGTGGAGGTGCTCCACGCGGACTATCGCAACGGCGGCCCGTGGGTGGGCACCATGGACCGGCTCGCTCAGAACGCGGCCACGGCGCCCTTCTCGTGGCACCGATACGGGCTCTCCGGCTCCGGGTGGTCCCGCACCATGGCCCCCACCCTCGGCGGGTGGCCCTCCGTGGTGGTCCCGCGCAACCTCCGACTGAACCCGTACGACGGCCGGGACGAGCTCATCACGCCGGTGTTCCTCCAGGAGTACAGCTCCGCCCGCTGGTGGAAGGGGATCGCAACGATGCTCCTCTGGGCCGGTTACTCCCGCGCCACCGGGCACACGTTCGACCCCACGGGGGCGGGGGATGACCGGGTGGTGGTGGGTGACATCGCGCTCCCCTGGCCCGCGGGCACCGCGGCGGTAGTCTGAGGAGGCCCCCGTGGCGGACTCCGACGCGAACACCTACGGGGCCGGGAGCACCTCCGGGGAGGCCCGTCGTCCCCGCTCCACGGCCTCCGTGCGGGGCGCGGCGACGGCGGCCTCCCCCCGGAGGTTCATCATGCTCGCCCTCCGCATCGTCTCCCCCACCGGCCCCACCTCCTGGGTGAGCTCCGGCGCCCCGGACACCACGGGGAGCTCCTACCCGGACGGCCCCTCCGCCATCGACCCCACCACCATCACGGTCGCCGGGCGGGGCTGAACACCCGGAGCGCTTGGGGAGCCTGCCCCTCCCGATGTACACATCGGGTCCATGCACAACCCCTCTCCGTTCCACATCGCGGACCCCCTCCTCGGAGAGCGGGTCATCCTCTCCCTCGCCGTCACCACCCCCCTCGGCATCGCCATCGCGGACATGGCCGTCCGGGTGGTGAGCACCGCCCTCGTCGCCGTACTCACCTCCCTCGCCGTGAGCGGCATCAACGCGGCCATCCGGCGCTTCCAGGCGCGCTACGGGACCCCGACGGAGAACGGCGCGCAGGGAGCTCCGGCGAAGGCGCCCCCGCAGAACTCCCGGCGCTCCGGCCCGGTGCACCCGGAGGAGATGGACGACGAATAGGGGGAGGGTCGATCCCCGCCCACGCGGGGGTGTAGTCTCGCCCCCTATGCTGAACTCCCTCATCGACATCTTGGTGAAGGTCGCCGCGGGCGCTCTCGCCACCCTCCTCCTCGCCGCGACCCCGCCCCTCCTCCGGCTCATCCGGGAGCGGGTGAAGAACACCACCGCCCGGGAGGCCCTCGCCTTCATCACCGCCGCCACCGCGGCGGAGGTTGCCGCGCGCGCCGCGAAGGTGCGCGACCTCAAGGACCCCCTCCGACCGGGCGAGTGGAACTCCGCCACCGCCGCGCGGGAGCTCTCCTCCGTGATCGACGCCGTGAAGTCCTCGGCCCCCGGGCAGGTGGCGGTGCTCCAGCGGGGGCTCGCCGAGGGGCAGACGCTGGACGCCATGCTCCGCTCCATGGCGGAGGCGCAGGTGGAGGTGCTCCGCCGCGTGCCGGTGATCACCTCCCCCGCCACCACCTCCGTGCGCCCCCCGCCTCCGCCCTCCGACCCGGAGGTGGTGCTCCCGCCCGCCTCTCCTCCCCCTACGATCGTCCCCGGCAGCGTGCGGTGAGACCGGCAAGGCGCGAGGCCATGATGACCCACCCCACTGCCTCCCGTGCGTTCCTGGCCCTCTGCGGCCTCCTGGCGACCCTCCTCACCGCCTGTGCCCCCGACACTCCCAACAGCCCCCCCGGAGGCCCGGAAGGGGCCGTAGCGTGCGACGGCGGGGCACCCGCGGACGCGGCCCCGGAATGGGGCACCGTTCGGGTGTGGGTCTCCCCGGCGTTCGAAGCGAGCGCCCGGGGGGCCATCCTCCGGGAGCTCCTCCGCCTTCACGCCCTCGGCCCGGCCTTCGAAGAGAGCCCGGCCCCCGGCGGCGGTGTGGTAGAGGTTCGGCCGTTCCGGGGAGACTGCTTCTCCGACGTGGCGCACGTGCTCCCCGGCTCCCGCGTGGTGGAGCTGGACCTCTCGTGCATGAGCAGCGAGGAGGCCGTGCAGCAGTTGGCGGGGCACGAGATCGGCCACGCCCTCGGCCTCTCCCACGTGTGCACCCGGCCCGGGGAGCTCCCGGAGTGCTCCCCCGTGGGGTACGGCCTCGCCCTCATGGGGCCGCGGGTGCGCACCACCACCGGCCTCGGGGAGGTGTTCTCCGGCGCGATGGGGACGGCGGACCCCACGGACCTTGACCGGGCGGAGCTCCGGCGCGTCTACTCCCTCGCC
>CAZMXB010000490.1:0-3293 GCA_964569855.1 uncultured Rhodoferax sp.
GTGCCGCATCCAGCGAGCCTTCGGCCATGCGCGCGACCAGGACGCTGGCTGCGTATGCTTCCCGCTCAATGTATGCAACGGTGCGATGCGCGATGCCCAGATGTCGGAGCCCGGCTCGCAGTCCTTCACCAAGCATGCCGACGCCCGCGCAGATTTCGATGGTAAAAAGCTCCACGTCACGCCCCCAGCCTCAGTGCGCCAGCGCCGCAGCTTCTTTCTCGTCCTGCCCAGCAAGGAACAGGGCTTGCGCTGCTGCCTGGGCTTCGTCCTTGGTCATCTTCTTCGGGCGCTTGATAGGCGTCACCGTGGCGGGCTCCACCGCAACCGGCGCGGTCAGGTCAATGGTGATCTCATGTTGGACGTTCACACCCAACTTTCCGATCACGTCCGCATCGGGGTTGCTGATCTGCACGCGGAATGAAAGCTCCACCGTGCCGCCCTCTTCCAACGTGGCCGCAAAGTTGTTCACCTCGCAGGCCTCCAGCGTCAGGTTGCTGTCACCACCGAGGCCCCAGTCCAGCACCAGCGTGTAGCCAACGCCTTGGTCCTTGAACTTCAGCGGCACGTCCAGATTGGCAAAGCGCAGATTCGGCAGTGTGGGAGCCAGTCCGGCAACTTCCTCTTGTCCTTGCTGGGCTGCGGTGTTCTTGTAGAGCGCCGTGCGCAGATCGGGGTCGAAGATGTCCAGGATGGTGTTTGCCGCCTTGATGGTCAGTTTGAGATCGCCAGCGGGCACGTTCTCGTCACCGTGCTTTTCGGCGCGGATGTTGAAGCTGTTGAGCTTGGCGGCGGTCTTGGTCAGGTTGAATTGCATGGGTTCTCCGGGGTTGGTCAATGGGTGATCGGTTGGTGTAGTGACTTTTCAAGCGACCAACCCTTTAGCCGGTAGCGGCTATAAAGGGTGTGCTGCTTGATTCCATATCTCTCTGCCAAGTCGTTCAATGGCAGAGAAATTCCTTGCCAATCGACCATCAAGACCTTGGGTCGATTCCGGCAGTTGACTTTGTTTGATACCCAGCGGCAGTTATCTGGGCTGTAGCCTTGATCGTTGTCTTTGCGGTCAATGGTGAGCCCGTTTTGATATGCGGGGGCCATGTCCCGATGAAAAATCGCATAGTCATGCCACTCTGGGCAAACCGTGATGCCACGAGCACCATAGTTTTTGTATGACTTGTTTTTTGGGTTTTCACAACGCTGAAGCAAGGCCACCCAAACGACATACATCGGGGCGTTGTGTTCACCATGTTTGAAGCTGGTTTCGGCTGCGATTTCTTTTTGCAGACAGCCGCATGACCCGGATTTGCCAGATCGCAGATGAACTGCGCGCACCTCTTTTGTGGACCCGCAATCGCATTTGCAAAGCCAGATCGGCACTGACGTGCCATTGGCGTATCGAATGGATTTTGATTTTGAAACCACAGTCCACCGAGTGAACTTCTGGCCAGCAAAGATTCGTCCTGCCTTCATGTCAGATTCCTAAGTCCAAATTGAGCAATAAGTAAACTTTCAGCACGGTTGTGACTCTTGACGAACTTCAAATCTGAATTCGCCAGTTCGGGCCACAGGCGCCGGGCGCATTCGATTGACTTCTTTTTGTCGGAGTCCAGCCCGAAAAAAGACTTCCATTTCTTGGCGCCGATCAGCGTCGGCTGCACGCCCAGCAGTTCGACACAGCACTGGATGGTCCCGAAGGTCTGCATCTGGCTGCCCTGCGTCTGGGAGGAACTGCCCTGCCCGCCCATGGAAAGCGCCACGTTCTCGATCAGCACCATGCAGGGCTCATCAGCCGGGCAATTGGCCAGCAGGATTTCGTACAGGCTGGGGCCGTGCACCCGGCGCTTCACGGTGCCACCTCCGGGAATGGGCGTGGTCGGCAGGTCAATGACCTTGACGCTGTTCAGGCCCAAAAATGCAATGGCACCAGTGATGCCAGGATCAACGCCCACCACGATCATTGGCAGCCTCCTTGATTTTTTCCGTCAGCAGTTGCGGCAAGTCCCGGTAAAGCTCCGGGCAGTCGTGCGCCAGTTGTTTGACTTGTGCCCAGACGTACTGCTTCCAGCCGTCCAAGGGTCCAAGGCGCGCGTATTGCTCCAGCACCCGCTGGTAGTGGCCGGCATAGTCCATGCATTACGCGGCCTCCCAATATTCTTCTTGCGGTGCCGAGTAGAAGTCCATCGGACCCTTGTTGTGCCCGGCCACAAACTGGTTGCTTTGCCGGTCGAACCAGAGCCCGATGTTTCCTTCCCAGCCTTCGCCGTTGCGCTGCTTGTCAACGATCAGAAGGGCATCCGGTTCGGTGTCGGAAACCAGCTTGTTGGCCTGGCGGTTGCGCTCCTTGGTCTTGTTGCGCCAGACCGCAATCACGTTGTCCGGCTGGTCAGTGATCGCGCCCGTTCCCTTGAAGTCGTACTTGCTGGGCTTTGAGTCGTCCGTCGCCGGTTTCTTGATGTGGTGAATCAGGTGGATGTGGATGTTGTGGTCCCGTGCAATGGCGCACAACTCGTCAACAAATGCCTTTTGGCCGTTGTAGTCATCCTCGCCCGCTACGCACTTCATGAGGTTGTCGACAAAGAAGTGGGTGATGCCCTTTTCCTTGGCGCAGTACCTGGCCACGGCACAAACCTGCTTCCAACTCACAGTGCCCTGCTGGTCGTAAAGCCACATCCGTCCATCGGTCCAGTCACGGAACTGCTCCAGCAGATCCACCATCACCCGCAATTCATCGGGGTTGCCCAAAACCTGTGGGTCATTCGGGTTGAACTTGGTCCACTGGCGACCCATGCGCTCCAGCGTCTTCATGGGTTTCATCTCGAAGCTGGCCACACACACTTTTTGCTCCTGCGCGCACAGGCTTAGGGCCACCTGTCCTGTCACTAGACTCTTGCCGCTCCCGTTGGGGCCACCCCAAACCGTGACCTCGCCGGGACGAAACTGCAGCAGGCGGTGTGTCTTTCCCCATGGCATGAACTGGCGCTTTTCGCGGATGGGTGAAGCGATCCGGTCAAGCAGCGCCTGCACGTACAGCGAGGCGGATTTCACCTTTTGCTGGGCATCGGTCTCGCGCTCGTAAAAGCTGAAGTCGATGTCGTCGGGCGTGATCAGTTCGGCCATTTCACGTCTCCTTCGGTGTCCGTCATTTCGGTAATCTCAAATTCAAATTCACCGACCTGCTTGTGCAAAGTGGAGATCACGCGGGCCGCTTTTGCGTCAATGCAAGCCTGAATGATTCGCGCCAGACGGGGCTTGTTGCCCGATGCGCAGGCCACGGTTGTCCCGATCAAAAACCGCAG
>CAZMXB010000491.1:0-3286 GCA_964569855.1 uncultured Rhodoferax sp.
GCCCCATGCTGGCCACCATCCACAACCTGCACTACTACCTGAACCTGATGCGCGAAATGCGAGAGGCGCTGGACACTGGCACCTTTGGCGCGTTGCGGACGCAGTTCAAGGCCGACCGGGCGCGGGGAATCTGAAAGTCCTGCCGGTCAATCAGGGTTAGCCAGAAAAACGGTCAGCACGCCCGTATAACCGTACAGGTGGTTATGGGCAATTTCACCCCCGGCAAAAAAACCCACCAGCGGAACATCACCCAGGGCACGTCGCACCAACTGCAACTCGGCGCTGGGGCCACCAAAGTGCGCTCCGCCGCGTCCGGTGCAACTCACGTACACAGCGCCCGCCATGCGTCTCGCCGGGTGCGGCGCTGACTCCAGTGCCGAGGCCTGCAGCGCATGCGCGGTTTCCAGTGCTTGCTCCTGGGGTTCCAGCTCTTCGCGGATCTCGGCACAGATGCGGGTCAGGTCGGCCCGCGCGGCTTTCACATTGCGCTGACAAAACACCAACTGCGCGCCGGCCTCCACCTGGTCGGCCACGGCAATGCCGCGGCGGCCGGGGTCCAGCCCGATGATGTGGCGCACCACCACGTCTTCCCCAAAGTTGCCGGTGTGGCGCAGGGCACTGCGGGTGGACTCGTGCGCCGGAATCAGCCCGACCAGGGTCGCGCGCACCACCTCCAGCGCCTCCTGGGGCTGCTCCAGTGAAATCGCCAGGTCACGCAGCATGGCATCGAGCGCGGCCTCGCCGTCGAGTTCGAGCACCACATTGTGGTCGGCCTTGGTGACGCGGCGCACGCTGGAGACGGGCATGCAGCCCTGGGTCACCCGGGAGACCAGGGCCACATCCGGCCCAAACGCGACACCGCTGAGCCCGCCGGTGAAAACGCCACCGGCGGCGCCATGGCCACTGATATTGCCGTCACCCCCTACGGCGAACTGCACGGCCTGCCAGCGGCTGCTGGTCAAGCCACCAAACACATAGCCTGCATCTGTACGCTGGGCCATCTCGCCAATCAGTTCACCCAGGTCGGCGGTTTCGGGATCGGCGTGCACCAGCGCCGCGTGGGCCTCAAACCCAAGACCCAATGGGGCGACGCCTGAAAACACGCGGTACTGGTCGCTGGGCAATTCCAGCAGCATGAGTGCCATGGCAGGTTCGTCCCAGTACTCCACGTTGTTGGCCACGATGCCAACACCGACAGTCCCCGACCAATCGGTCACCAGCGGCAACTCCGCGCCCAGGTAGTCCAGAATATCCTGAGCCGACCCGGCGTAGCGGTCCGTGATGTAGAGCAGGGCCAGCGTCGGTGCGTGGGCATACCCCTTCAGCGCCATCTGGGCCCGCAATTGCGCCAGCACCAGGGCGGCGGCCATTTGCCACTGCGGGTGTGTTGCATGCGCGTATGGAAACAGCTTCATGTCCGCCCCCTTGCCGCAGTCAGCGCGCGCCGCGCTAGCGACTGCGCGGCGTTGTTTTGCGTGCCGCCGGCTTGCTGGCGCGTTTGGCAGCGCCGCTGGCGGCTTTCTTGCCAGCAGCTTTGGCGGATTTCAGGGCTTCCTTGGCCATGCCTGTGGCCATGTTCTTGGTGACATCCACCGCGGTTTTGGCAGTGGCTTCCCTGAACGCTCCGGCTGCAATCTGCTGGAACTGCTGCGTCAGTGATCCCCACAACTGCAACGGATCAACCATGGCGCCCACGCCCGAGCCTGTCTTGCCAGACTTGGTGCCGCTGCCGCTGTTGCCGGTGGCAACGTCGGAGATGGTTTTGGCCGTAGAGGCGGCGCGTTCGGTGACGCGCTGCACACCACTTTGCACGGACTCCGCTGCTCGCAGTTTGAGGGCATTGGCCACGTCACCAATGTTGAAGTTCATACCCTTGAGCGTGGACAGCGTCATCTTCTGCACTTCCAGCGCCTGGATGGTGGCACCCAGCGCACGGGAGTTTTGCTCGAGCCAGAAGTGCACCGCCTTGAGTTCTTCGATGCGTTTTTCCAGTTCATCAACATTCAGTGTGGGTGCCACCCAGTTGCCCAGGTTGGGCATTTGCGGAATGTTGTTGCTGGCGCCCTTGGCCAGATTCTGCAAAAAGTCAAAGCCTGGCACAAATTTGCCAAAACCGGTGGTGTCTGCGTCACTCATATGCACTCCATGGGAGGTTGTCAACTCTGAACAGTCAACAGCTTACTCCAATGTGGTGCGCCGGGGTAGCCCAAAGGCTCAGGCTTTCGCTCAATGCTTGTGATCGCCCTGGGGCATGCCCATGGTGGGTGCCATGGTACTGACTGGCACGGTCAGTTCCGTCTTGCTCTCGACACCTTTGGCGTCCTTGAACACGAGGGTCAATGGAATCGAGGTGTCTTTGGGCAAAGCCACTTTCAGGTCCATCAACATCACGTGGTAGCCGCCAGGCTTGAGTTCGACGGGCTTGCCGGCGGGCAGATCGAGTCCGCCAGCCACGGCCCGCATCTTCATGACATCGCCGTCCATCTTCATCTCATGCACTTCCACCACACCGGCCACCGGGCTCGTGGCGCTCACCAGCTTGGCACCGGCTTTCGATGTGATTTTCATGAAGGCACCGGTGGCCTTTTGGCCCGGCACCGTGGCACGCGCCCAGGCGTCTTTAACGTCCACGGTTTGGGCACACAGGGCACTACTGGAGAGTGCGAGGATGGTGGCAAGTGTTTTGAGTTTCATGGTTCTTCCTTGGTAAAAAATGGATGGATTCAATGGGCGTGATCTGCACTGGCTTTGGTATCGAGCAACTCCAGCAAAGCGGCGGGTGACTTCAAACCCTTGGTGGACATGCCGGCCGCAGGCACTTCCACCCAGGCGTTGACCCCCTTGGCGCAGGACTGAACCACCTTGAACCAGATGGCGCCTGGCCTGGCCGGGGTGGTGCCGCGGAAAATGAACTCGTCGTAGAAGTCCGCAGGCAGGGCATTCTCAAGGTCATTGGCAGTCCAGGTGATTTCCTGAACGCCCTCGGTGTAGGTCTTGCCGTGACTGGTATGGGGCTGGGCCAGCTTCCCCATCTTGGTCGTCAGCGTCCAGCCCGCCTTGGGCATTGGCTGGGCTCCTGTGAAGCCGTCTGGAATGTTGACCTGCATTGCTGTGGTGGGCGAGCCGTCGCAGCCGTGGCTGACGCGCAGCATGGCACGGTAGCTGGAGCCGGCCAGGGCCACGCCATCCTGCAAAACTACATGAGAAAAAGCGGCGCCAGTCCCCGTAAACGCTGCGCAAGCAGCTATCAATTGAATAGTAAATATGGTCTTCATGGTGTTTCGTT
>CAZMXB010000492.1:0-3271 GCA_964569855.1 uncultured Rhodoferax sp.
GCGACGCCCTGTATGACAACCGCTGGCTGGATGTGACTTATCAGAATGCCAACGTGAAGAAGGCAACTGCCTACCGCGTTATGCCGCTGGGCCTGGTGCAGCAAGGCCCGCGCCTGTATTTGGCCTGCCGTTTTGAGGGCTACAGCGACAACCGCAGCTTGGCCCTGCACCGGATCAAGTCCGCTACCGCGTTGACCTTTCAGTTTGATCGCCCGAAGGACTTTGACTTGCAGCAGTTGGACGACGACATCGGGTTCGGCGATGGTCCACCCGCAATGATTCGGCTTCGCTTTCGGATCGACAAGGCAAACGGGTTGCACATTTTGGAATGCCCGTTGTCGGCGGATCAGACCCACAAAGAACTGCGTGATGGGTATGAGATTACGGCTACAGTTGCGGACACTGATGTGCTGGGGCGGTGGCTCAATAGCTTTGGCGTTGGGATTAGTGACATAAAACGAGTCCCATCCACTAACATGCAAATGCGTGACGACGGGAATGGCCTTTGAGGCCTTCGCGTCCAAGTCACCTGTTTGATTGTCGCGTTGGGCTATGCTTCGGTTTGACTGCGACCGGTGGATACGGGAGCGTTCTTCCCTGGCTCTGAGTAGCAAGTTGCACCTGTCATTGGAAAGGTTTTTGTTGTGACTACAAAAGATGAATTGGTACAAGCGACGGACAAGTTTTTTGAGCTTCATTGGCCCTCGGGAGTACCTAGGCCTTCGTGGGATTTCAGTTGGAATTGGAAAGGGGCAGTCTCCAATTACCAACTAGGCGGTGTCTATGCTCTCTTCAATTCTGAAGCCCTCGTTTATGTCGGTTTAGGGGCAAGTCGCGGTGGAGGCATATATGAAAACAGAGGGATAAGCCGACGTCTGAACGCCCACGTGACATCAGTTGCACCAGTCGGTTCCAGTACAGACTATGTACCGAAAGATCGTTGGCTAGCAGCGGGAGTCAATTTGATTGCAACGATTGGATTTCCTTTGGAATTCACCTACCTTTCCTGCGCTCTTGAGGACTATCTGCTTAGCAAACTGAATCCCCCAGAGAACCGTCTTAAGCGGAATCGGGCGATTGCATGACAGTTTATTCGTCGCGATGCAAAGCCCCGCTAATTGCGGAAGTTCGTCCCGTGCTACGTGGAGAGTGCGGCCCGAAGTTTGAACTCGGCTCGGGAATCGAACCCGATGTAGCCGGTGCAAGCAACCAGCCGGTCCCGGTGGTATTTGAACTGCCACGCACAATCGTCGAGCGCGATCCATTCCTCACCTTGACGGTGGTTGCGTTGTAGCCAAGTGGCGATCTCCCATTCCCGCACTTCCACCATATGTGGCGGTAGAGCATCTGCCACCAATGGAGTGGTGTCGGTGATGCGGGCCGCAATATCAGGAGAGAACTTCGCACGAAGGGCATTGAGGCCGAATTGCTCCCGCCATGTTGAGCTGATGACTATTTCAACGGCCGGAAAGTCCCGCATGACCGCCTCAAAGCGGTCTAGGTGACAGAACGCCACGTCGGCCGGGACCGGTTGGTCTTCGTATTGTGGATGAAGGACACCGTCGAAGTCGAGAAACAGAATCATTTCAGGCCGCCAGTAGTGGTGTTGTCATGCGTCTCGGAATGAATGCAGCAAGAAATTTGGACACTTCGTTGGAGTTCGCTTGGATGCCGATTTGATCCAAAGTATCCCCGGACATGCGAAAGACTGCGTCGCACATTCTCACCATTTGAACGAATCGGAATTGGTGCGACACATTTCGACGCGTTCCTGACCAAAATCAAATGAGAACGTACCGAACTGGAGACCCGCTGTCCTTTGGGACCTGACCTCTGGGCGCATTTGATCGAGGCCATACAGAAAGCGAAGACGATGACCCCCGCACTGCATGCTGAACTGATACGACGTTACCCAAAGTTCTTTCGTGAGCCTGGGCAGCGGCTTGTCGATCCTGATCCCGAAGATCCGTCATCGTCCGAGAGTCACCTGGAAGATGACATGGGTCCCTACGACGAGTGGGGGATCGAGTGTGGCGACGGCTGGTTCGCTTTGATTGATCGTTTGTGCCAAGCCTGTGAGAGAGAGATAGAAGGACTGATTGCACAAGGCATCTCCCACGAGCGCTGGCCCCGCGTCGCCCGGATCAAGGAAAAAATGGGATCGCTGCGGATTCACATAACCGGGCCAGTTTCAGATTCGCTTCAAGAACAGAAAGCGCAAGCTCAACTCGAAAGCCGATCTGTGTGTGAGCAATGCGGCGCGCCTGGGTTGTTGCGTGATGGTCGGTGGCGCCACACTTATTGTGATCGCTGTCATGCAGAGGAAGAGGCGCGCCGCCGCCATTGAGCACACTGTTCCTGGTAGGCGACCCAGGCTGGGATCTCCGCTTCCGCATTGAATGCGTCCTCCATTGATCGCACCAAACGACAAAATCCATAGTCGGCGTTGTCCTTGGTAGTGATCTCTTGAACTTGTACCCTTGGATTGTCTTCAGAAACATCGTATTGGAAGGCAATCGTACCGACCGCTTCCGAACCGGACCGTAGCCCGAAGAGCGCAACGCCGTCGGTCATATACCGTAACGCATACCTATGGAGTTGGAGGCAAGTGTTGCATTCAACGCCGTAGGCGACCACCAGTTCAAAGCTGTTGAGCGGATGAGCACTGAGATGTTCCGGCGGGACAAACGACTTTGGGAGTTTGGGATGTGCCTCGAACAGGCTGCCCAAGATTTCATTCAACGAAATGCCAGTGATATGTGCAACGCCAGCAGCAAGGTGCCAAGGGTCGACTGAATCGAGAGTCCAGGGAAATTCTGATCCATAAGGTCCATCGTCACCTGCCGTTTCAACCAATTCCAGAAGCTTGGAAACAACTTCGTCAAAAGTAGCGACCATGTTGGTTAGTCCTCTGACCGCAGTCGAAAGCGCCCGCGCATGTGAAATGATCTGCTCCAACCGGGCGCTGCTTCCGCTGACCCTCGGTCGCGTGCAGTACATCAACAATTGCAGCGCAGTTTTCTCGTGTTGGAAGCTTTGCTCTAGAACAAGGTGAACGGTCCGGCTGAATTCGGACCAGTCGCGTTTGTCGTTGAGTGGTATGTTTTGGGTCAGGCGCATCACCGCGAGCCAGTCACGCCCAGCAATTGGGAGATCGCTCATTGACAATTCCGGCTCTTGCCATTGCTCACTCAGACCGACTGGTCTGCGCAGGGATTGCCGGTGTGCGGCTTTGGCCACCCCCAGGCTCACAAAGGCATCCGGCAAACTC
>CAZMXB010000493.1:0-3263 GCA_964569855.1 uncultured Rhodoferax sp.
AGTACCTGGCTCAGTGCACTGACCGACAAGTGCAAGGCGCGTGGGAGAAAGAGAGCGCAACCTCCCGCAGCGACTACGCTGCGCTGGCCAGAGCGGAAATGATCAAGAGAGGGCTGCTGTGATGACCCTCTTCTACATCTCGCTATTCAACCACCGGCGCAACCACTATGCCCGCTTCATGATCTCCGCTCACACAGAGGAGGTGGCCAGGGCGAAGGCGTTCGACATCGCCGGCGTGAACTACCGCCTGTCCGCCATCACCGCCGTGTGCCACACAGCAGACGACGTGCTCATCGAGCTATGAAACCAGACTTGAGCCTGCTGCTTCAAGCAGCACACGCCCTGGGCAACCTTGAGTTCATCAACCTGAGAGATAAGAGTGAAGATCACATCCAAGAACCTCCAGACCCTGCGTCGTCGGCTGCACTTCCTGCAGGCACGGCCCTACGACAACACGTTCGACAAAGCGGAAATCGTTGCTCTGACCAACGTCCTGCAGGTCGCCGAGCAAGACGTTGAGCCAGGCCGGCGCGTGGTGTGCGCTGCCCTGCAGCTTGCGCCGAATGACCTGATCCTCGGCGCGCGGCACTACGACGGCCTGATGCAGATGCAGATCGAGCTTGATACGGTGGACTGGTCTAAAGCGGACCAGGGCTTCATCGACAACCACGGCTCATACCTCACGAGGGAGCAGGCCTGGAACATTGCAGAGGAAGCCGGCCAGATTATCCGCCGAGTGTGCGGAGACGGCCAGAAGTTGTTTTCTGAAAACCTGTACTGAAAGGAGGGTCCGATGGACCTAGACATCCTGGAAAAACTGGAAGTGGCCTGCCGGATTCTGGCGCAGGGCTTCAAGGATGAGCGGAGTATGCTGGACGACGGCATGATCGAGTACGCTCAAGAAGTGTGTGATGAGGCGGGCACGATCATGAATATGATCCGCGAGCACTTCGCCTTGCGCCGAGCCTTGGGGGACATCCTCCAATACGCCCACAAGACCGACACTGTGATCGCCTGGGCGACTGAAGCGCTCAACGGCAACTACATTTAACTGAAAGGAGGCCTCAAATGGCCAATTGGTACGGAGCCGCGCGCTCCAACTATGTCAAAGTCGCCGACATGCCAGGCCTGCAAGCTGCACTTGAGCCCTGGCCTGTGAGCATCAGACCTGAGGCGGGGAATCCCGACCTCGTGTGCTTCTTGAGCGAGGAGCAAGATTTTGGAGGCTGGCCGGGCTTTGCCACCGTGGAAGTCCAGGACCCGGCCTTCCCAGAAGATTCCGATTGTCTTGTGGAGGACGAAATCGAGTTTGATCCCGAGGTTCAAATCCTTCCGTTCCTTGAGCCTGGGCAGGTCCTCATCATGATGGAGGCAGGACACGAGAAACTGCGCTACATCACAGGGAGCGCAGTGGCGTACTGCCAAGGAAAACCGCTTGTCGCTCTGAACTTGAACGACATCTACGTGATGGCCCACGAGGCTTTTGGAGTTCCCCGCAATCAGATCACTGAAGTCAGTTATTGAAAGGAGCCCAATATCATGAGCACACGTTCTACGATTGCAGTTTATGAGGGTGCTTCGCACCTCGTCACCATCTACCAGCAGTACGACGGCTATCCCAGCTGCGTCGGCAAGGCGCTGGCCGCGTTCATCCAGTCAGGCAAGAATGGCCTGGGCGGCGGGAAGACCTTGGTGTTCAACGGCATGGGCTGCTTTGCTGCTGCCCTCATCAAGCACCTGAAGGATGGCCCTGGTGGCACGTACGTCGTGCCCAAGGGCCAGAAGGAGGAGTACAACTACGAGGTTGTTGGTGATACGTTCGATGAGACGAAGTTGACCGTCTCCTGCCAGGGGCATGAGAGCTTCAAGGCGGGGTCGGTGGCGGCGTTTATGAAGTGGTGCAAGGAGCAGGAATGAGCCTCCTCCTCACCGAAATCGCACTGCAATCCGAGATCGACGCGGTGCCCAGCCACCCTGACTATTCCGATGCGCACTTCCTGCGCGACGAGGGCGAGCATGGCGTCTACTGCCAGGGCTTCTACACTGAAGCGGAGCTGCTGTTCAAGCTTGACCAACTGCGCTTGGCCAACAAGTTCTGGGTGAGCCCCGCCAAGTGGCACATCAAGAGCCAGCTGGTACGCGCTGTCAGGGCCTTCAAGCAGAACCCCTCGCCGCCCATGAGCACGGTCATCCGGCAACTCCAGAAGGAGCTGGCCAGATGCCCTTGACGTGCAAGCGGTGCGAATCCAGCATCCCGTGGCCGACGGCCGCAGAGCGAGCTGAGGGCTGGTACTGCCCCGTCTGCGACGTGTTGGACCCCGCCACGTACTACCAAGAGGAGTTCATCTCCTTCCTGCAGCGGGAGCTCGAAGAGCTGCAGCTCATCGTCATCGAAATCCAGGAGCAACTATGTGGAAGATCGAAGTGATTGCCGACTCAAGCGGCAAGTGGTGCGGCAACGCCATGACCTACAAAACGAAAGAGGAGGCCGAGAGGGCCGCCTATGACTTGGCCATGCGTTGGATGGCTGTGCGCGATTGGCGCGTTGTGGAGGTGACGGAATGACCCAGTTCACCACCATCCTGCTCCTGCCCGACTACTTGCAGGAGCAGGGCGAACCGGTCGCCTACTACGTCGCCTACAACGAGGCGGCTGATGTGCGCGAGGCCATCAAGCTGGCCCGACAGGAGGCAGTGGCCGAGTTCAAGAAGGACGCGATGATCGTTCGCACGCCTCTGGATCTGTCGCTGGTGCACTCCTTCCACGGCTGGCCGCCTGTGGCTCTGTACGGGTTCCAGGAGTGATCGATCTCGCCGTCCTCTTGGCCTTCGTCATTTGGGCCTTCATCCTCTTTTGGTTCTATAGGCCACCCAAATGAAGTACACCGTCTTCATCATGTTCGAGGTCACCGCCGACTCGCCCAATGACGCAGTCGACCGGGCGGTGTCTGAGTTCGTCGCAACCGTCAACAACCCCGAGGACAACCCCCCACTGCTTGTCAACGTCGTCGAGAACACCGACGGCATTCACTGAAAGAGGTAACACACTATGACTGACTCTCAGATCGCCCACTGGTTCATCACCAAATGGCGCATTCGTTTGGCCGAGTGCCACGACATCTTGCACGTGGCCAAGATGATGAAGAAGCAAGGGATCCCGGCGGAGATCGCCGCGCAGATCCTGGCTCGCCCACTGTGAAGGACGCACCATGAAATACACCGCAGAACTGGTTCAGGACGATCACGCCGAGATGCCTGAAGACG
>CAZMXB010000494.1:0-3256 GCA_964569855.1 uncultured Rhodoferax sp.
AGGGCGTCCAGGCTGTTGCGCTTGCCGGGGAACATTTCCTTGGCCATGATCAGGGTGTCAGTCACCGAGGATACATGCTTCCTGAACGGCTGATGACCGGCGCGTGCAAGCTCTGCATCCAGGAAAGAGATGTCGAATGGCGCGTTGTGGATGATGATTTCGGCATCTGCCACATACTCCAGCAGTTCCAGCGCGATGGTCGCAAACTTGGGCTTGTCGCTCAGAAATTCGGTGGTCAGGCCGTGCACGCGCAGGGCGCCCTCCTCGCTGTCCCGCTCGGGGTTCAGGTAAAAGTGCAGGTTGTTGCCGGTGAGTTTGCGATTGACCAGCTCCACACAGCCGATCTCGACCACGCGGTCCGGGTTTTGCGCCAGATTGGCGTTGAAACCGGTGGTTTCGGTGTCCAGAAAGATTTGGCGCATCATGTCCTCCGAGCGTCGGGGCCTAATGGTTTTCTTTGGCGTGGTTGATCGAGTATTTCGGAATCTCCACCACGACGTCTTTCTGCGCCAGGAAAGCCTGGCAGCTCAGGCGCGAATTGGGCTCCAGGCCCCAGGCGCGGTCCAGCAGGTCTTCCTCGTTTTCATCGAGTTCGTTGAGCGACGCAAACCCCTCGCGCACGATGACGTGGCAGGTGGTGCAGGCGCAACTCATGTCGCAGGCGTGTTCGATGGCGATGTGGTTTTCGAGCAGGGCCTCGCAGATGGAGGTGCCGGGTGTGGCCGATATTTCGGCTCCTTGCGGGCAGTATTCCGGGTGGGGCAGGATTTTGATAATGGTCATAGGTTTTGAATATTTTTTCCTGCCAGAGCGTGGGCAATGCCCCGGTTCATGCGCTTGGCGGCAAATGATTCGGTGGACAGGGCCAGAGCCTTGCTCAGGGCCTCGATCTCGGCGGCGTCGGTACCGGTTTTGCCTTGAGTCAGGGCCGCCATGGCGGTGTCGATGCTGGTGCGTTCGTGGGCGTCCAGCAAGTCGGCATCAGCATCCAGCGCGCTGTGAATGGCCAGCAGCAGGCGGTCAGCATCGACCTGGGCTTCCACCACGGCACGGGCGCGGATGTCCTGCTCGGCCGTGGCAAAGCTGTCTTGCAGCATTTTGGCGATCTGATCGTCTCCCAGGCCGTAGGAGGGCTTGACGTTGATGTCGGCCTGCACACCACTGACCTGCTCGTGCGCCGCCACGTTCAGCAGGCCATCGGCATCCACCGTGAAGGTGACCCGGATGCGGGCTGCGCCGGCCGCCATGGGCGGAATGCCGCGCAGCTCGAAGCGCGCCAGACTGCGACAGTCCTTGACCAGATCGCGCTCGCCCTGCACAACATGTAACGCCAGCGCGGTCTGGCCATCTTTGAAGGTTGTGAAGTCCTGCGCCGTCGCAGTGGGAATGGTCTGGTTGCGCGGCACGATGCGCTCCACCAGGCCGCCCATGGTTTCCACGCCCAGGGAGAGCGGAATCACATCCAGCAACAGCAGATCACCGGTTGTGTTATTGCCTGCCAGCTGGTTGGCTTGAATCGAAGCCCCCAGAGCCACCACCTCGTCGGGGTTGAGGTTGTTGAGCGGCGCGCAGCCAAAGAACCGGGCTACTGCCGCCTGAACCTGTGGCATACGGGTGGAGCCGCCCACCATGACCACGCCCTGTACATCCTGTGCCGCCAGACGGGCATCGCGCATGGCCTTGCGCACGGCGGTGATGGTGCGGGCCGTCAGGTCGGCCGTGGCCGCCTCGAACTGGCTTCGGCTTACATCAAATTCGACACTAGCCCTCGTCAATACTGCATGAAACGCTACGGAATCAGTAGCAGACAGCGCCTCCTTGCAGACCCGTGCCGCGCGCTTGAGGGTGGCTTTGTCGCCGGCGCTGACGGCCTCGGTGCCGGTCTGTGCCAGCACCCAGTCTGCCAGCGCATGGTCGTAGTCGTCGCCACCCAGGGCCGAATCGCCACCGGTGGCCACCACCTCGAAAACGCCTTGCGAGAGCCGCAGGATGGAGATGTCGAAGGTACCGCCGCCCAGGTCGTAAATCGCGTAAATACCCTCGCTGGCATTGTCCAGCCCGTAGGCAATGGCCGCAGCGGTAGGCTCGTTGATGAGGCGCAGCACGTTTATGCCAGCCAATTGGGCTGCATCCTTGGTGGCCTGGCGCTGGGCGTCGTCAAAATAGGCCGGCACGGTGATAACGGCACCATACAGGTCGTCGTTGAAGGTGTCTTCGGCGCGGTAACGCAACGTTGCCAGTATTTCGGCGCTGACCTCGACCGGTGATTTCTCGCCCGCCACAGTCAACAGGCCGAGCATGCCACCATGGTCAACAAAGCGATACGGCAGCTTCTCCGCACCGACCACATCGGCCAGACTGCGGCCCATAAAGCGCTTGACCGAGGCCAAGGTGTTCTGCGGGTCCGTGGTGATGGCGTCTTGCGCTGCATAGCCGATCTGGCGACCGCCGCCTTCCAGGTAACGCACCACCGACGGCAGGATCACCCGCCCCTCGTTGTCGGGCAGGCATTCGGCCACGCCGTGGCGCACCGAGGCCACCAGAGAGTGCGTGGTGCCGAGGTCAATGCCCACCGCAATGCGACGCTGGTGCGGGTTGGGCGCTTGGCCGGGTTCAGATATTTGTAGGAGCGCCATAGGTTATCAATGGGAGCAATGGCCAGACGGCCAGACATTGCCCGCCAGGGTTCAGGTTTCCAATAAGTCGAAGGCGAGTTCCACGTCGTGCGCAAACTTCTCAATGAACATCAGCGAGCGCACCGACTGTACGGCGGCGCTGGTGTCGTGCTGCGCATCGAGCTGGCGGGCACATGCCTGTAACAGGTCACATCGGGCGACTTCCACTTGGCTGCGCAAGGCGTCCAGCGCCTGGGCGTCCTGCGCCTCATCAAGCTGCTCGCGCCACTGCATCTGCTGCATCAAGAAAGCGCTCGGCATGGCGGTGTTGCTGTGGGCGTTGATGGGTGCACCAGCCAGTTCGCACAGATAGGCCGCGCGCTTGAGCGGGTCTTTGAGGCGCTGGTAGGCCTCGTTGATGCGCACGGACCACTGCATGGCCAGGCGTTGGGCAGCCGGGCCGTGCGCCGTGAATTTGTCGGGATGGGCCTCACGCTGGAGCTCTTTCCACCGCGCATCGAGCATCGCGCGGTCCTGCGCATACTGCTGTGGCACGCCAAACAGTTCAAAATCGGTGGAATGGAGGTTCACACGCGGAACGACTCGCCACAGCCGCACTTGTCGCGCTCGCGCGGGTTGTT
>CAZMXB010000495.1:0-3230 GCA_964569855.1 uncultured Rhodoferax sp.
AAAATTCACAGCATGGGAGATGTAAAATGGAACTTTTGAATCCTTTAATCTCTGAGTACACATGGGCTAATAAGCCGTCAGTCGCTCCACTTGGTCAAATTATTTGTGTAACAGATGTTGGCGAAAATGGTTCTTTGTGGAGAGGCAACGGGACAAAATGGGTTCGCTTGAATCAAATCAAGATTTTCTCGCTATCTGCACCTGTATCCTTAACGGGTTCGACTAGCGTTGTGACTTTGGCTACTATTACTATTCCCGCAGGACTAATAGGGGTAAATGGTAAACTGAAAATTTACCCACTTTGGTCAACGACTAATAACGCTAACGTCAAAACTCTGAGAGTGCTTCTAGGAGGTTCAACTTGCACTACGATGCCCTCTCAGAGTGTGCCGAATAATAGTGGGTTAGTTATCCTTCGTAATGCTAACAGTGAGTCTTCTCAAAGATGCAGTAGTGGCTTAATCGCTGGTATCGGTGCATCTACAGGCTCAATCGCAGTAACATCTATAGATACGACAGCAGCCGTGAACTTAACAGTTACAGGTCAATTAGCCGTTGGTACAGATACCATGACTCTTGAAGATTTATTCGTGGAGGTAGTGTAATGAGAATTATCCAAGCTGAGACGATTAACGAAATAATCACTCCTGTTGAGCCTTTACCTGCCGACGCAAAGATGGTTGTGTTTAACGGCACTGAGTACGTTATTTATGAAGATGGTGATGAGTTACCAGCTCGCTGAACGCATTAACTCAGAAGTCAATGCGTCTGTCACTTACAAAACAGACTTAGAGCAATACTCTACGCCTGAATTTTGGGTTGAAGCAAATACGTTTGGGGATTGCGAGGATTACGCACTATTAAAACGTCAGGTATTGCTCAAGAGCGGGTTTGAACGTAAAGACCTGCATCTTGCTTGTTGTTGGTGTGAAACGGGTGAATATCACTGTGTACTGCTATGCAACACAGACAAGGGATGGTTTGTATTAGATAATCGCTATAACTGGCCAATGATTCCGAAGTCTTACTACAATGAAACGGCAAGTGAACTGGCTGAATTGCTAAATTAAGCAGCACGAGGCCGCCCAGCTTCAAATTGCTTCGCTTGCGCCCAGTCAATCACGTCTTGAGGTATCCAGCGGTTGCCTTGTGCCGTACCGCTAATGCTTAGCCGATGATTTGCAAACTTATTGGCAGAAATCAGTTTTTCTAAACTAGATAAACTGATACGAAGGTACTCGGCACAGTCCTTTTTATCCCACAATGCCGTTTTAGTCGTAGTATGCTGATTGACACGCATGGCTAACTCCATACGCTCAAGCAGATTTTGCAGTTCTGCTATTGGGTCGCTCATATTCACCTCTTTTTTCAGAAAATAAAAAACCCTCAAAAGAGGGTGTGTTTGGTTTTTGATTCTGTTGTAAATCAATAGTTTAGTTTTTCAGAAATGTGTTATACACCGATGGTAGGTGTCTAACTATGAGTTAGATTCAGCTTAGGCTACAACAAATATCCAAACCTACCCATCATCCACTCTAAACGCTTTGCAGCCTCAGCAAGTACAATATCAGCGTCACGGTCAACTTCCGCGGGTATTCGCATAGTTAGCTCGTCTCTGTTCCCCTTCGCTACGGCATCTGCCAATTCTTTTAAACGCTCAATTAGCACAGAAGTCGGCACTAATTTAGGTTCTTCATATTTTGTACTCATCTTAATATCCCCATCTAACTCTCGTTGTAGCGCGAAAACAACCCAATCAATCAGGGTTATTTTCGTCACCGTTTATTACTGTGTTCAAACTAAAACAGCTAGGTTGTTTCGCCTAAACTTTTTAGTTAGACGCTACGTTACCAATTCAAAATAATCAGTGCGTTTAACGCCATCAAACTTAAAACATCTTTTATAGTGCTGTACCGTGTAGTTAATCACCGCATCAATAGCGGGTATATTTTCAATTAACGGCACAGTATCAATTTTCGGAAAAACCTCGTGGTAAGCATCTGTTTGGGTTTTATCAACAGTCACCCATTTGTTATCTAAAGCTCCACCAACAAACAAAAGCCTTTCTTTACTCATTAGCAATTTTCGTACATCTTCGTTACTCATGTTGTTCTCCGCACTCTATCGTTAATCGTCAACCGCTTTCTAACTCTCATTGCAGTGTGACAAGTACCCAGCCACTCACTGCTCAATTGTTTATGTTTTTGGCAAACTCTCATTTGCTTAAAACGGCGGGGTACTTGCACCTGAATGTTGGTAGTTATACATCGTCGTCATCTTCGGTCGTATCGGGTGGGTTTACCTTTTCCTCAAGCCGTCTTAGTCGCTGAATCTCACGACTTAACGCTAATTCAACACTGCCATAGTGGTTTTCGCTTTTTTGATAATCACCCTTAAATCCTGCAATCTCGTTAGCTCGTCTGCTAAGTATCTCGGCTATTTGCTTACGTTCGCTCTTGCTAAGTTCTGCCATTGTCTGTTCCTCGCTAGTCATGTATAACTCGGCAATTAAGTGCGATGACCACCCAACTAATTGCTATGTGTTAAATATCAGCGTGGTGTGGTCACGCCTTATTGCATTGTTAGGCAATCGCATACTTTTGGTAGTCTTGTTCACCAGTCTCTATGTGTTCAAGATTTCCGTTTCTTGCTGTCTTAAACATTCCTTTGGGCAGCACTATTTTTTCAAATACGCCATGCCATTGGCCTGTGCGACACTCTGAGCAAATCTCGTCATCATCTAGCCAATTCTGTGCAAGTGCCGTATTTTCTCGTGCGCCGCATTTTTCGCATTGAAAGAGGCTCATTATCAGCACTCCTTTAGTTTTTGAACTTCTAGCTCAATTGTCGTTATCGCTGAATAGTAAGCAGGCCGCCAATCATTAACAAAACGGTCTTCGCGCATCTTGTCTTTTATTGCCACGATTGCAGCTTGTAACGCCTCAATTTTAGCGTTTGCTATATCACGTCTTTTTTGGCTTGGCGTTTCCTTTTTGGCTCTTGGCTTCTTCGGTGCAATGTTTGCCATTATTTTGGCGTTTATGTCCTTTGCTTGCATTTAAAACAAACCTCTATCTATCGCTAAAAGTGCCTAACTCTGCATCAAACCGATAACCACCCAATCAGTCATTATGTAGTCTAAAAGCCGTGGTAGAGTGGTTACGGCTTATTGCAATAGTTATAAAGCCTCGCAAAACACAAAATCAACTACGTTTTGAAACTTTAAAATT
>CAZMXB010000496.1:0-330 GCA_964569855.1 uncultured Rhodoferax sp.
TTCGGGCGAGTTCATGCACGCATCGTAGCGCGCCCGTCCACTGCCGCGGCCCGCGAGGCCGGGGTTAGCTCTTGCCCACTACCAGCTCATTGTTGACAGAGGTCACGCCCTCCACGCTCTTGGCCAGGTTGCTGGCGCGATCCTTGGCGGCCTCGCTCGGTGCTGGGCCGCTCAGGCGCACCGCACCGGCCTTGGTGTCCACGTCAATCTTGATGGCGCTCAGATCGGGGTCTTTTGCGAGCGCCGCCGAAATGCGCGCGGTAATGGAAGCGTCGTCTGCCAAGGCCGCAGCAGAATTGGCAGCGTTCTTCATCGATTCGCCGGCATTCT
>CAZMXB010000496.1:340-3223 GCA_964569855.1 uncultured Rhodoferax sp.
GCCCTGGTCAAGCTTGTTTTCGGTGGTCTGCAGGGCCTGTTCGGCCTTGACCTTGGCGTCTGCCGCAGCCTGGTCGGTCTGCTGAATGGCGGAATCAAGCCGCTGGCCTGCGGTGGGAGGCTCCTGCGCCTTGTCGCATGCCGCCAGACCGAGAGAGAGCGCCGTGAGGGCCACGATGGCGGAGACGCGGCCGAAGGACGAAGCGTGAGGGAAAGTATTGTTCATGATGGCTTCCTGATTGCAAAGAGATGCTGCGCACTCTAGGCGCCCAGGCAGACAGCAACGGTCAGATTCGGCTGCAAATGGTGTAGGACGAACGCGCACCATCCGCGCCACAATCGCAGCATGCCCACGCCCAGCCTCGTCCGGTGGTTCCCTTTTCTGGCCTGGCCGCGGCCTACGCGCGCCTTGTTATGGGGCGAGCTGTCGGCGGGCCTCACAGTGGGATTGATGCTCGTGCCCCAGGGCGTCGCCTACGCCGCGCTGGCGGGCATGCCCCTGGTCACCGGTATCTATGCCTCGCTGCTGCCGGCGCTGGTGGCAGTGCTCTGGAGCTCGTCGACCCGCCTTGGCGTAGGGCCCACCGCTCTAACCAGTTTGCTGATCGGGGCTTCCCTCGCCGGTCTGGCGCAGCCGGGCAGCGCGCAGTGGGTGGCGCTTGCCGCCTGGATGGCGATTCTGTCGGGCGGCCTGCAGATGGTGATGGGCGTGGCGCGCTTTGGATGGATCATGCAAGTGGTCACCTCGCCCGTGCTCAGCGGCTTTACACAGGCTGCTGCGCTTCTGATCTTGTTCTCGCAACTGCCGGCGTTGCTGGGCCTGCATGAGGGCCTTTTTCAATGGCTGCAATCGCCCACCAACGCTGCAGTGGATGGCGCCGGGGCGGCCTTTGGACTCGGGAGTCTGGCCTTGCTGGTGGTGGCCAAGAAGCGTTGGCCCAGGTTTCCAGCGGTGGTCGTGATCATGGGCGCAGCGGCGGCGCTCAGTGCGGCCATCGGCTACGCAGCGCATGGCGGCGCCGTGGTGGGAGCACTGCCGGGCGGCCTGCCGCACTTCTATTGGCCGGGCGCGCTGGACTGGGGAATGTTTGGCGAGCTCACCATGCCGGTACTGATCGTGACGCTGGTGAGCTTTCTGGAAACCGCTTCCAGCGCCAAGGTGGACCACCAAAAAGGCGGCACACGCTGGGACGAGAACCAGGATCTGATCGCCCATGGCATGGCCAAGATCAGTTCGGGGCTTTGCGGGGCGTTTGCCACCAGCGCCTCGTTTTCGCGCTCGGCCATCAACCTCTACGCTGGCGCGCGCAGCGGTTGGGCCACCTTGTTTGCCACGGCTCTGGTGTTGCTGGCGCTGCTTTGGCTCACGCCTGCGCTGTTTCATGTGCCGCAATCGGTCCTGGCAGCCGTGGTGGTGGCCGCCATCGTGAACCTGATTCAGCCGGCGCTGGCGCGGCAGCTGTGGCGCTTGTCGCGGGTCGAGGCGGTTATTGGCGTGGCCACTTTTGCGCTCACGCTGGCCACTGCGCCGCGGCTGTATTGGGGCGTGCTCGTCGGCGTGCTGATGAATCTGACCCATTTCCTCTATCAGCGCCTGCACCCGCGCATCATCGAGGTGGGGTTGCACTCCGACGGCAGCCTGCGCGACCGCCATCTGTGGCATTTGCCCGCGCTGGGGCCCCAGGTGCTGGCCCTGCGCATGGACGCCGAACTGGACTTCGCTTCGGCCCGCGCCATTGAGCAGCGCCTGGCAGCAAGCTTGCACCAGCAGCCACAGATCAGCGATGTTTGTCTATTTGCCCAGCCGATCAACCGCATTGACATCACCGGCGTGGAGACTTTCGCGCGCATCGCTGCCCTGGTGTGGGAACAGGGTTCGCGCCTGCACATCAGTGGACTCAAGCTGCCGGTGGAGCAAGCGCTGGAGCGGGCCGGCATTCTGCCCAGCCCGAATGTGCTTAGCTACCGCACCGAGCAGCAGGCACTGCAGGCCTTGCAGAAAGCGCCCCCCCACACAGGAAGAAGCGACGCTTGAATCGCATCGCACCAAGGTACACTTCTCCCAGCCCCAATCAGCCTGCTGTGCCCGATACCGCGCTCCATCCCCTCATCGACCTGCGCGCGCTGCGTCTGACTACGGCCCTGGCCCTGATCGAACAGGGCACGGGCCAAGCGCCTGCGTTGCCCCATACTGCCGATGGCTCCGAGCGCTATTTGCAGTCGGTCATCGATTCTTTGTGCGAACTCTCCCTGCGCGATCCACTCACAGGCCTGGCCAACCGGCGCCACTTTCATGCGGCGCTGGAACGCGAGGTGGATCGCGTTGCCCGATCCGGCGAAGCGGCTTTGCTGTTGATGCTGGACATCGACCACTTCAAACGCGTGAACGACACCTATGGCCACGTGGCCGGCGACAAGGTGTTGCAGGTGGTGGCGCGTGCCCTGGCCCGGTGCGTGCGCCGCATGGACCCCTTGGCCCGCTATGGCGGGGAGGAATTCGCCATCGTGCTTCCAGCCTGCCAGGCAGAATTCGGTCGCGCAGTGGCCGAGCGCATCCGGCGCGTCATTGCAGCCACGCCCATCCTGGTGGGGCCGGCGACCGAGCTGCGCATCACGCTCAGCATTGGGGGCGCATTTGCCCTGCAGTGGATACGCTCGACCACCAGCCTCTGGACCAATCGGGCCGACCACCAGCTCTACCGGGCGAAATCCGAAGGCCGCAACCGGGTCTGTCTTGAGGCGCAGCCCAATAGCACCGTCAGCGCCGAAGAAAAAGGTTTGCTGTTCGGTCCGCTCTACACCCCTTCGGGCTGGGGCGAACTGCCTCCGCTCGACTCCAACGACAGCGCCTACTGAAAGCAAATGATGAGCGACGCGCAGTCAC
>CAZMXB010000497.1:0-3215 GCA_964569855.1 uncultured Rhodoferax sp.
AGATCGCTCTTGCCCACAGCGCCCGTGAAATCTTCGTAATCCCACGTGGCGTGCTCTGGCTCTAGGCTTCCAACGAGGTGCCCGCTGGTTTTGTAGGGTGGCGTGTTGGGCAGAACCAGACCGGTGAGGTCATAGAGATCCGCCGCGCTTTGGCCCTGCAGCGTGACCTGCAGGTCCATTCCTGAGAGTTTGCGCGGGTTCGAGAGGGTTCCGCGCACCCGTGCCCGGGTAGCGCCGGCGCGCGCATCGAACTCAATAGGGTATTCGACGTGGGTGCTCTGCAGAGACAACAATTGACCTGCGCGTCCTTGGCCGCTGACTTCGGCATCCCGAAACTGGCCCAGTAGCTCGAAGCGCAGTCCGTACTGGGGCGCGTCGCCCTCCGCTGGATGCGCTTCGGAAGCCAGCTTCGCGCGCAAGGCGAGTTTACGGACCGCGTCGGCATAGGCCAGCTGACCTTGCTCCACGGAAAGTTTTCCCACGGTGAGCTTCCATGGGTTGGGCCGCAGGTTGTCTTGGTCCTGCAGCGGGAAGGTCCAATTGTTCTGCCCGTCGGCATCGCGCGCCAGGGCCACGTCGGGCGCCGAAAGAACCAGTGTGTCGATTCGCAGAATGCGGCCGAGCAGCGGCAGAAGTCTCAGGCTAGCGCTGGCCTTGCCCACCCTTGCCATGAATGGCGCCCCAGCCCTGGGCGCGGTGCTTTCCTGCTCTGCCGCCACAGCCTTCCCCTTGGCATGGCGGGCAAGCTGCGGGGGGCTGCCGCGTGCGCCTTCGGAATCCAGTGCGCCGAAGCTCCCAAACGTCGGTCGATTGCCAAGTTCCAGCTGCTCAGCCTGCACGAGCACCCCAGGCATCCAATGGCGCCATCCGGAATCGAGTGGCTGCGGCCAGACCCAGTGCGCATCCAGATCTCCCTGGATCGCGAAGTGGCGTCCGCTGGCAGTGCTGACCTTTTCGTTCACCCAGGGCCGTGCGCGATTCCAATCGACCAGGCTGACTGCCAGAACCAGGGTGAGCAGCAACAGAATCAAGGCAGCCACGACGAGCAGTACAACGCGCAGCGCAAGCGACTGGCGGGGCGTGGCAGCCACGGCCTGGAGCTTGGGAGGTGCGGCCGAAGAAGGGGGGGACGATGGCATTGCGCCACCATGCTAAGGCGTTAGCCGCATCCTGGCGTTCCCCATGCCGCCCTCTGGCAGCACTTCCGCTCTTGTCCTACAGCCTGAGGTAGGAGCCGCATCGGTAGCGACTTCCAAAACAGCAGAAAGCTTCTCCCGCGGCTCGGGAAGGCGTTTGTGACAGGCGGAGCTGTGCCTCGGTGCACTTGCCCAGAATTCAACGGGGGTGTCTGTCACGAACCGCTATCCTGTTCCGTAGCGGGATACCGGCGCCGATGGCGGACACCGGCCCTGTTTGATTCACACTGGGGTCTTGCCAATTCTCACGAGGTCGACTTCCGCCTGGAGCAGACCTTGCAGGTGAGCACCCCCGATGGACAGCTGCACCTACAATTTTTGTATCGTGATTCGATCCTGTTTTGATGCATAACCCCTACCGTCCGGTTGTCCTGCCTATGCGCAGCGGGGTGAGTCCAAGCTGCGTCGTGCTTCCGTCTCAAGGAGTGGGGAGCATGCTTGATTTTTTGGCTGCGCGCCTGCCGAGGGTCTCTCGTGCCGATTGGCAGCGGCGCATGGCGTCGGGCGACGTGGTGGACGAGCGCGGCGTTGCCGTGCTGCCAGACCGTCGCTTTGAACCGGGCCTGCGTCTTTTTTATTACCGCACTCTGGACAGCGAGCCCCAACCGCCCGGCGTGGAGTCGGTGTTGTACTGCGATGAGCATGTGTTGGTGGCCGACAAGCCCCATTTCATGCCGGTTATCCCAAGCGGGCGCTACCTGCACCACACCTTGCTGGTCCGTCTGAAGCGGGAACTGGGTTTGGGCGAGCTCTCGCCCCTGCACCGCATCGACCGCGACACCGCTGGCCTGGTGCTGTTTTCGGTTCAGCAGAAAACCCGAGGCGTATACCAGGCGCTGTTTCGTGAGCGCAACATTTGCAAGGAGTATGAAGCGGTAGCTCCATGGCGGCCTGAGCAAATGCTTCCTTGCGAACGCGCGAGCCGCATTGAAGAAAGCCCGCAGTTTTTCCGCATGCAGGAGGTGAGTGGCCCGCCCAACAGCCTCACCTATATCGAGCGGCTAGAGACGGGAGCGCATTGGGCACGCTACCGCCTCAGACCGATTACGGGAAAACGCCACCAATTGCGTGTGCACATGGCGGCGCTGGGGCTGCCACTGCGCGAGGGCGCGTTTTACCCGCACGTCAACGATTCACCCGACGGCGATTGGTCTCGACCCTTGCAGCTGCTGGCGCGTTCCTTGGCCTTCATCGACCCGCTGAACGGCCAAGCGCGAAGTTTCACCAGTGGGCTGAGGTTGTTGCCGCTGGATGGAGCATGAAACGCTTGTAGCCACCGGAGCAGACAAATGCTGCAACGCACCATGGGTTTTCTGCTCGGGCTACCATGGTGCCCGCCGTGCGTATGGATGCGCGTGCTGCCTCGGTTCGGGGCAATTTTTGTTTTCTTGATTGGAGTTTGAGAGCAATGACAGCGATTTCGTCCCGTCCGCGCCTGGCCATCCGTTTCACCCTTGCCGCCGCCCTTGCCGCTGCCCTTGCTGCGGCCGCATGCGCCGCCTCGGCCCAGGACGCGCAGGTAGTGAAAATCGCCCATGCTGGCCCCGTCTCCGGAGGCATTGCGCACATTGGCAAGGACACGGAAAACGGCGTGCGCATGGCGGTGGACGACCTGAATGCCCAAGCCCTGACGATTGGTGGGCGCAAGATTCGCTTCGAACTGATGGCCGAAGACGATGCAGGCGACCCGCGCCAAGCCACCGCCGTGGCGCAAAAACTGTGCGACCAGAAGGCTGCTGGTGTGGTGGGGCATCTGCAGTCAGGCACCTCCATCCCGGCCGCGTCGGTCTATGCCAAGTGCGACCTGCCCAACATTACCGCTTCGGCTTCCAATCCTGATTTGACCAAGCCCGGCTACCCCACCACTTTTCGCCTGATCGCCAACGACAACGCGTTGGGCGGCGCGCTGGCGCTGTTTGCTGCCGATTTCTACAAGCTCAAAAATGTGGCCATCATTGACGACCGCACGGCCTACGGTCAGGGCGTAGCCTCGGTGTTCAAAGCCACCGCGAAGCAAAA
>CAZMXB010000498.1:0-3213 GCA_964569855.1 uncultured Rhodoferax sp.
ACAACGTGCCGATTGGCGTGCTGGCCTGCCACCGCATCCGCAGCCGCCAGCGCCATCTCAATGATGACCTGTCGGTGTTGCGGGTGCTGGCCACGCTGGCCGGGCAATTGCTGCAACTGGAGCAACTGGTGGCCGAGCAAACCGGCCAGTTGCAGGCCCGCAATGCCGTTCTGGCCCAGGCGCTCAACACCAACACCGCGCGCTACGGGCTCATCGGCAATTCACCCCCGCTGCTGCGGGCGCTGGGCGAACTGGAGCGCGTGTCGCAAACCCGGGCCACCGTGCTGTTGCTGGGCGAATCAGGCACCGGCAAAGAGCTGTTCGCCCGGGCCGTGCACCTGGCCAGCGGGCGGCGCGACCAGCCGTTCATCAAGGTCAACTGCTCGGCGATTCCCGACACCCTGTTCGAGTCCGAACTGTTTGGCTACGAGCGCGGCGCCTTCACCGGCGCCAGCACGGCGCGCGCGGGTTGGTTCGAGCAGGCCAACGGCGGCACCATCTTTCTGGACGAAATTGGCGAGTTGCCGCTGGCCATGCAGTCCCAGCTGCTGCGCACCCTGCAAGAGGGCACGCTGGTGCGCCTGGGCGGCAAGCGTGAAACGCGCGTGAATGTGCGCCTGGTGGCGGCCACCAACCGCGACCTGGCGCGTGAAGTGGATGCCGGGCGCTTTCGCCAGGACCTGTACTACCGGCTCAACGTCATCCCGATCCGCCTGCCCAGCCTGCGCGAGCGGGTGGAAGACATTCGGGCGTTGGTGCTGCACTTTGTCAGCCGCGCCAACCAGGCGCATCAGCGCAACGTCTACCTCTCCACCGAGGCCTTGCAACGCCTGGAGGAGCATGACTGGCCGGGCAATATCCGTGAATTGGGCAACCTGATCGAGCGCGTGGTGCTGTTGGCCGACCACACCCAGATCACGGCGCGCGAACTGGAGCGATTCATGCCCAACGCCGCAACGCCCGTGGCCACCCTGGCGCCGGTGGCAGCCCCCGCGCGCGTTGTTGCCGAACCCGAGGCACCGCTGGTGCGCGACTACGGTTTTGCCAATGCCCACCCCGCGCAGGCCTTGAAGGCGGCGCTGGACCTGTACCAGGGCAACCAGTCGCGCGCGGCGCAGAGCCTGGGGCTGACCTTGCGGCAGTTTGGCTATCGGCTGCGCAAGGCCGGGTTGCGCTAGGGCCTGGTTCGCGCTAGGCACCTGGGCGGCAGAGCGTTTTGCTCCGTGTCCCCCGCCCGCTGCGCGGGCTCCTCCTTTACCTACGCAAAACGCTCTGCCGCCCAGGCTCCTTCGGTCTTCAATGTGTTGACACTTTGTTAACACAATGGAGATTTTGGAGTGGCTGGACGTTGGTGTTGATGGCGCATTGCTATTAAAGTGATAGTTGTATATCCAATATCCACGAGGGCTAGCGGCATATTTTTCATATGGATGTGGGTGAAAGGTCGGCCTGGCATCAGGCTTGCGATGGAAGTATCAGGCTGATTGGCCCTGTGCTTTTGAACCATTGACACCCTATTCCCAAGGAAACTTCCATGTCCGCTACCGACCTGATCGAACCCGTCACCACCATTACCACCACGCTGCGCCCCATCGACCGCGATGGCCTGATGGCGTTTGCCGAAAAAGGCCGCAACAACCCCGGCTCCCGTGGCACCAACAAGGTCAGGACCGAGATGGAAGGGCAATACCGCTCGCTGAGCTACGTGGGCAAGCACGCGCCGGTGGTGGTGGACGAACCCCTGCACCTGTTTGGCCAGGACACAGCACCCGCACCCGGCGAAATCGTGCTGTCCGGCCTGGGTGGTTGCCTGGCGGTGGGCATTACTGCCGTGGCCACGTGGAAGCAGGTCAAGCTGAGCAAGATCGAGATCCACATGGAAGGCGACATTGGCAACCCCGCCGCATGGGGCGCCGGTGGCGCGCTGGAGAAGAAGCCGCTGGAGATGGGCTTTCAGGCGATCCGCGTCAAGGTGGTGATCGAGGGCGACGCCACGCGTGAGCAGCTCGACGAAATCGTCAAGCACGCCAACTACTACTCGCCCGTGGCCAACACCATGCGCAACCCGATTCCATTCGAGATCAGCCTGGCTGACTGACCCCCCATCCCCGCTCTACCCCAGAAAGGCCCGCCATGAACGCCAACGACCTGCCCAAAGACATCGCCCAGACCGCCATCCAGCAAGACCTGATGGGCGCCGTGCGCGCCATCGCACAGGGGCCGCTGGCCAAGCGGGCGCAGTCCATCGACCAGGAAGGTCTGTACCCGCAAGACCTGCTGCAGCAATTGGCTGCGGTGGGCGGCATGAGCGCCCACCTGGACCAGCCTGGCAAGCCCGGTGACTACAAGGCGGCCATTGCCGCCATGGCGGAAGTGGGCAAGGTCTGTGGTGCGTCGGCCTTCATGATGTGGTGCCAGGCGGTGTGCGGCCTGTACATGCAGACATCTGGCAACCCCGCCCTCACCGGCGAGCGGCTGCAAGACCACATGCAGGGCCTGGGCCTGGGTGGCACCGGCCTGTCCAACCCGATGAAAAGTTTTGCGCAGATCGAAAATCTGCTGCTCAAGGCCACGCCCATCGAAGGTGGTGGCTACCGCGTCAATGGCACGCTGCCGTGGATCAGCAACCTGGCTGGCGACCACTACTTTGGCGCCATTGCCGCTGTGATGGACGGCGACCAGAGCGCCGGGCGCGAGGTCATGTTCATGCTGAAATGCGATGCCCCTGGCGTCACCCTCAAGGAATGCCCCAAATTCTCGGGCATGGAAGGCACGGGCACCTACGCCGTGCAGTGCAAGGACCTGGTCATCACTGCGGCCGACATCGTGGCCGACCCGGCCCGGCCCTACATCCGCAAAATCCGCGCGGCATTTGTCATGCTGCAGTGTGGCATTGCGGCCGGCATTGTGCAGGGGGCCATCGACAGCATCTGGGCGGTGGAATCCCAACTGGGCCACGTCAACCAGTATCTGGACGACCGGCCCGAAGACCTGCAGGCCGAGCTGGACGATCTGGTGGGGCGGGTCATGACCATGGCCGAAACGCCGTTTGATACATCCACCGAATTTTTCATTGACGTACTCAACGCCCGCACCGAAGGCGCCGAGCTGTGCCTGCGCGCCAGCCAGTCGGCCCTGATGCACCAGGGCGCACGCGGCTACCTGATGAACTCCGACGTGCAGCGCCGCGTGCGCGAGGCCCAGTTTGTGGCC
>CAZMXB010000499.1:0-3211 GCA_964569855.1 uncultured Rhodoferax sp.
CGGAGCATGACCTGCCGCTGCAAAGCCAGACCGTCAGCCAGATGGTGGACGCCGTACTGGCCTTGCCCGAGGACACACGGCTGATGATCCTGGCGCCGGTAGCGCGCGAGAAAAAAGGTGAGTTCCTGGACGTGTTTGGCGCCTTTGACAGGCCGGTGGCCTGCGCCTGAATCTGTGTCACGGTCTCCGTCAACGCCTCGGGCAAAACACCGTGCGCAAAGCGCAGCGTACCGTCCTGGCCTTCGCCCTGCGCGTTTTGGCCGGTTTGCGCCCACACCATGTCCATGGCCATGCGTGCCAATTGGGTAAGAGCTTGCTTGAGCTGGCTGGTGACGGTGGCCACGTCTTCGCCGATGTGCAAATGCAGGGCGTTGCTGACCTCTTGCAAGGTCTTGGGCAGCTTGTCCAGCCAGCGCAAATTGCTCATATCCATGCTGCTTGCAAACTGGTCCAGGGCGACGGCAGGCAGGTGGTGACCTTCGTCAAAAATGACCAGGCAATTGTCCAGCTCGGGCAGTGTCTTCATGCCAAGAGAGGCCAGCACCAGATCGTGGTTGGCAACGATGACGTTGGCCTCGGCCAGGCGCGTGCGGGCCTCGTAGTAGCTGCAGTCGCGAAAGCGCGGGCAGTGCCGCACGGTGCAGGTGTGGCGCTCGGCGGCCACGGTAGACCAGTCGCGCGCATCGGGCGCCTCGCTCAGGCTGTCGCGGTCGCCGTCCCAGCTGCTGGCGGCCAGCATGGATGCCATGGTTTCATACAGACGGATGCGGCGCTCCTCGGCCTCCTCCTGGGACAGCACCGAGCCAAATTTGGCCGGCTTGGGTGCATCGATATCGGCATCGAACAGGTCTTCGGCCACGCCTCCGTTGCCCACCAGTCGCTCCAGCTTGAGTTTGCACACGTAGCGCCCACGCCCCTTTGCCAGGGCAAATACAAAGGGCTTGTCCATGCTCTGTGCCAAGGCGGGCAGGTCCTTGGTCATCAACTGCTCCTGCAGGGCGACGGTGGCAGTAGAGATCAGCACGCGGGTCTTGCGCTCCAGCGCCAGTGCTATGGCCGTAGAGGCATACGCCGCCGATTTGCCGACGCCTGTGCCTGCCTGGATCACCGCAATGGCTTTGGTCGGTGCGGCGTGCTCGCCCAGATCGGCGCGCGACAGCGTGGCCGCCACACAGGCTGCCATCTCATGCTGGCCAGGGCGCGGGCGAAATCCGGGCGTGGAACCAACCACGGTTTCAAAAGCCGACAGCGACATGTCGGCCAAATATTCAGGGCTCAAATAAACCATCCAAAAGTGGGGGGAGTGAGGAAGGTCAGACTTCCCGCAGGGTGACCAGTAGGGTTGAATATACCGTTTGCAATGCCTGTGCCGTCTTACATGGCGCTGTCTCTAAGGGCTTTTCCCGGTGTCAGGCGCTGTGTAATGCGGTATTCTTTCCGATTCTTTTCAAGGAGACCCGCGGTGGCCAAACCCAAACTGATTCTGGACTATGTTTATGACCATGAGGCCAAGCTGGCTGACCGGGTTTATTTGACCCAACCCACGGGTGGCGGACAGGTCATTGATTACACCTGGCGCCAAACGCTGGACCAGGCGCGCCGCATGGCAGCACACATCAAGGCGCAAGGTCTGGAGCCCGGTGCACGCATTGCGTTGTTGTCCAAGAATTGCGCGCATTTCTTCATGGCCGAGCTGGCAATCTGGATGGCAGGCTGCACAACCGTGGCGATCTTCCCCACCGAAACGGCTGAGACCATCAGCTACGTGCTGGAGCACAGCGGCGCCAGCCTGCTGTTTGTCGGCAAGCTCGATACCTGGCCCGCACAAAAACCCGGCGTGCCCGCAACCTTGCCATGTATTTCGTTCCCTCTTGCTCCCAAAAACAGCTACGAGCAGTGGGATGCCATCACCGGGCGTACCCCGCCACTGACCGGTCGCGTCACGCGCGATGGCAAAGACATCGCCATCCTGCTGTATACATCGGGCTCTACTGGTACGCCCAAGGGTGTGATGCACAGCTTTGAACGCATCACCAAGGTTGCCGAGAATATTGCCAAAGACGTCAAATCGCGCATTGGCGACATCGAAGACAACCGCATCCTTTCCTACTTGCCGCTGGCGCACGTGTTTGAGCGGGCCTGGGTGGAAGCCATGTCCATGGTGGATGGCAAGACGCATGTATTCTTTGCCGAGAGCCTGGACACTTTTGTGGCGGATTTGAACCGTGCACGGCCCACCACTTTCATCTCGGTTCCCCGCCTGTGGCTCAAGTTCCAGCAGGGTGTATTCGCCAAGATGCCGCCCAAGAAGCTCAATCGCTTGCTCAGTATTCCGATTTTGAGCGGCATTGTGAAGCGCAAGGTACTGAAGAACCTGGGTCTGGACCAGGCGTTGCTGGCGGGTAGCGGCTCAGCACCCATTCCGGCCGAACTCATCTCGTGGTACCAGCGCCTGGGCCTCAACATGATTGAGGGCTATGCGATGTCGGAAGACTTTGCCTACTCGCACAATTCCACACCGGAAATCAATGCGCCGGGTTGCGTGGGCGTGCCCTTGCCAGGTGTGGAAGTGCGCATCAGCGAAGAGGGTGAAATTCTCATCAAGTCCCCAGGTCAACTGGTGGGCTACTACAAGCGACCTGATCTGGATGCCGAAGTGTTCACCGCAGACGGTTTCTTCCGCACGGGCGACCGTGGTGAGCGCCGTGCCGATGGCCTGCTGAAGATCACCGGACGGGTGAAGGAAATTTTCAAGACTTCCAAGGGCGAGTATGTGGCGCCGGCTCCCATCGAGAACAGCTTGAATGCACACCCCCCGATCGAAATGAGCATGGTCTCCGGCCTGGGCCAGCCAGCCGCATATGCCATGGTGGTGTTGGGTGAAGACGTACGGCCCAAGCTCAAGGATGCCGCGTTCCGCAAGGACGTAGAAAATCAGTTGGCGCAATTGCTCAAGGACGTCAATGCGGGTTTGATCAGCCACGAAAAGCTGCAGATGATCGTTGTGGCGCAGGAGCCCTGGACCATCGAAAATGGCTTCCTGACGCCCACCATGAAGATCAAGCGCTCGCGCATTGAAAACGAAGTCTCTACCCGTGTGGAGACCTGGTACAGCTCCAACAGCAAGGTGCAGTGGGGTTAACGAGAACCCAGCTTGAAAACTGCTACGACTTGAACCAGGTCTTGGGCCTGGCTCTTTAGTCCGCTGGCT
>CAZMXB010000500.1:0-3209 GCA_964569855.1 uncultured Rhodoferax sp.
TCAAGCGTGCGATCCAGCAGCGCATCGAGAACCCGCTGTCCAAGCTGCTGCTGGAGGGCAAGTTTGCGCCCAAGGACACCATCAACGTTGGTGTGGACACCATCCAGGCGCCGGGGCAGTTCAGCTTTTCGTGATTTGCGATCCTCGGGCCATGCGAATTGTTGGTAAAACACGGACGGGGGCAGATGATGCGCCCGTCAATCCACAGGAAGCTTGGTCGTGTGCCGGACGCCATGCTTCTCTTGGTCGGTGGGCCCTCATTTGCGACAATACTTAGTGCCAAATTGACCTGTAGCCCTCGTTTTTCCTGCGTGGATAGCTCCTGATTTTGTAG
This sequence comes from uncultured Rhodoferax sp., assembly GCA_964569855.1. Taxonomy (GTDB): domain Bacteria; phylum Pseudomonadota; class Gammaproteobacteria; order Burkholderiales; family Burkholderiaceae_C; genus Allorhodoferax. Next base: position 335 of record CAZMXB010000500.1, read on the forward strand.
CGATTGTGCTGCCGGGCTTTGAAATTCCGGGCGTAGCCAGCAGCAGGCGATGCGCCCGGCGCGGCTGGAGCTGTTGCCATGGCGGAAGGTAACCGGTTCCTTCTGGCACCTGACGGGACCAAACGGTAGCGCGCGTGTTTTGTGTGCGCATGCGCACAGATGGCGCCAGGCTTTGTGCCTAGCCTAGGAGGTCAACACAAGGACGCAACCACCATGACCCCTGCTTTTCAATCCGCTCGACGCCTCATTCCCGCCACGTTGTTCCTGCTCGCAGCCGCGGGCACGGTCTATGCGGGCACCCCGCAAGCCCAGGCGGATGCCCAAGCGCGTTTCCGCGCGGAGATGGCGCAGTGCAACAGCGGACAGTCCAGTCAGCCGGTCAACGTCTGCCGCACCGAAGCGCGCAACGCGCTGGCAGAGTCCCGCCGTGGTGGTTTGACCGACGCGTCCGATCAGTACACCCGCAATGCCGTGCTGCGTTGCGCGGAGTTCCAGGGCGCAGAGCGATCGGCCTGTGAAGACCGCGTGTTCAGCCCTTCCCGGGTGGAGGGCAGTGTCGACGGTGGCGGCATTCTGCGTGAAAGTGTGATTGTGGTACCAGCGAAGTGAGTCTCGACGACGGGCTGCCCGTTGGATGTGCCAGCGTAGCGGCCGTCTGACGGCCTGAACTCCGCTCCTTAAGCGAGCCAACGTACCGACGTTGGTTCGCCACCGTCCTAAGCTGAAGATTCCCACCGAGGACGCCACCATGACCCGAATCCTTGCGCGCCAAGCGCTGCACTTATGAAATCCGTCCAAGTGCCGGCGACGAATCCTCCGCGCAAGGTGCCGACGGGTATCAGCGGCTTTGACGCCATCACGGGTGGTGGCCTGCCACAGGGCCGCACTACGCTGGTCGTGGGCGGGCCGGGTTCCGGCAAGACGGTGTTTGCCCTGCAGTTTCTGGTGCATGGTGTGCAACACTGCAAGGAGTCCGGCATCTTTGTTGCGTTCGAGGAGTCCTCCCAGCGCATTCTGGATAACGCCAGCAGTTTTGGCTGGAACATCACGGCCTCCCAGAGGAAGAAGCTGTTCTTTCTGGACGCACAACCCCAACCCGACCTGATCCAGTCGGGCGACTTCGATTTTTGCGGCATGTTGGCCGCGCTGGAGGCGCGCATCCAGGTGGCTGGTGCGCAACGCATTGTTTTTGACGCGCTCGATATTGTGCTGGCCCTGTTACCCGACGCACATGCCCAACGGCGCGAGGTTTACCGGCTGCACCAGTGGTTATTGGCGCACCAGTTGACCGGCATCATCACCCTGAAGGCCGACACCGACCAAACCAACGCCATCAGCCAGCAGCCCTTTGGCTTCATGCAGTTCATGGTGGATTGCGCGGTGATCCTCAACCACAGTGTGGTGCAGGGCGTGTCGCAACGCAACCTGCGGGTGCAGAAGTTTCGTGGTTCCAGTTTTGACGAAAACGAGTCGCCGTTCCTGATCGGCAACAGCGGTTTTGAAGTGGCACTCGCCCGCATGCACAGCGGCATGGAAGCCAAGGTCAGTAACGAGCGGGTGTCCAGCGGTGTTGAGCGGCTCGACACCATGCTGGGCGGTGGTTACTACCGCGGTGCGAGCGTGCTGGTGACAGGCTTCTCCGGGACGGCCAAAACTACGTTGAGCGGTACCTTTGCCCAGGCCGCCTGCCAGCGCGGTGAACGCACGCTGTTCGTCAGTTTTGATTCGGACGGCAGCGAGGTGATCCGCAACCTGGCGTCGGTGGGTATCCTTCTGGAGCGTTATGTAAAAGACGGTACTTTGCGCATGGTATCGGCGCGCACCATCACGGGAAGTGCCGAAACCTATCTGGTGCGTATCAAGGCCCTGGCGCGCGAGCACCGCGCGCGCTGCCTGGTGATTGACCCGATTTCCACCTGGTCACGGTCTGGCACGGACATCAGCGCAAACAGTGTGGCCGAGCGCTTGATCGACTGGTCCAAGGCTGATGGAACGACTTTGTTGTGTACCCGCTTGCTCGACGAAATGTCCAGCCCGGCCGAAGGCAGTTCGCCGTTGCAAATCTCGACCTTGGCAGACACCTGGATTCACCTGAACTACCTGGTGCAGGCTGGCGAGCGCAACCGTGGCTTGTCCATCATCAAGTCGCGCGGTACGGCACATTCCAACCAGGTGCGTGAGCTGATTTTGAGTGATAGCGGAGTGACACTCTCTGACATTTACACCGCGGGCGGTGAGGTTTTAATGGGTACGCTGCGTTGGGAAAAAGAGCGATCCGAGCGCGTGGCCACCGAAGCCGCCGAAGTTGCGGCAAAGCTCAAGCGAGTCCGCCTGGATGCCGAAGAAGCCGAGCTGGAAGTACGCGTGAAGTCGCTGCAAACCGAGCTGGTGGCCAAACAAATCGAAAAGGCCTTGTTGCTCAGTAGCTCCAAGAGCTTGGCCGGCGATGTGTCGCGCGACCGCACCCGCCTGGAGGAGTTGCGCGGCGCCGATGCCACCACCTCCAAAGGCGGCACGGGGGCGACACCATGAGCCGCCCGGTGGTTTACAAGTTTCGCCTGTATGTGGCGGACGATGCCCTCAATTCTGCGCAGGCGCGCACCAATCTGGCCGAGATGTGCAAGACCCATCTCGCAGGGCGCTGCGAGGTGGAGGTGGTGGATGTGTTCAAGCAACCCCAGCGCGCCCTGTCCGATGCCATCTACCTGACCCCCACCCTGGTACGGACCTGGCCGCTGCCGGTGCGCAGCATCGTGGGTACGCTGAGCCAGACCGCCGTGGTCTTGCGTGTGCTGGACCTGGAGGGTGATTTTGCCGCCGGGCCGCCCCAAGGCGAAATGCAGCCCCCTCGGGGGGCAGCGACCCGCAAAGCGGC
>CAZMXB010000501.1:0-3205 GCA_964569855.1 uncultured Rhodoferax sp.
CCCAGTCCATCCTCGAAGAGGCTGAGGCGTTTCTGCTTCGCCCCATCTGGATGAGCGACGACGGCGATGACTACATCATCGAGCACGCGGAGGGCGAACTCGCCCGATGCCCTCACTCCGAAGAGGGTCACTCGGATGCTCTGCTGATCGTGCTTGCGATCAACAAGCTCCCGGAGCTCTGCCAGACGGTCATCGAACAGGCGAAGGAGCTGGCGCGGTTTCAACGGGTGTGCGATGAAGCCCTCCCGCGCGAGTACATCGCGTGCCCGAAGTGCGGCAAGCAGCACATCGAGGGTGCGCGCTTCGACAATCCGGAGATCGACGGGCGGCGTCGGCCACATCACACGCACAGGTGCTACCACTGCAAGCATGTGTGGGACTCAGGGCGGTGGAGCTTCGGGGCGGAGGTGTCGAAGGAGGAAGGGCCGATCCACGTGATGGAGGGGCCTAGCCCGACGCCGGAGCGGGAGAGGTTGCTGAAGGACCTCATGACGCCCCTGGATGTGATCATCACGGGGAGAAGTCGGGCGATCGACAAGGCGACCATCGCGACGGATCCCGTCGAGATTCCCTCAGACAACCCTGACACTCGACGCTACGTCCAGGGTCGTACCCGCGTCGAGTTCGAGTTCGACCCCATCAAACCCCCTGAGGACAAGTAGCTCGTGCTCTACTACCCCATCGAACCCTACACCCCCTGGGTCGATCACCTTGAACGGTGGCTCGACGCGAACAAGGTGGAGACCTGTCGCAAGATCTTCGAGGGGGTGTTCCATCTCGGCTATCCGGACGAATATCACGCCCGAGTCGTCCAGGAAGAGCTCGTCTTCAAGGCCGCTGTCAGCTGGGCGACTGCGCTGGATCTCCACGCCATTCTCAAGAAGCGCCTGGGGGAGCCCATCTCACTCCTCGTGCTCTATCCCATGCTTGAGACGCTCTACCTGACTGAGGGTGTCTCTGCGGAGCTCTGCGACACGTGCGGGGTTCTGGTTCCTGAACTGATTCTCAATCACCACCAACACCTGAGGACGACATGAAGTTTCTGGTAGGGGCGTATCTCGACATGGACACACCCGTCTCTCTGACTGAGGGCCTCTTCGCTCACGGCCGAGTCCCGAAGGGGGTCCTTCTCCACCAAGTGGTACGCGTGCTCGGAAGGCGTGTGGATGGCACTACACTTCACGCGGCGTTTCTCGTGGCCGTGGAGGACGAGGACCACATCGACCTCGTCCTGGAGGGGATCGTGGACCTGTACGACTGGGAAGTGCGCAACACCTCCCTGGTACGTGAGGGGGTGGACGAGGCCAACGCATTCGCAGGTTTCGTGGAAGAGGAGGAGGCCGCGCTGGACGACGAGGACGACGAGGACGACGAGGACGAGGAAGACGAAGAGAGTGACGACGAAGTCGAGGAGGACGACGATGAGTGACACCCCCGAAGGCGCCTGGGAGGGCTGGACGCCCTCCGAGATCAAGAAGAAGTTCGTCCAGGTCTACAAGCTGGCGGACGGGACGTACGACGCGATCGCCGGGAACTGCGACATCCCCGAGGGGGCTGTACTTCTCGACCCACAGCCCAAGCGCAAGCTGAGCGGCAACCCGCACGCGGCGACGAACGAGAGCCTCGCGAAGCTGGAGAAGCAGTACCCGGATCTGATCAACTGGGCCTGCTACTACGCGGTGCAGATCGCGAAGGCAAACCTCACAGTGCACAGCCGTGAGGTGCGGGCGAAGATGGCGGACGTGGGGCTGGTCAGCGATGACTCAGGTCCGGAGCACTGGATGGGCGCGGTCTTCAAGCGCCTCAAGCGAGAAGACGTTCTCGTGGAAACCAACAACCGCTACAAGTACACGAGCGAATCTCGCGGCATCCACGAGCGCGAGGTGAAGATCTGGGCGCTGAAGAACAACGCCGACACGTCCAAGTACAACGAGAAGCCGACGCGAGGGAAGTGATGGAGTTCACGATCAAGGAGCTGATGACCAAGTGCCAGCTCGAACAGAAGGTGGCCTACGCGCTGATGACGGTGCTGGTCGGGATCGGCGCAGCGCAGGAAGTGGGGCGTCGCAAGGAGGAGGGCAAGAAGGGCCCGGGGGAGATCGTGTACCGGGCGTCGCAGGGGGACTTCGAGACGTGGGTGAAGAGTCACCCGCTGCCGGGGGCGTGATGGAAGAGAAACCGCTCGGAATGTTCCGTGGGGATGATCACTACCAGACCGTCCACTACAACGACGTGATGATCGCGACGAAGACGCCGCGTGGGTGGTTCATCCTCCAGGGCGCCTCCCCTCCGAAGGAGGCTTATCGCGCCATCGCCAACGCGGTCTGGGGCACGAACAACTCCGCGTCGGCGGGTGATCTCGCAGAGCGGGCCAACGCAGAGATCCACGGGAAGCGCGATGCCCAAGCCTGAGGAGTACGTCTGGATCAAGAAGTGGGGTGAGATGCTCGCGTCGAGCCACAGTTACATCCGAGCTCAACAGGAGCGGGCGGCGTACGCTGATGCCCCGTTGGACGCCACCTACTCCTGCCATGGGGGCGGGTGGTGCACCCTCGCAGACGTGACCGGCGCGAACACGCGGGAGCGGCTCGGCCTGCCGCCGTTGCCGCCTGAGCCGACGCTCATCGAGCAGATCTACGAGCTGGTGCGTGATGACCCCTCCGACCTCGGGACCCGCGTCCGGGCGTTGATTGACGCCGCTCAAAAGTAGCCCCGAACATAGGTAGAAGGATGAGCGCACCCACGTGCTGTGGGTGCGCTCGACTTCGTCCTCCGCCCGAGCCCCTGAGCAGCGGGGGTTGGGGTGGCGGACGAATACGCCGTATAGGAGACCCATGCGAGAAGCGCACTCGATCTACGAACTCAACGACAAGCTGGTGTTCATCTACCAGGACGACGACCCCACGAACCCTCGGGAGGCCGAGAACATCGCGCACCTGTGGATGGTCCACAGGAGGTACACCTTGGGGGACAAGGACCCCCCGGAGGACTTCAAGGAGGATCAGGAGTCGTTCTGCGCCGAGCTGACTCGTGATCCGGATGTCCTGTGTGTCCGATCGATCTACGGGTACGACCACGGAGGTCTCACCATCCGGCTCAAGCCATACTGGGATACATGGGACTCTGGGCGCCGCGGGGTCGGCGTCGTCCGCAAGAGCCGGATGATGGCAATGGGGTTCGATGAGGCGAACTGCACCAAGGAGGA
>CAZMXB010000502.1:0-3204 GCA_964569855.1 uncultured Rhodoferax sp.
GCATAGTTCTGAGCTTACGCATGGCAGATACCCTTCTGCCAGGTTGCAGAGAAATTCATCAAGCTCGCAGGCTGTGCAGTTGACAGGTTCATTTCCCGTGCTTGCCGAGATACTTGGCGAGCTTTCCAAGGATTGCTTGGTCATCGTTTACAAGCCCCAAAACAGAATTACATCGCCGACACAAAAAACCTCGAACTTTCCCGGTTTCGTGGCAATGGTCGAGACTTCTTTTTGACTTATCGCTGAATTGAATGCCGCATACCGCGCAGTGACTACCATTCTCTGAGAGCAGGCGGGTCGCGTCATCTTTACTAAGGCCGTACTTGTTTCGTAGTTCATACAAGTACGCCGCCGGTCTATTTTCCTTCCTTCTGGCAGATACTTTATCGGCGTACTTCTCCCGCCAGTTTCTTGACCGATCCACGGCACGCTGCGGGTCTTTCTTGTAAAGGTCTTTCTGGTAATCCTTGGAGCAATCTTTGCACCAAGATTTGGCAATACCGTTTGATTGATAGAAATCAGCGACTGGCTTCGTTGTACTGCATTTTCCGCACGTTTTAGTATCCATGCGAGAATGTTACGCTTATTTGCTTCTTGCGTCAATAGCGCCTGCAAATAAGTGGAGAGTTCTGAGTCGCTGCAATTTACTGACCTTCCCATTTGTTTTTCTTTGAACAGTTCTTCCTGTGCCACATCGGGCGCAAGTTCTCCAGTGAGTTGATTTCCGCAATGGTCGTCGTCAGTGGGAACGATGAGATTGGGCGCGAGTGATCTATGCTCCACGAGTCGGCTCCTTTCCCATAGTTTTCCCAAGACATCCCTGGCTCGAAATGTGCTTCGAGATGCGTCCGAAGCGACTCGACTGAATAGCCAAGCAGCGCCGCAGTCCGGTCTGTTTTGTTTCTGAGGCATCGGGCAATGACTCCGCAGCAGAACAAGGCAAGCCTTCCCCTGACTTCAACCATTGGGTCAATCGTTCGCCTGGACAGTCGGAGGACTGTTCCGCATTTACGAGAACACGTTTCATACCCAGGCCTTGAAGGCAAAAACTCAACCCCGCAAACCGCACAAGCCTTTGTCGCCTTGCGCGTTTGCAGCACTCCACGACAAGCATGAGAGCAGCATTGCTGTATTGAATTTTTATCTCTTGGGGTGAATGGTTTTCCGCAAATGATGCAGTTGCGCTCAGTGCCGTATTGGTATTTCTTGTCCATTTACCATTTCCCCGTGATGTGATGATGTGTGATTTTAACACGTCATCCCAAATCGGGAAAGGCGGGAGAATGCCGTCATTCTGTCTGGCGGCAAGTACGCAAGCCGGGTAGGGTTCCCACTCGACGGCGCAGACGGTTCGCCATCCGAGCAGGTGCCCGCCAAGTATTCCGCCACCAGCGCCTGCGAAAAGAGCCAGCTCATTCACGCCTGCCCCACTATCGAGTCAGCAATCTTCCATTGCTTCCACTCCGCCCGGCAATCCTGGCGCAGCTTGTCGGCTGATTCCTTGCCGCGTTTCTTCTCGACCAGATCGAAATAATCGGCAGCTCGTTTCCCGTCAGGATAAAAAGCCCGCATCACCCATGACACTTCGCACGCATGGCGCTTTTCTTCGTCAAACGGTATGGCGTCGGCAAGCATGATGGCTTCGCGCTCGGTTACGGATTCTTCCATGCTGGCGAATAGGTCGGTCATGCTTTTTCCCAAGCACCATTGCCGGTGTATTTCTCAATCAAATGCTTTCCATCCTCAGAAACCCTGCCCTCTGCTATCAGGTGGTCAATGCACGGCCTGAACACGACAGGGTTATTTGCGGCAGCGCCACGGATGTAGTCGAACGCAAGATGTCCCTTCGGGTGCGTTGCCCAGAATCGCGGATCACTTCCACGGTTTGCAGAACTGACAACCTCCGCAAGTTCGTCTGCAAAACGCTTGGCCTTGCCGGCGTCGTACTTGATGTCGAGTCGCGGAAGGTCCGGAACCATCCGGCGCGCAGCCTCCCGGCACAAATTCAGAAATTCAGGAAGTGTCGGTGCATATGGGCTTGAGCTTTGCGCGTTCAACGCTTTGGCGATTGCCTCGCCTTTGTCTGAAAATCCAGCCAGGCCTTCGGCCCAGCTTTCTTTGACCCGATCCCTTGGGAAATCGCCAAACTGCGCCGACCACTTCGCGCCGTACATGTCCTCGAACTTCTGGAACAGTCGTTCTATCCATGCGTCGGGAAGCCTATGCAACACGGACGGCCTCGCCAGTGATGTCGCGCTCGATGATGATGGGAACATTCTTTGCCCTCGCTTCCGCAGCCTGTGCCGCGTAGTTTGAAATTGCCGCCTGCCTGCCGTTGATCGGCCTTGAAAGGACTGGTTGGTCTTTTGCTATCCACTCAGCCTTAAAGCCAGTCCAGCCACGGTTACAACATACCTCCAGAACGTCAGGAAGGGGCCTTCCTGCCCTTATCGCCTCGTTAGCTATACCTGCTATCGCCCTGAGTGTTGGAGGGGCCTTCTTGGCCCTTCTAAGCGTTATCCAGTCTGAAGCGATTTGTTCATCCACCCCAAGGCTGACAAGATGCGCTTGCGCATCGAAGCGCGGAGCGCGACTATAGTCTTTGACTTTAGGTTTACTTATGGGTTCTGGGTTATGGGTAGCATCGTTTTTTGGTTCGTTCGCATTGCGTTCGTTATGCGTTCGCAATGCGTTCGCATTCTTTTTCTTCTCTTCCCATCGAATATTTGCGCTGGTTCTGGCCTTCTCTGACTTTGCATAGAACTCTGCAATTACCGTATCGCAGCGGGATTGATGCCACTTGCCATCGTGGAGAAAGAAAAAGTGTCTTAGTATTTGCTCAACGTCAGATGCGCTCGAACCGATTTTGAATGCAATCGCATTGCAATCGTTATCCAGTGGCATTTCGTTCGCATAGTATTCCCAGATAAGCCGTAGGTAGGCCATGCTCTGAGAGTCGTTAAGTCTGGCGGTATCTTTTATGAAGTCGCCAATGTGGTGCGGATAGAATTTCATTAAGCAACGATCCTTTGAAGGCCGCCCTGTCCGGTGAGTGTTCCGGCACGGGCGACTATTGCTAGTCTGGTTCGGGCAGACAAGGCGACCATCAAAAGACCCTGCTGTCCGTGCTTTGCGTCCTCACAACGCGTTACAACTTTACTTCAGAATCAAAAAAATCCCTGCCGGCTGTTCCCGAACCGGCAG
>CAZMXB010000503.1:0-3196 GCA_964569855.1 uncultured Rhodoferax sp.
CGTCCACGTCGTCGTCCACCACCACGATGAACTTGGTGTACATGAACTGGCGCAGATGGCTCCACACGCCCATCATCACGCGCCGGGCGTGGCCGGGGTAGGCCTTTTTGATCTGCACAAGTGCCATGCGGTAGCTGCAACCTTCGGGCGGCAGATAGAAGTCGGTGATCTCGGGGAACTGGCGCTGCAGCAGCGGCACGAACAACTCGTTCAGGGCCATGCCCAGTACCGCCGGTTCGTCCGGGGGTTTGCCGGTGTAGGTGGAGTGGTAAATCGGTTCCTTGCGCATTGTGATGCGGTCGATGGTGAACACCGGAAACTGGGCCTGCTCGTTGTAGTAGCCGGTGTGGTCGCCATACGGGCCTTCCAGCGCGTGCTGGTAACCGCTGGGATGGGTGGCGTCCGGGTAGATGTGGCCTTCGAGCACGATCTCGGCACTGGCGGGCACACGCAGCTCGCTGCCCAGGGCCTTGACCAGCTCCGTGCGGCCGCCGCGCAGCAGGCCGGCAAACTGGTACTCCGACAGGCTGTCCGGCACGGGTGTGACCGCACCCAGAATGGTGGCCGGGTCGGCGCCAATGGCCACCACGACCGGATACGGTTGGCCGGGATTCTTCTGGCCATGTTCGCGGAAGTCCAGCGCGCCGCCGCGGTGCGCCAGCCAGCGCATGATGACCTGGTTGCGGTTGAGCACCTGCTGGCGGTAAATGCCCAGGTTCTGCCTTGGCTTGTTGGGACCTTGCGTGATAACCAGGCCCCAGGTGATCAGCGGTGCCACGTCGCCCGGCCAGCAGTGCTGGATCGGGAGACGTGCCAGATCGACATCGTTGCCCTCCCACACCACCTCCTGGCAAGGTGCCGAGCGCAGCTCCTTGGGCGCCATGTTCCACAGCGTCTTGAACAAACTGCGCATGCCCACCATTTCCTTGAAGCCCTTGGGCGCCTCTGGCTCCTTCAGCGATGCCAGCAACTCTCCAAAGGGGCGCAGACCTTTCAAGTCGGAGACTCCCATGGCACGGGCCACGCGTTCGGATGTGCCAAACAGGTTGCCCAGCACCGGCATACTGTGGCCGCGGACGTTTTCAAACAGAATGGCGGGGCCGCTGGCGCGCAACACGCGGTCGCACAGGGCGGTCATTTCAAGATGCTGAGACACCGGCTCGGAGATGCGGCGCAGTTCTCCCGATGCTTCAAGCTGGGTCATGAAGTCGCGCAGGTCGTGGTAGCTCATTCTCCGCCCAGCCCGTTCCAGCGCGCGGCCAGCGTGTGCGGTATGTCCAACAGATCGAGCGCACGGGCTACGCTGAAGTCAACGACCTCATCCACGCTCTGCGGGCGCAGGTAGAAGGCCGGCAACGGTGGACAGATGATGGCACCGGCTTCAGTCGCGCTGACCATGTTGCGCAGGTGGATCAAGCTCAACGGCGACTCGCGCACCAGCAGCACCAGACGCCGCCGCTCCTTGAGCACCACATCGGCCGCACGGGTGATCAGGTTGTCGCACAGGCCGTGGGCAATGGCCGCCAGCGTGCGCATGGAGCACGGCGCCACCACCATGCCGCTGCACTGGAAGGAGCCGCTGGCAATCGTCGCACCGACGTTGGCGATATCGTGCACGTGGTCGGCCAGGGCTTCAATGTTGGCGCGCTGCAGGCCATGTTCTTCCTCCACATTGCGCCAGCCGGCGTTGGACACTACCAAATGCGTCTCAATGTCCGGCGTTTCTCGCAGCACATGCAACAGGCGCACGCCATATACGGCGCCGCTGGCCCCGGAGATGGCGACGATGATGCGCCGTGATTGCGATGTCATTCCGCAGTGCGCTTGCGGGGCAAAAAGCGGGCCAGCACCTTGTCGGGTGTCCACTGCTGCAGATCGAGAACGGGCAGCTCCATCGCGTCGATGGCGTTCTTGACAACCAGGCCCAGCTCGGTATCGCCTTCCATGGACAGGCGGCGATTGAAGAACAGTGTGTCCGGGTCTTCCTGGCGCTGGGCCAGGCGAAGGAAGTCCTGGGCATTGGCGCTGATGGTCAGGTCGGTGGTGTCCTGCTTGGTGGATGCGACAAAGCGCGCGCCGGTGCAGGTGAAATCAAAGGTCAGGCGCGCGTCGGTCACATGGATGCGCAGCTTCTTGCCCAGCAGATACTGGCGCACGTCGGCGGGCAACTCATTGGCCAGGATCTTGTTCAGCGCAGTGACCAGCAAAAACGATCCCGGGTAGGCCGGCAGGCGTGACAGCACGGACCCAACTGGCGCGGGCAATACAAAGGCAGTGGAGGAAGTCATGGCAATCCCATGGTTGAGAGGTTCAATCAGGCGACAAAAAAGAGTACGGTAAAGAAGTGGCAACTGCTGCCACCCAGCACAAACAAATGCCAGACACCGTGGCCATGGCGAATGCGCTGGTCGGCAACGTAAAAAATGATGCCTACGGTATACAGCGCACCACCAGCGACCAGCCAGGCAAACCCGCTGGGCGTCAGCGCTTCCCACAGCGGCATCACCGCCACCAGTGCCAGCCAGCCCATCAGCAGATAAATCACCAGTGAAAGCACCCGCGCACCCTTGGCAAGCCAGATCTCCTGCAGGATGCCCAAAACGGCCAGCGTCCACACCGCTCCCAACAGCGACCAGCCCCAGGTCCCTCGCAGCGACACCAGCGCAAACGGCGTATAGCTGCCGGCAATCAGTAGGTAGATGGAGCAGTGGTCAAATTTCTGCAACCAGGCTTTAGAAGGGCCACGCACGCTGTGGTAAAGCGTGCTGGCCACATACAGCGCGACCAGCATGGCGCCATAGATGCTGAAGCTGACGATCTTCCATGGATCCCCCAGGCGCGCTGCGGTCACGATCAGCAGGACCGAGCCCAGCACGGCCAAACCCGCCCCCACCAGGTGACTGATGCTGTTGAAGCGCTCGCCGTGGTACATGCCGTCCTAGGCCGGTTCGGCCAACGCGGCGCTGTCTACCTGCTCCAGCCCGGGCTGGCCGTACCAGTAGCCGTTGCAACCCCGATCCGGCATCAGCGGCAACAGGCGCGCCAAGGCGTCCTTGGGCTTTAGCGTGCGTTTACGCGCGGCATCAAACACGGCAATGATTTCCGCCATGTCCTGCGATTGGGGGCTCAGTCGCACCACATCCACGCCCCCCCCCCCCCCCCCCCCCCCCCCCCCCCCCCCCCCCCCCCCCCCCCC
>CAZMXB010000504.1:0-2537 GCA_964569855.1 uncultured Rhodoferax sp.
CAAGACTGTGCAGGTTATCCCGCACGTCACCAACGAAATCCAGGAATTTGTGAAACGCGGCGCCCGCTTTGGTGAGAGCGACGCGGTGGATGTCGCCATTGTCGAAATTGGCGGTACCGTGGGTGACATCGAGTCGCTGCCATTTCTGGAGGCTGTGCGCCAGATGAGCCTCAAACTTGGCCCCAACAACAGTGCGTTTGTGCACCTGAGTTATGTGCCGTGGATTGCTGCCGCTGGTGAACTCAAAACCAAGCCCACCCAGCACACTGCCAAGCAATTGCGCGAGATTGGTATCCAGGCCGATGCCCTGATTTGTCGCGCGGATCGCCCGATTCCACAGGAAGAGCGTTCAAAGATTTCGCTGTTTTCCAACGTTCCCGAGTGGGGCGTTATCAGCATGTGGGATGTGGACACCATCTACAAGGTGCCGCGCATGCTGCATGAGCAGGGCCTGGATGGTTTGATTTGCGACAAACTGCGCTTGAACACGCCACCGGCCAATCTGAAGCGCTGGGACGATCTGGTTTATGAGACTGCGCACCCACAAACCGAGGTCAGCATCGCCATGGTGGGCAAATATGTGGACCTGAGCGACAGTTATAAATCATTGAATGAAGCATTGCGCCATGCCGGCATGAAGAACCACGCCAAGATCAGCATCGAATACATAGACTCGGAGACCATTACACCCGACAGCGTGTCGCGGCTGGCCAAGTTTGACGCCGTGCTGGTTCCAGGCGGTTTTGGCAAGCGGGGTATTGAAGGCAAGATATGCGCCGCCCGCTTTGCGCGCGAAAACAAGGTTCCCTATCTGGGTATCTGTCTGGGCATGCAAGTGGCCACCATTGAGTTCGCGCGCCACGTTGCCGGCCTTGAGGGAGCCAATAGCACCGAGTTCGAACCCGATTGCCCCAACCCCGTGATTGCCCTCATCACCGAGTGGAAAGACGCCGACGGCACAATCAAAACGCGTGACAAAAACTCCGACTTGGGCGGAACCATGCGATTGGGCGCGCAAAGCTCCGATGTGGCCAAGGGCACGCTGGCGCACGATATCTACGGCGACGTGGTGACCGAGCGCCACCGCCACCGGTACGAGGCCAATGTCAACTACCTCGAAACCCTGCGCAAGGCGGGCTTGGTGATATCGGCGTTGACCCAGCGCGAACACCTTACCGAAATGGTGGAATTGCCAAAAGCAACCCACCCCTGGTTTATTGGCGTGCAGTTCCACCCGGAATTCAAATCCACGCCGTGGAACGGGCACCCGCTTTTCAACGCTTTCATCAAGGCCGCACTGGACCACCAGACTGCGGGCAAGAACCTGAAGGCGGTGGCGTGATGGCCTCAGCGTCGGGCCTCCCCAAGCAAGACCGCGCCCCCTCGGGGGTGAGTTCTTCGGCTCCCAGCCTGCCGGCGCAGGGTGGGGCAGAACGAAGAGTCGTTGCTTCTGACATTGACTCGCACAGCGCGGCACACAAAGTGGAAAGCGTGGGGACGCTATGAAGTTGTGTGGCTTCGATGTCGGACTGAAACACCGCATATTCCTGATTGCGGGACCCTGTGTTGTCGAATCCGAACAATTGCAAATGGACACTGCCGGCACGCTGAGAGACATTACTTCGGAACTAGGCATTCCATTCATTTTCAAAAGCAGTTTTGACAAGGCCAATCGCACGGGCAACAGCGCGTTTCGTGGGCTTGGCATGGAAAAAGGCCTGGAAATACTGGCCAAGGTCAAACGCGAATTGCATATTCCCGTGTTGACCGACATCCACTCAGAAGACCAGATTGTTCAGGTAAGCGCCGTCGTGGATGTGCTGCAAACACCCGCGCTATTAAGTCGGCAAACCGATTTCATCCGCGCCGTCGCACAGTCAGGCAAGCCGGTGAATATCAAGAAAGGCCAATTCATGGCCCCCGGCGACATGAAGAATGTCATCGACAAAGCCCGTGCCGCAGCACGCGCAGCCGGGCTCAACGAAGACAATTTCATGGCCTGCGAACGCGGTGCCAGCTTTGGCTACAACAACCTGGTGAGTGACATGCGCTCTCTGGCCATCATGCGCGACACCGGAGCTCCGGTCGTGTTTGACGCCACCCACTCCGTGCAGTTGCCCGGCGGCCAGGGCACCAGCAGTGGAGGTGTGCGTGAAATGGTGCCCGTGCTGGCCCGTGCCGCCGTCGCCGTGGGCGTGGCTGGCCTGTTCATGGAAACCCACCCTTGCCCCTCAGAAGACCCGGCCAATGCCCTGTGTGATGGTCCCAATGCCGTGCCACTGCACCACATGAAAGCCCTTTTGGAAACGCTGGTCGAACTGGACTTCGTGACCAAGAAAAGACCTTTCCTGGAGAACCACTTCAACTGAACACGGTCGGCGCCCACTGGCTGACCACTCCCTCACCCCACAGCAATCTAGTTTTGTATTTTTTTGAAAGAAATGAAATGAGTGCAATTGTTGATATCGTCGGCCGCGAGATTCTCGATTCACGCGGCAATCCCACCGTCGAATGCGACGTGTTGCTGGAGTCGGGCA
>CAZMXB010000504.1:2548-3184 GCA_964569855.1 uncultured Rhodoferax sp.
CTGAGCAAGCTTTCCTCGACAAAACTTTGATCGACCTCGACGGCACCGACAACAAGAGCCGCTTGGGCGCCAACGCGATGTTGGCCGTCTCCATGGCCGTGGCCCGCGCCGCCGCTGAAGAATCGGGCCTGCCGCTGTACCGCTACTTTGGCGGCATGGGTCGCATGCAAATGCCCGTTCCCATGATGAACGTCATCAACGGCGGCGAGCACGCCAATAACAATCTGGACATCCAGGAGTTCATGATCATCCCGGTGGGCGCTCCCAGCTTCCGCGAGGCCTTGCGTTATGGCGCCGAAGTGTTCCATGCGCTAAAGAAAATCCTGCACGACAAGGGTATCAGCACGGCGGTCGGCGATGAAGGCGGCTTTGCCCCCAACGTGGCCAACCACGAAGCGGCCATCCATATGATTCTGGAAGCCATCGACAAGGCCGGTTTTGTGGCCGGCGAGCAGATCGCCCTGGGTCTGGACTGCGCCGCCTCCGAGTTTTACAAGGATGGCAAGTACCAGCTGGCCGGCGAAGGCCTGACGTTGACCGCTGAAGAGTGGACCAATATCCTGGCCACCTGGGTCGACAAATACCCCATCATCAGCATCGAAGACGGCATGCACGAGGGCGACTGGGACGGCTGGA
>CAZMXB010000505.1:0-3182 GCA_964569855.1 uncultured Rhodoferax sp.
GGCACCACTTGGGACGGCGGCGCAACGACATGGGACGCAGGGCTAACGCTTTGGGACGGTGCGACACCTGACAACGTAACCAGCGGCGGCGCTGGTGTATGGCTCTGGAAGCGCAAGAAAGCCAAGGCTAAAGACAGCGAAGAAATCGCCGCCGTCATTGCGAAACAGGCCGAACCTGATCTAGAGCTAGCGCAGCGTCTTGATGACGCCTACGGCTCAATTTACGCCGAAGAAACGCAGAAACGCATTGCGGCCATGCTGGTGCAGAAGCATCAATGGCAACTACAGCAAGCACAACAACAAATCGCATTCATCGTTGAGTTGCAAGCGAGATTCGCAGAGCAGCAACAACGAATAAGGAAAAGGCAGGAAGACGAGTTCTTCCTTCTTTACATGTAACCGCCTCCGGGCGGTTTTTTTACGCCTACCCGTTGGCTAAACGGGGCTTTTATCGAGAAACCATCAATGGAATTCGAGCCAGTCACCACGACTATTGACGCGCCCTCTTCGCAACCGGAAGCCCCGGAACAAGAGCAACCAGCCGAGAAAGAACCGCGAGACCCGGCATCTCCACCAGCGGATGAAACCGAAGGCGACAAAGTTGCCAAAGGCGTTCAGAAGCGCATCGACGAGCTAACGCGAGAGAAGCATGAGGCTCGGCGTGAACGGGACTTGATTGCACAGCGTGCGTACGAAATTGACCAGCAGAACGCGCAAATGCGCGAGTTTGTGCGTCAACAACAACTACGCGCATCCGTGCCTGATCCTGACCAGTTCAACACGCCACAAGAGCATTACCAGGCTACTCAGCAGGCGCTCGCTCAATACAACCAACAGCGAGCTTATGAGCAGCAGCAAGCACAGTACGCGCAAGCGCAACAGCAAGCTAAAGCACACGAGCAGGCCGCAGTTCAGGGCGTTCTTTCCAAGATTACGCAGACCTACGACGACGCAGCAGAGGTTATCGGGAAGCTAGAGGTTCTAGACCGCACGGTACAGCACCATCCCGCAATCAGACAGGCAATTTTGGCGTCCCCGCAATCAGCGGACGTCCTCTATTACCTCGGCAAAAACCCTGCTGTCGCCTACGAAATGGCGACCTTAGACCCATTCCGCGCGATCACCAAAGTTGGTGAGATCGAAGCGCAGTTGAAGGCCGCAAAGGGCGCCAAACCCAAAGCAGACGCCAACGTCTCCACGCTCAGCGGTGGTGGCGGCTCCAACTCGGAGCCGAAAAACATCGATGACTGGATGAAGTGGCGAAACAACCAACTCAAGAAACGAAAGTAGATCATGGCGAATAGCCTCATTACCTCCTCGTTCATTACGAACGAAACCCTGCGTGTATTGCACAACAACTCGGTGTATCTGGACAAAATCAACACCAGCTATGAAGAGAAGTTTGCAAAAGAAGGCGCAAAAGCTGGCTCGACGGTAAACGTCCGCATGCCGGTGCAAGGAACCGTCCGTTCCGGTGCAACCGCATCGTTCCAGGACGTGAACGAAACGGTCAAGCCGATCACCATTCAACCGGAATTCGGTATTGACTGGGCGTTTCAGGATTTTGACCTGACGCTGACTGTTGACAACTTCAGCAAGCGCTATCTGGAACCGTTTGGCAAACGCCTCGCAACGGAACTTGACGCGCGTATCGCTGCGGCGATGTACCAGACAACGAGCAACTTCGTCGGCACTCCGGGCACCACTCCCGCAACCGCCGCAGTCATCTTGAATGCTGGTGTAAAGCTCGACAACAACGCTTGCCCGGCGGGTGACCGTTACGTTGTCCTGAACCCTGTCGCTCAGGCTGGCGTTGTTGGTGGCCTGTCTACCCTGTTCAACAGCTCGAAAGAGATCAGCGAACAGTACAAAACCGGCTCCATGGGTACGGCGCTCGGCTTTGAGTTCGCCATGTCGCAGAACATCCCGCCACACACGGTAGGCGGTTTGGGCGGTACGCCGCTGGTTAACGGCGCCAACCAAGGTACGACCAACTCAGGCTCTACGGACAACCCATCGGCAAGCACAACCTCGCTGATTACGGACGGCTGGACGGCTGCGGTTGCTAACCGTCTCAAGGCTGGCGACATCATCACGATTGCAGGCGTTAACGCTGTTAACCCGGACAACAAGTTCGACACGGGCGTATTGCAGCAATTCGTTGTGACCGCTGATGTGTCGTCCGATGGCTCTGGTAACGCAACGGTAATCATCTCGCCCGCAATCATCGCTGGCGGTGCTTACAAGAACGTCACCGCGCGGCCTGCTGATAACGCAGCCATTACGGTTGTGACCGGCACCGCGTCAACCACGTACTCGCAGAACATGGCGTTCCACAAAGACGCGTTCACGCTGGTAACGGTGGATATGGACTTGCCGGGTGGCATGGACATGGCTTCGCGCGCTCAGTATGGCGGCGTCTCTCTGCGTTTCGTGCGCGGTTTCGACATCACCAACAACAAGCGCCTGTGCCGTTTCGACATTCTTGCCGGGTACGCTGCAATGCGTCCTGAGCACGCTTGCCGCATCACGTCCTAAAGGTAGGACATGGCTGCAATCACCACATTCAACACGCTTGACTCAGAACTCGCGCGCCGTCTCGGTCGGGTGGACTTGTCCGCTGATACTGAGATTGCCGCACAGATGGGCCAAAAGCGCATCGTGCGTGATTTGCAGAACAAAGGTGCGACCGTAGGGGAAGAAACCTCTACGGTCATCACCACAACGGCGGGAACGCAGACTATCGCGTTGCCCGCCTCCTTTCTCGCGCCTCGCTCTATGGCCTTTAATGCGCCGTACAGCGACACGCTGCCACTGATCACGATGGAAGAGGTGCAACGCCTCAGCGGGCCGTTTACGTCCTTTCCTGTGGCCTATGCGATCTACGGATCAAACATCGTGTTTGCACCGAACCCGAACGCAGCCTATGCGTTCACGTTCTACTACTTCGCTGAACCGGCGCTACTGAACAGCGGCAATCAAACGAACTGGTTTATCACCAACACCCCTGATCTGCTGTTTTACGCCTGCCTGACGCAGTTGTCTGATCAGGTACGCGATGACAAGAAGATTGCCGACTATGAAGCGGCGTATCAGGCGGCGCTGTCTGCTGTTGTGAGTAATCAATCGCAGCAACGCTACGGCGGCGGGCCGCCTCGGATGCGCGGGCTTAACAGCCTGTC
>CAZMXB010000506.1:0-3177 GCA_964569855.1 uncultured Rhodoferax sp.
ATCGCGCTCGATGGTGTCGAGATCGACTCCATTGCCCACAGCATCAGCCACGAAATTGCTGGCCCAGGTATGCCTAAGCAGGTGAGGATGGATATTTGCCAGCTCAGGAATCGCTCGCAAGGACCTGACGATGTAGTTGAGCGAGCTTTGCTCCAGGGGATTCCCGTCACGCGAGATGATCAGGTACGGCGTATTGCTTTTTTGATGGGCCAATACTTTGTGGCGTTGAATTTGATACGCTTTGAGAATAGTAAGCACTCTGTGTTCAAGGCTGATGCGATAGTCACGGCGCTTGTTGCCGGTCTGCATCGGGCGTGGATCGTCCGGATCGTCCGGTCGACGCAGCATTGAAATTCGGGAGGTCATCGGGTCGAGATCGCCAACCTGCATGCCAAGGATGCCGCCTCGACGCGGACCACACGCGAGCATCAATTCGAGCACGAGATGGTTGCGCGCCCGAATGAATTTGTCCTCCATCCAGGGGTTGAGCGGACTATCTGGTCGGATCGCATTGAACAGCACTGCCTGCTGGGCTTGACTAAGGCCCTTAGGTGCACCCAAACTGGAATCGCTACGAATTTTTGATGTGCGCGATTCCAAATAGGCATCAATTTCATCGACGGCTTGGGACAATGCGGCCTTTTTCTCGCCGCGGAGATGGACGATCTGTTCGTTTGCACGGAATTGCAGGAATTCGCGCGCGAATAGCAGTCGTTGCCACTTAGTCGCGGCGCTCACCGTCTCGCGTTTTTCTCCTTTTAATTTTGAGCGCACTTTTTCTAGTGGCACCATTTTGAAAGTTTGATTTTTCTTTGGTGATTGATCTGTGATGGCGACCCCAAAAGACTCGATTTTCTGCGCCGGGAACGACATCTGCTCCAAGAGATGATTGGCTTCGATGACAGAAAGCCATTCCCCCTTCTGGAGCCGCGGGGTGAGATCAGAAGCAGAAGGCAGAGCGAGGTAAAGGCATTGCACAGCCTGCAATTTAGTCGAGATGGTGTTTGCAGCCTGTCCGGATCTACGCAGTCTATCCACAACCCATACGGTGGACCAGAAATCAGGCAACCCATAGTCATCGACCAGAGTCGCGTGTCTTTGGCCAGTCGTACCAACAAAATTCACAACGCGCATAGTGCTATTTAATTACAGTATTTACTATTCAATAATAACCAAACTTTTGCAAACTGGGGGCTTTTTTGTAAACTTCGGTATAAACGCATTACACGCAGGAAGAAAGGTCACTTCCAGCACTTGAATCGTGCGTTGGTTACAAATGTCGACGTATTCCACAGAATTTACGACCAGCCCATTGTGTTGAACGAGCGCCAGGCTGGAGTCGCCATCGAAGGTGTTGTGCGCCAAAGCGCGGTGGAAGACGTGGGTCAACTTGCCGTCGACACCCATGGGTACACCGACTTCGCCATGGCAGTGGCCAAGCTGCTCGGTTTTGACCTGTGTCCCCGTCTGGCGGATATCAAGCACCGCAAACTGTACGCTCTCAAAGGCTACACGGTACCGGACGCGCTGGAAACAGTACTGGCTTGCAATCTGGAGCTTTCCGCCATGGAGGGCGTGTTTGACGAATTGGTGCGCATTGCGGCGTCCATTCGCAGCGGTCAGTGCAGTGCCGTACAGGCATTGACCCGGTTTGGATCAGCCGCACGCGGCCAATCGGTTTATGACGGTGGTGTCCAGTTCGGACAGATGCTGTGCACCATATTCAAAGTCGATTATTTGCTCAATCCGGTGTTCAGCTCTGAAATTCGCCACGCGCTTAACCGCGGAGAGTCCTCCCATACGTTGCAGCACGCCATCCATTCTGGGAAGATTCCCGCAGCGCTGTCCAAGCGCACGGAGTCCCTTGCGGCCGTGTCGTCTGCGCTCAGCCTCTTGTCAAATAGTGTGATGGCTTGGAACGCGGGGCACATGCAAACCGCCTTGCAGGGGATCAGGGCTGCCGGTGGTGAGCCAGTCCCAGATGATTTGCGTCGAATTGCGCCCACCAACATCGAGGGGGTCAACCTGCGCGGGACGTTTGACTTCCCGGTGGAGAAGTTCGCCCAGCGGATTCTGCCGAGTTCCATGGACGTCAGGGACTTGGGCCGGCGCCGCATTGCCTGATACCCCGTTGGGCATGGCAAACAAATACTTCCTGGCGATACAATTTTTGTTTAGAATTTGGGCATTCCGATCTCAATCGAATCGAGCTGGCGTTCCAGCATCATTTGAAGCATTGTTTGGTGGACGTTTTTATCGGCGTCCATTTAAAATGCACGTACTTCGGTTTTATCCGATTCGCTGGTCGGCCATTCTGGCTTTGAACTAGCATTTCAATACGATCCTCGGATCATCTTTTAAACATTGCCCGAGGCACGTATTTGCCCTTTGGGCGTTGGCGTGCCTTGGGTTTTCACATCCAAGGATAAATCATGCAATTGCAGGCAATCCGATATTGTGAACTGGCGCGGAGTACGACTTATCGCCCGGTCAGTTCAGCACACATGAAGAGGCGGACTAAACGGTGATGAAACCTGTTGCTTCATTTACGGAAGCGATCTATGAGCTTTTGAACCAATTTGGCGACCGTTTGAAGATTGTGGGTGCGCCAGAACATTCTGTTAGCGCCTACGTTTTTGGCGGGTGCGCGGTTCATCTTTACAGTTCCACGCGGGTCAGCAGTGACCTTGATCTGGAAGTTGATACGGTGCTTGTTTCGTCCCAAGACATTGCTTTGGCGAAACGGGCGGCTGGCAAAGTTTTCATTTCAGTTGGACCTGACAGTGCATACGACGTTCTTGAAATTGATCGGAATTACACGTCGGCCATCGGACCCGTTCACGAGGACTTTACCGACCGAGCTAAAGTGATTGAGATGCGTCCAGGCTCCCCACTGGTGGCACTGCTACCAGCGCCAGAAGACATTGCTTTGAGCAAATTGGACCGTCTTTCTGAAAAGGATGTTGCTGACATCGTGGCGCTTATGGAGCATCCTGGTGCATCCTGGGACCTTTTGCAGAAACTCACTGAGGAGACGGAAAGGTACTATCCAGGAACAAAAGGCGGCTTGACAGGTAAGCTCAACTATGTCATAAGATATAAAAGGACGTGAATCATGCCATCGCAAATGACCACAAAATCAGTTGATGCGGCGCTGTCAGAAGTGGCGCGCAGGGG
>CAZMXB010000507.1:0-1793 GCA_964569855.1 uncultured Rhodoferax sp.
ACGGTGGATGAGATATTTTCCGTGCTGGATGACCACAGGCGTCTGGCCGCCCATATGGAAAAGCCATCACTGATGATGGCTGGCGCCACAATGAAAATTGAAACGGACCGCCTTCGAGGACAAGCACTTGGATCGGAGATTCGGTTGCATGGTCGCGTGATGGGTGTCCCAATCTCGGTTACAGAGAAAGTTGTCGACTACGCCCGTCCTTTTCGGAAGACATGGGTGACCACATCTGAGCCAAAACTGCTTGTCATCGGACGCTATCGCATGGGAGTTGAACTGACGCCAATTGCACAGTCCGTTCAACTGCGAGTCTGGATTGAATATGACCTGCCAACGGGTTGGTTCACGCGCTTGCTCGGACGACTCTTGGGCGGGTTTTATGCGCAGTGGTGTTTGGATCAAATGCTCAGAGATGCGTCGCACGGGGCGTGACGTCTGTCACATATTTCCGAGCCGCAAGAAATACAGCGCTTGGGACGACAACCCACTGCGCTAACGGAGAAAAACCAATTCCCCACAGTTGAGGCATGAGAGCTGAGTAGGCCCAACTTTGAGTCACAACAGTATTTCTCCATTCGCTAAATGCTGTGTAACTCACTCCAAGAAGCACGGTCGCCACAGCGACTGAAACGTAACGCAGTTGTGGCCATTGCGCAGTTCCGGTCAGCAGTAAAGCTGCTGCCAAACTCAAAAGTGAAATAAGAATGTCCCCAGCGGTGCAATGACCGATGGCAAATGCTATCTGGACATCGGTATTGTCAGCCCGGGGGGGGCCTTGGCAATGAAGGTCAACACTTTGCGACCCGTGGAGTCTGCCGAGCCGGGAACCGCCATGGACACGTTGGCGGCCCAAGATCCAAGCGTGAATGCTACAAGCGATGCAAATATCAATGTGCGCATAGCAACTCCTCTTTGCAGTTTTAAGAAATTTTTGAGGTTGAACGATCCGACAGAGACTTGCTCTATTGGTCCGTGGAAGTCGTTCAGTTCAAGAATCCAAGATGTCTGGATTATAACTCTATCAATCTAACGTGTATTAGAATGTAAAGAAAGTGAAATCGCTCTTCAGCAGGGCCAGAGACTAACTTTGCCCACACAGCCCCCGATGGAATAAAAGAATACGTGCCTCAGGCCGTGCGATGTCCCAGCGCGATGACGCCCGCCCCGGCCAACGCCAGGGCAACGCCCAAGTAATCGTTCCAGGTGGGCGTGACACCATCAACAAAGTACAACCAGCCCAGCCCCGTGGCGATGTACACCGCGCCATAGGTGGCATACACCCGACCACTCGCTGCCGGATGCAGGGTCAAGAGCCAAACAAAAACCGCCAAACTGAGGGCAGCTGGCAATAGCAGCCAGGCCGGGCCTTTGCCAGTCAGCCACAACAGGGGCAGGTAACACCCCACAAGCTCTGCAATTGACGTGGCAAAAAACAGCCCGAAGCTTCGAACGAGGGCCATAGCGTCCATCGTCATGCGGCGGCAATGTCCGCAAGAATGCAGCAGTCACGCGTAGGCCCGGCGCTGCAGGTGGCATCACAGCTACCAACCATCAACTCCAGGCTGGCATCCAGTTGGCGCATATCGGCCAGTTTGGCACGCACCGCGTCCAGGTGCAGCTGCGCCTGTTCACGCACCTCGCAGCACGCACGATCGCCATCGTCGAACAACTGGGCCAACACGCGCACCTGCTCGATGGGGAAGCCAAAGTCCCTGCACCGCTTGATGAAGCCCAGGCGGGTGAGGTCGCGGCGGCTGTAGGTGCGGTGCCCGTTGGCTGCACGCCCC
>CAZMXB010000507.1:1803-3158 GCA_964569855.1 uncultured Rhodoferax sp.
AAAATGGTGTGTCAAAAAGGTAGCACCGCAGGTGTGGATTTCTGAACTGAAACAGCGGAGTCACTACAAAGATTTGTCTTTGATCAGTCGAGAACGCAAAGCCTTTCGTTTAACTTGTTCCTCAGAATCATCCGACCATGCGTGAGAAGAATTACCCCAAGGCCAGTCGGTACCGACTATGCCCAACAGACGAACTTCTCCTGCAACTCCAGAAATCTTTCGTTCAAACGATCTCCCGTCAACTTTGAAGGCTATCTGATGCTCTCCTGCCCTAACCCTTAGGCGAATCATAGAGTCTGGAACGGTTTCTATCGGAGCACCGCTATTGAATGAGACATCCACTGGATGATGCCCATCGCCCCAGTAGCGAACAACATAGATGGTGAGAGCATCAGGCACTGACGCAAACTGCTTGGCTTCAGCATCACGTTGAAGGTTCGGCGCGATTTCCTTTGTACAGTAGGCATGTATGCCACGGTCGGTGTGACAGTAGGGTTTTTCAGCCAGTTGATCCACTGGTGCCGCACAGCCGACCAGAGCGACTAGACATGCAAGGGATGCAACATTCATTGAGTTCAGTTTTTTCACAATTTGCCTTTCAAAGGTTACAAGCACAATTAGGGAAAGCCGAGGACGCGCCCCAGCTATAAACTCTTTTTGAGTAAAACGTTCTGTAGACGTTTTACCCGCCTGCGGCGTGAGCTTGACCGTGGCTTTTGCTGGTGTCCATGGGCTCGGCGTCAACATTCGCCGGATTCTGGTCCGACCATGGCTTCATCCGAATCGGAAATGAATGGGCGGTTTGTCACCTGCCAGGCAATGCCCAGAAGGTGATCCGCCGACTCGCCATACCGCCAAGCATCGCAATGTCGCGCCATTGGCAGCACGCAAAACCGGTTCGGCGGAATACACGTAGTGGTCAGTATCCAATCCAGAAAAAATCCGGTCGTAGTGCTTTCCTTGACCATAGAGACGTCGCAATTCCGCATGGTTCTGCTTGCGCCCAATGGCGAAGCCCTGTGCTTCAAAACGTACGCCTCGCAACTCCAGAACCATGGTCGTGCCCTGCGACCCTTCATGCCTGAAGGTTCCAACTGTGAGGTCTTGGTCGCTACGGTCCTGAATCAAACTGTGCGTATGCCCGGCACAGCCAGCCAAAGTGAGCGTAATCAGGCCCGCCAGCACAAGAATCCTTACAGTCATGGTGTTTCCTTTCGTCCACAAGAACCTTGGCACCTGCGCCCACTTTTGAAACTTCCCCGGTCTTTTGGAAAGAATCACTTCAATACAAACCGTGCAGTGGAATACTTGCCAGTCGTCAACACAACGGCCACCACCTTGGTGCCAGCAGCCAC
>CAZMXB010000508.1:0-1909 GCA_964569855.1 uncultured Rhodoferax sp.
TTCACACGCGGAACGACTCGCCACAGCCGCACTTGTCGCGCTCGCGCGGGTTGTTGAAGCGAAAGCCCTCGTTCAGACCTTCACGGACAAAGTCCAGCTCGGTGCCGTCGATATATGCAAGGCTCTTGGGGTCCACCAGCACCTTGACGCCGTGACCCTCGAAAACCAGATCTTCCGGTGCCAGCTCGTCCACATACTCCAGCTGGTAGGCAAGGCCCGAGCACCCGGTGGTCTTGACGCCCAGGCGCACGCCAACACCTTTGCCCCGCTTGGTGAGGTAGCGCGTCACATGGCGCGCAGCGGCTTCAGTCAAAGTAACGGCCATATTTTTAATCAGTTGGGGACAGAACTAAAGATCTGTCCCGCAAGTCCATTGCATAGTTGAGGACAGAGCAAATGGTCTGCCCCGCAATTTCCGTGGTTTAGTTAGGGACAGAACTTGCCTGCAATTTGTCCCCAAGATGCTTGGCCTTGTAGTCATCAACAGCTGCCTTGATGGCGTCTTCGGCCAGGATGGAACAGTGAATCTTGACGGGAGGCAATGCCAGTTCTTCGGCAATCTGGCTATTCTTCAGCGCCGCCGCCTGGTCCAGCGTCTTGCCCTTGACCCATTCGGTCACCAGCGAGCTCGAAGCGATGGCCGAGCCACAGCCATAGGTTTTGAAGCGTGCGTCTTCAATCACACCCGTCTGTGGATTCACCTTGATCTGCAGCTTCATGACGTCGCCACAGGCTGGCGCACCGACCATTCCCGTACCAACGCTGTCATCGCCCTTTTCAAAGCTGCCGACGTTGCGGGGGTTTTCGTAGTGGTCTACGACTTTTTCTGAATATGCCATTTTTAACTCCTTAGTGGGCAGCCCACTGGATGGTGGAAATATCGATGCCTTCTTTGTACATGTCCCACAGCGGGCTGAGATCACGTAGCTTGGCAACGTTTTTCTTGATGGTGTCGATGGCGTAATCGATTTCAGCCTCGGTCGTCCAGCGACCTATGGTCATTCGCAGGCTGCTGTGGGCCAGTTCATCACTGCGGCCCAATGCACGCAACACGTAGCTCGGTTCGAGCGACGCCGAGGTGCAGGCCGAGCCACTGCTGACGGCCAGCCCTTTGATGCCCATGATCAGCGACTCGCCTTCGACGTAATTGAAGCTCATGTTCAGGTTGTGGGGCACGCGCTGGGTGACGTGTCCATTGATGAACACCTGCTCCACGTCCTTGAGGCCCGCCAGCATGCGGTCATGCAGTGCCTGAATGCGCACGTTCTCGGCCGCCATTTCTTCCTTGGCGATGCGGTAAGCCTCGCCCATGCCAACGATCTGATGGGTTGGCAAAGTGCCGCTGCGCATGCCGCGTTCGTGGCCACCACCGTGCATCTGGGCTTCCAGGCGGATGCGGGGTTTGCGGCGCACAAACAAGGCGCCAATACCCTTGGGACCATAGGTCTTGTGGGCGGTCAGGCTCATCAAATCAACTGGAAGTTTGGTCAGGTCGAACGCCACACGGCCCGTGGCCTGCGCCGCATCCACGTGCAAGATGATGCCTTTTTCGCGGCAGACGGCGCCGATGGCGGCGATGTCCTGAATGACACCGATCTCATTGTTCACAAACATCACGCTGGCCAGAATGGTGTCCGGGCGAATGGCGGCCTTGAAGGAATCGAGGTTGACCAGTCCGTCGTCCTGCACGTCCAGATAGGTTACCTCAAAGCCCTGACGCTCCAACTCGCGACAGGTGTCCAGCACCGCTTTGTGCTCGGTCTTGACCGTGATCAGATGCTTGCCTTTGGATTGGTAAAAGTGCGCCGCACCCTTGAGTGCCAGGTTGTTGGATTCGGTGGCTCCGGAGGTCCAGACAATCTCACGCGGGTCGGCACCAATCAGGTCTGCAACTTGGCCGCGCGCCTTT
>CAZMXB010000508.1:1919-3147 GCA_964569855.1 uncultured Rhodoferax sp.
CGTGACGCTGGATTGCCAAAGTGGTTGCGCAACCAGGGAACCATGGCATCCACCACCCGTTCATCGCAGGGGTTGGTGGCGCTGTAATCCATGTAAATGGGGAAATGGGGAGTGGTATCCATGTGGCTTGGTCCGGCTTTTCAGTCTGAAATTGTCGTTTGCAGGTGGTCAGGTTTTGGAAAACGCATTGCCCAGGGCGAAGACCGAATTGGGTGCGTTTACACGAATGGGCTTGCTCAGCGGCATCGCAGAAATGGCCCGCTTGACACTGGGCTTGTCATCCACATGCAGCCCCCTGGCCAACTGATCATCCACCAGCTTCTGCAGGGTCACCGAGTCCAAAAATTCGACCATCCGCACATTCAACGACGCCCACAGGTCGTGCGTCATACAGCGGGCGCCCTCACCCAGGCAGTTTTCCTTGCCACCGCAGTGGGTGGCATCAATGGGTTCATCAACCGACACAATGATGTCAGCCACGGTGATATCGGAAGCCTTGCGCGCCAGGGTGTAACCGCCACCGGGTCCGCGGGTGGATTCCACCAGCTCATGGCGACGCAGCTTGCCAAAAAGTTGCTCGAGGTACGAAAGGGAAATCTGCTGACGCTGACTGATGGCCGCCAGCGTGACAGGCCCACCACTTTGGCGCAGCCCCAAATCAATCATCGCGGTAACGGCAAATCGGCCTTTGGTGGTGAGACGCATTGCATACTCCTGAAGTCTGTTTAGTTGACTAACAAACCGTAGTATAGCGATAAACCTAGCAGTTTGCTCGGGTACTTAGACTGATCAGTCGCAAATCAAGCTATTTCCCACCAGATGAAATTATCACGACATTGTCGGCACCCGATGCACCAAAGGCTTGCTCCTTCAAAATGCCCAACTGATCCCGAACCTGGGCCGCCTTTTCGAACTCAAGGTTGCGGGCATGTTCCATCATCAGCTTCTCCAGGCGCTTGATTTCACGCGAGACGTCCTTCTCGCTCATGTCCTCCACTTGCGCCCGTTGCATCGCGTCACGCTCCAGTCGATCGGCCTCTTTGCCCGCCTTTTCACTGTAGACACCATCGATCAGATCGCGCACCTTTTTGACGATGGCCCGTGGGGTGATGCCGCGTTCCAGATTGTGGGCAATCTGCTTTTTGCGCCGCCGCTCGGTCTCGCCGATCGCGCGTTCCATCGAGTTGGTGATTTTGTCGGCATACAGAATGGCCCGGCCATTGAGATT
>CAZMXB010000509.1:0-3138 GCA_964569855.1 uncultured Rhodoferax sp.
TCAAATGGTTAATGCTTCTATATCTCAAAATGCTACTAATAACCCTAATCAATAGTATATGTCAGTTAAAAAAGAAATGCTCGAACAAATTGCACTCCTCGAAAAAGGGATTGCTCTCGATTATTCTTCATACCTCAAAGCTCCTACTGTTATTCACAATTGTGAAGTAGAAATCAAACGAGCTAAGAAAGAGGAAAAGGACGAGGAAGTACGAAACAATATTGTCCGTGTTCATACTGAGCAAATCGAAGAGAACAAAAAGAATGCAAAGCGATGTATGGACAACATTGATACTTACGAGCGAATGAAGAAAACAATCATAAAGGAATGCTTCCCTTGATTTATCGGTGCTATTCGTGTATTCTTTAAAATCTAGTCTATGCTAAGAACACCTGGAACTAATCCTTGAATCTATTACGATGGAGCCTCTGCAGACGTTATGCGACAACTCTCTTGACAATTCACAGTAGAGGAAACAATCCGTAACTTCTTTGGACTCTACAAGGAAAAGATTGTAGACCAAGCAGGAAACGTAATAGACATAGTAGACGACTTCCGAAATGATGTAAAGCTCAAAAAGACCTGAGTCTATGACTACTTCACGCACAAGGAAGCTCTCGAAAATCTCGGAGTAAGTGAGGCAGATATGAGAAAGTATTTCCCTTATATTCAATTCCATGAACCTAGACGAGAGGCAGAAAGCCCAATCACTCCAGAGACTCCTAGCGAATGAGGACTTCCTAGCACTGAAGGAAATACTCCAAAAGCTAAAGGACGATCTCGAAAGCCAAGTGTGGCATAATCCAAGCGAAGAAGAACTACGCTTAATAATTGCACAACGTAACATACTCAATATTATTATCACAGAGCCTTATAAAGTTCTCGATATAATGAGAGAAAAGGCTCGTATAGAAATTAGTTCTGACAGTTCTATCTAGGCAACTAGATGGAATCATCAGGGTTAAATCCCTTATAATAGCAGTAAGGCTGCATAATAACCTCCCTATGTACGAAAATCTCACCCCAGAGCAATCGGATGCACTCATCCTTGAAGCTCTATCGCCAAGTTCAGGCACAAATGAACAAGAGCAAGACAACGATGCTCCTGAATCTACTGAAGATGTAGAGGAAGAAACTGAGGAAGTCCAAGAGACTGAATCAGACGAAGATGGCACAGACTCTGAGCCAGAGCAAAAGAAAGTGGAAGATACACAGCCAAAGAAGAAATCAAACTCTAACTTTGCGAAGATACTTGCGGAAAGGAATGCTTTGCGTCGACAGCTTCAAGAAAAGATTGACTCATCATATGATAAAGAGTCAATGAAAGACATTGAAAGCCTTATCGAAGAGCGAGCAGAACGAAAAATAGAAGAAAAACTCTTCTTTCGTGACAATCCACAAGCAAAAGAACTTGCTGATGAAATCCGAAGTGTTGCTAGCGAACACAACATGGATATAGAAACAGCATACAAGTTCTATACTTCTGTAATCGATCCACAGACGGTAGCTAAATCAGAGGCAAAGAAACTATGAGTCTCATGAGTATGACGAAGAGTTGTACCAAGTAAGGACGAGTTCTCTTCTGATAAAATGTCGGAAATGGACAAACTCTACAAAGAACAATACATTCGCTAATACCATTGAGAGCATAGATTATAAATTTAATCTTTCCTCCTATGGCAGTACGAACTACGGGAAACATCAAGAATGGTGCTTCTCCTGCAGTATATATGCAGAACTTTCTCCGCAAGCAAGTCCTCGAAAACCTCGAGCCTGAGCTTTACTTCGCTAAATATGGTCAAGTATCACAAGCGGAAAACGGATACCTCACTCTCTCTTGGGCACGCTTCGATCAATTGACTCGAACTGTTGCACAAGTTACTCTTACTGAAGGTGTTACACCTACAGAAGTAGATGCAACTGTTACAGTTGTTCAAGCTACTCCAGTTCAGTATGGTATGCAAGTTATTATTTCTGACTTTCTTCAGAAGACTTCTCCTATTTCTAGCATTCTAGAACTCGTTGGTCGTGAAGTAGCAGCAAATATGATGCGTGTTATCGACAAAGTTATCCAAGCTGAGCTTATCACAAACGGTACAAATGTAATCTATGCAAATGGACGTGCTAACCGTGCAGCTCTTATTGCTGGTGATAATGTTACTGGTGCTGATATTTCAAAGGTAGCTATCAAGCTCCGAAAGCAGAACGCTAAGACAATTTCAGAAGGATGTTATGTTGGTATCGTTGACAACTTTGTTGCTGGTGATATTCGTAACTCTTCAACTGGTCTCTGGCTCGATGCTAACAAATACGTTACAAATGGTGCGATCCTCAATGGTGAAACTGGTAAACTCCAAGGTATTAAGATTGTTGAAACAAGCAATATTGATACTGTTGCTACTGGTATTACTGTATACCCTTCTTACTTTATGGGTAAGGACGCTTACGGTATTGCTAACTGGCAGAACATGGAAACTATCTTCCACCCTATCGGATCAGCTGGTAGTGCAGACCCTCTCAATCAACGTGCTACTGTCGGTGCTAAAATTGCATTCGCTGCAAAGATGCTCCAACAGAACGCTCTTGTACGTTTGGAGAGTGCCGCTACAAGTGTATAGTCAATGCTTATGTATTGCTTCACAGTTACTACCTTCGGGTAGTGATTGTAACTAGTATATAACCACCACCATATGGACGTATCAGGCATCATATCACTCTTCCGAACACGTTGTCACAACGTATCAACAACAGCTTTCTCTGACACGAAAGCTCTCGAACTCGCTAATTATTCATATCAGAAAGTAATTGCTACTATCCGAAGTGAAGTGAACGAGGACTTTATGAGTGATATCTGGACAAGAGACACAGTAATCGGTCAATCTGAGTACAGTTTTGACACACGCTGAGATGATGCAAGCCTTGTTGCTCCTATCCTCAAAATAACAAAGGTAGCTATCAAGTATAAGAGTGATGCAGACTATGTACTTGCTCTCCCTATTGCACTCTCTGAAATGCAACGAGATGACTCAATAATGGTACAAGGGAATATCTACTATCCAACGTATCGATTCAATGATATGTCGATAAACATATTCCCAGCCCCTACAGAGGTCGTTACAGCGTGAATAAAGGTCTATG
>CAZMXB010000510.1:0-3128 GCA_964569855.1 uncultured Rhodoferax sp.
GCCATCCTGCTGGGGCTGGAGTTTCTGGTGATTGCCGACATCATCGGCACGGTGGCGATCAAGCCCACCCTGCAAAACCTGGGCGTGCTGGCCGTGATCGTGGCCATCCGAACGCTGTTGAGTTTTGCGCTGGAACTCGAAGTCAGCGGGCGCTGGCCGTGGCAGAAACACCAGCAAGGAATGCCGGACCGTTGAGCTGCTGCAGGCCCCGATTTGTGGGCGTTTGACACGAAGCGCCACGGGCCGCTGCCCCAAACTCTGCCGCAACATGCTCTGCCTTATTCAGCGCCGCTGCACCTGCAACGCCGCTTTCAGCCGCCGCACCTCGTGTTGCAGATCCAGAATCAGCGCGGCGGCGTCCAGACTGACGCCAAAATCGCGCTCCAGACGCCGCGCCTCCAGGGCGTTTTGGAGGTCGGAACTGAAAAAGAGCCAGGTATCGGGTGGAGCCGCTGGGGGGGCGGCTTCGATGATGCCGACTTCGACCAACCGGACCACCCAGTCCCGGTCGGCCCCGCAGGCGTGTGCCAGGTCGCTCAGGGCAATCGGGTTCTCACGGCTGATGGCAACCAGCGTGTACTCGGTCAGGATGTTGCTGCTGCTCATGGTCATGCTCCGTGAACACCGAGGTGGCGCCTTGGATTGAAGGGTACAGCCTTGGCCAGTTGTTCGTAGGCGGCGCGGGCGGCTTCGCTGTCGGCAGGCGGCAAGGCGATGTCCAGCATCAAGAACAGGTTGCCGGGTGGTTTGCCGGGCAGGCCGCGTTCCTTCAGGCGCAATTTCAGGCCGCTGCGGGCATTGGGTGGCACACTTACCTCCACCACGCCACCGCCGGGCGTCGGCACCTGGACTTGTGCGCCCAGCGCGGCTTCGGTCGGCGTGACGGGCAAGGTCATGTACAAATCACGCCCGTCGACGCGGTACAGCGGGTGCGGTGCAATGCGCACTTCCAGATACAGGTCGCCGGCTGCCTCGCCACCATACCCGGGCATGCCGTGGCCGGTGAGCCGGACAAACTGGCCCGGGTGCACGCCGGCCGGGATTTTTACGGCCAGCGTGCGGTTGACAAATTGAGGGTGCCCCTGCGCGTCATTTTCCAGGGCTCTGAGGGTGATCTCGCGTTGCACACCGTTGATGGCATCTTCGACCGAAATTTCGATGGCGGCGTGGTGGTCCTCGCCCCGGGCCTTGGTGTTGCGCTTCTCTGCACCCCGGTGCTCGGCCTGGCCAAAGACCGACGAGAAAAAGTCGCTGAAGCTGCCATGGTCGGCCGGGCCCTGGCCCGGACCGCGGTGAAACTCGAAGCCTTCATCCCAGCCCGGTGGTGCCTGGAAACTGCCGTCACCCGCTGCACCACCGTGGCCGCCGCGCGCCACGCGGTCTGCCAGGGCGTCGTAAGCGGCGCGTTTCTCCTTGTCACGCAGCACGTCGTTGGCCTCGTTGATGTCGCGCATGCGGGCCTGGGCATCGGCCTCCTTGCTGACATCCGGGTGGTACTTGCGCGCCAGTTTGCGGTATGCCTTGCGCACCTCGTCATCGGAGGCGGTGCGTTCCAGCCCCAGCGTTTTGTAGTAGTCCTTGAAATCCATTCAAACAGTGTGCGCGCCATTTGGCGGAAAATGTGTGACAAAAATCAAGTCCTGCCCAGACAGGCTGCCCACGCTTTCCCCATAGACGCCCCCATGCCCGATCCCCTGATACCCCTGTTCGAAGACGAGATGGATTTCTCTGCCATCCGCGCCCAGGGTGCGGGCGGGCAGAACGTCAACAAGGTTTCCAGCGCTATCCACCTGCGCTACTCCATCCCCGACTCATCGCTGCCAGACGCCATCAAGGAACGATTGATGGGCTTGAGCGACCAGCGCATCACCGCCGACGGCATGGTGGTCATCAAAGCCCAAACCACGCGCAGCCAGGAACAAAACAAGGCCGATGCCATCGAGCGCTTGCAGGCCCTGGTGGACAGCGTGGCGGTGCTGCCCAAGCCTCGCAAGGCCACCAAACCCACCAAAAGCTCGCAGCGCAAACGGCTCGACACCAAATCCACGCGGGGCGATGTCAAAAAACTGAGGGGGCGGGTATCGGGCGGCGGCGAGTAGCTTGCAAGCGCGCCAGGCTTACCGGGGTAACGGGCACCTCAACCCGGACTGGCAAACCAGAACCGTACCAGCGCAAAACCCAGTGCAAACAAATAACCGTAGGCAAACTTGTCGATGCGCAGCACCGCCTGCCCGCGCCGGGCGCGCCACTTGCCCATCAATGCCATGCTCAAACCCGCCGCGATGGGCGATAGCGCGGCATTCGCCACCCGCAGGCCCTTGCTGGCAACCAGGTAGTGGGGGAACACCAGCAGACTCAAGGCTCCAATAATCGCCCCAAACACCATGTAGCCAATGGCGGCCAACCAGGGCTTGGGTTCCCGGCGGAACGGCTCGGCCAGCGAGTGCAGGCCAACCTCCAGAAACACTTCGCCCACAATCTGCAACAGAAACTCGCCCAGGAAGCTCAGCAGGAACTCGATGATGATTTCCACAACTGCTCTTTATTTGATAGCTATAAACGTATATTTTGCGAGGGCCAGGGGCCGATTTGACCAAATGTCATGTCTTGGGTGGGTTACTGCGCAAACAGCCCACCCTCCGGCGGATTGCGCGGTGTGACGCCCAGATGCCGGTACGCCGCCAGCGTGGCAATGCGCCCGCGCGGCGTGCGCTGCAAATAGCCCTGTTGAATCAGATACGGCTCGATCACGTCCTCAATGGTTTCGCGCTCTTCGCCGATGCTGGCAGCGATATTGTCCAGCCCGACCGGGCCGCCGTCGAAACGGTGGATCACGGCCTCGAGCAGCTTGCGGTCCATGACGTCAAAACCCTGCGGGTCGACGTCCAGCATCGCCAGCGCGCGATTGGCAATATCCACGCTGATGTGGCCAACACCTTTCACATCCGCATAGTCGCGCACCCGGCGCAGCAGGCGGTTGGCAATACGCGGCGTCCCGCGCGAACGGCGGGCGATCTCAAATCCGCCCTCGGCATCCATGGGTGCCTTGAGCAGACCCGCACTGCGTTTGACAATGCGCGCCAGTTCTTCGGGCGTATAAAACTCCAGCCGCGCCACGATGCCAAAGC
>CAZMXB010000511.1:0-3128 GCA_964569855.1 uncultured Rhodoferax sp.
TCCCCTTGCCCAGGTTGCGTGGCGTTGCTCCAGAACACCGCATCGGCATATTGTGCAGCCAGCGCTTCCATGTCAATGTCCGGCGCTTCGTCGCTGAACTCAAGCGACCCGAGCATGTTCACGTGCTGCCACGCCACCGGCGACATCCCTTGGAGGTCCGCCCTGTGAGATTCGTGTCAAAACCTGTCACATCTCCTCAAGTTGCTAGCAATATGCCGAAAAACGCCTTCAGTAGAGCAGTTCTTGCATCGAAATACTCTCCTACACCGCAATTTCATTCGGTTCGAACGAATCCCAGCCGACGTAAAGGCGAAGGCGCATCGTCCCACAAGCCGCGACGGCTATGGGAATTGCTCAATGTGGCAGGTTTTGCCACGAATCTTACTGATGACCCCTCTTCGTCTCGGGCAGTGAAACGGTCACACGTCCGTGGTATTCACCCGGTGCCAAGACCGAAGAGCCCGACCGCATGGTGGACGAACCGGCCGCCATCACTACCCGTGCTGCCCCTTCCTTCTTGCGGGTGGGTCAAGTCGAATTGTTCGGTCGGCGGGCTAGGCACAACGCGCACCCGCGTGCGCTGGCCGAGCTGGAGGCGATTTTTCTGCATGCACTCGACCGTGAATATCCGGACTTGGCCACCGCCCTGCATGGCCCCGAGGTGACGCTAGCCGACAAGGTCGTCGCCATGGCAAGTGAATTTGGTGTGCGTCTGTCGCATTTGGTGGCCCATTGGATTCGGGTGGGGTACTGCCAAGGCAACTTCAACAGCGACAACTGTGCACTGGGGGGGCGCACGCTGGACTACGGCCCCTTTGGTTTTATGGAAGCCTATGACCCCGCGTTTCAAATGTGGATTGGTGGCGGGGAACATTTCTCGTTTATGAACCAGCCCATGGCAGCAGTTGTCAATTTCAGAATGTTCTGCACCGCCATGGTCCCCCTGCTGGGACAGGACACCCGCGCCATTGAGAAATTGGACGCGGTGGTGCAGGCCCTGCCGGACCGCATGGCGGGCACGCTGCATGCCATGTGGGCACAAAAAATGGGCTTGGTCGAATTTCGTGCGGAACTATTTTCCGAGTTGCACACCCTCATGGCACAAACACCGGTGGACTACACGATCTTCTGGCGGGAGCTTTCCAGCCTACCCCAGCAGGTGGCGGACTTGCGTCCCAGCTTCTACGCAAGCCGTGGGGCTTATGGCCAGGACCCGGCGGTGATGGAGGACCGCTGGGGAGCGTGGCTGCAAAATTGGCACACGGCCTTGACGCAAGACGGGCGTGATCCCTTGGAAGTGTCGGCGGGCATGAAGCAGGTCAACCCCAAGTACATCGCAAGGGAGTGGATGCTGGTTCAGGCCTACCGCAGCGCCACGGACGCTGGGGACTTCACGCTGGTGCGGCGCCTGCACGCTTTGCTGGCAGACCCCTACAGTGAACAGTCGCCAGAGCTCGCCGCGCTGTATTACACCAAGAAGCTCGATGAGTACTTTGACTTAGGCGGTACATCGCACTGCAGTTGTTCGTCGTAGGGCAGGGCTTCTCGGGTCGTTTGGGTGTCGATGATTTTTCATAGGGCTTGTCCTGCAAGTTGGGCGTTCGGTCTCAAGCCTTCGATGGAAGCAGTTTGGCAAGCGAGACATAGCGATGCGTTACCAGGCCCGATACCATTGAGATTCAATGCGCCAAGTTGACTATCCAATGGATCTGCCCATTTCTTGGGCGGGTCCGTCGATGCAGGCGACCACGAGGGTCGCCATGGTTTTGAGCCTACTTTTCCAAAGGGCTGTACCCATTGGATGGGGACAAATTTGGTGGGAAAGTCCCAGCTGGAGTATTTGGCTTGTACATTGATGTCCACAAAATACGCCGCTTCAAATCATGAATCAAGATGCTAGAAGCCTTGCCGCAAACATTGCGATGCGCGAGGGATACATCTCCCTTGAGATTCAAGGAGTCACACCTGAGGCGTTTCGCGCTGGGATCGATGCCGCGTACGGCTTGTTGAAGCTGGAAGGGATCGCACCCTGTGCGGCGTTCGCAGCTACCCGCGTTTTGGACCACCGCATCGAAATGGGACGAGACAGTTTTCCAAATGTTGGCTGTTTTTGCCCAAGCCCCAAAGCAGTATAGTTAGTCGAACGCTTCGCCTGGCGGCACTTGGGTGGCCTAGCGCCAAAAGGCTGAATCAGCATAGTGGGCGGCCAGAGCCTGCATGTCGACGATGGGGTCTTCGTCACCAATCTCGAACGAACCAGACAGATTGACATGCTGCCATGCGACTGGCGACATCCTTCGAATGAGGCTAAATGAGCCCATGCCCCGAAATTCGGACGCTTCGTAAAGAGGCGGCAACGCGAAGACCGCCAGACGGTACATTTCGCTCTTGGCGTTGCGTGGCGTCACCCGTTTGAAACCGGCTTGGCAACCTGGGGGGTAACAGCATTCGCACATGGTGCCGGCGCAGCATCCATCTTTCCCAGGCGCGCTGCAATGATGGTCAGACCGGCGCCTAGAAATTTAGACGCGTTGGCCGACGATAGTGACCGTTTCAAGGACGGCCACATTGCTTGGCGGCGTGGGTCAATTTCAGTGAGCAGAGGGGGCCAGTATTCAATTGGCGCAGACAACCGACTACCTGCGGGTCGTCAAGACACGGTCCAAGGAGGAATTGAGCAACGCAGGCGACCACGAAGACTGGGTCAAGCGTGTTGTGTTGGCTTTCGATCGTTTCCGCATTCTGTGTGCCGTGCATGACGGGGATTGGGGTACCCGCAGTTTGAACCAGTCCGTGCTGCGCGCCTTGGAGACTGCAGGACTATTGACCCCCCGAGGCGAGTGGTATGCCGGGCGCCCGGTTATGGTCACCCGCAATGACCCGGCACTGGGGGTATTCAATGGGGATGTGGGCGTGACTTTGCCGGGTCCGCCCGGATCGACTGCGCTGCGCGTCCACTTTCTGGATGGTGACAAACTGCGCGCAGTGGGAGTGAGTCGAATGGCGCATGTTGCAACCGCTTTTGCCATGACGGTGCACAAGAGTCAAGGCTCGGAGTTCTTGCATACTGCGTTGGTGCTCCCTGAGGGAGGTGGGAAGGTTTTAACCAGGGAACTGGTCTACACCGG
>CAZMXB010000512.1:0-3103 GCA_964569855.1 uncultured Rhodoferax sp.
TTCTCGCCGCTGTTGATCGTCAAAAAGCCGTGCACAAACACCGCATTGGGGGTCTTGCGGCCGCTGAAATGCAGCATGGCCGGCCAGAACAGCGTGTGGAAGGTGATGATGTCCTTGCCGATGAAGTGGTACTGCTCGGTGGCCGGGTCGGCCATGAAGGCCTCATACGCTGCCGCGCCCCTGGCGTCGTCGCCTTCGATCTTGGCAAAGCGGTTCTGCAGCGAGGCCAGATAGCCAATCGGCGCGTCCAGCCAGACATAGAAGTATTTGCCCGGCGCATCGGGAATCGCTATGCCGAAGTAGGGCGCATCGCGGCTGATGTCCCAGTCGCCCATCTTGGGCTTGCCGTCCTCACCGGGCTCTATCCACTCGGCGATCTTGTTCAGCACCTCGGGCTGCACCGCGCCGCTTTGCGTCCACTGGTCCAGGAAGGCCAGGCAGCGCGGGTCGGACAGCTTGAAGAAGAAGTGCTCGGAGGTGCGCAGCACGGGGGTGGCACCGCTCAGGGCTGAGTAGGGGTTGATCAGCTCGGTAGGGGAGTAGACGGCGCCACAGACTTCGCAGTTGTCGCCGTATTGGTCCTTGGAATGGCACTTGGGGCATTCGCCTTTGATGAAGCGGTCCGGCAGGAACATGTTCTTGTCGGGGTCGAAGAATTGCTCGATGGTTCGGGTGTCGATCAGGTCGTTCTTCTTCAGGGCGCGGTAAATGTCCTGGGCCAGTTGGTGGTTTTCGGCACCATCCGTGGAGTGCCAGTTGTCAAAGCTGATGTGGAAACCGTCCAGGTATTCCTTGCGACCGGCGGCGATGTCGGCCACGAACTGCTGCGGTGTCTTGCCGGCCTTCTCGGCGGCGATCATGATGGGTGCGCCGTGGGCGTCGTCCGCGCACACAAAATGCACCGCACTGCCATGCATGCGCTGGAAGCGCACCCAGATGTCGGCCTGGATGTATTCCATCATGTGCCCGATATGAAATGGCGCGTTGGCGTAGGGCAGGGCGGTGGTGACGAAGAGTTGGCGTGGCATCGGGGAAAGCTTTCAGGGAACAGCCTGTGATTTTAGTCTCCCAGCGCGGTGCGGGGATCAGGCGGGATGGCTGTTCTGCGCAGGTAAAGGAGGAGCCCGCGCAGCGGGCGGGGGACACGGAGCAGAACAGCCATCCCGCCTGATCTAGGCGTGGCGTGCCTTGACCTGCAAGTACCAGAACGGAACTACCGCAGCCGCAACGGGTCGCGTCGCCGGTCCACTTTGGCTGTGACGGGTCGGTCATCCAGCATGCAAACAGCGTCCGGATCGGTCCAGCCAAAGAAGCCGCAGATTTCGTGCCGCTGGCGTTGTGCGTCGGCATAGCCCAGGGCCATCAACTCGCTGGTGTAGGCGGACTCGAACAGCAGATAACTGGCCAGGGCCGAGCCTTTGACGTCGGCACTGCGGGACGACACCCCAACACCGCCCAGCATGGTGCGCACACCATGGGGCAGTGCGTCGATGTGTCTGGAAGCCACCACGTCCAGGCGCTGACTGGGGGAGATCACCAGCAGCTCCAGCGGGCGCAGGGCGCTGGATCGGCGCAGCTGCTCAGGCACCAGCTTGATGGTCTGGTTGATGCGCCGCGCCCGCTCCACATCTACCGCAAGCGCGTCAAGAAAAATGTTGGACAGGGCATGGCCGGCAATCTGGGCGATGGAGGGGTAAGTGTTGTGTGAGGGCAGCAGCGCTTCATCTTTGGGCTCGTGCATGCGCCCGGCACCAACCACCAGAATGCGTTCGGCACCCAGGTGGATGGCGGGTGAGCAGGGTGCCGATTGGCGCATGGAGCCGTCGCCAAAATACTCATCCCGGCCATTGATATGCAGTTTGGTTGCAGGGAACACAAACGGAATCGCGCTGGAGGCCAGCAGATGCGCATGGGTGATCTTGTCGCGCACCGACAGGCGTTGGCTGCGCACCCAGGGTTGCAA
Organism: uncultured Rhodoferax sp.; assembly: GCA_964569855.1. Lineage (GTDB taxonomy): Bacteria > Pseudomonadota > Gammaproteobacteria > Burkholderiales > Burkholderiaceae_C > Allorhodoferax. The sequence goes on from CAZMXB010000512.1 coordinate 1,964, forward strand.
ACGCGTGTCTCCCTCAAAAAAGGTCACGTGCTCGCCCGAGCTGTAGCTCGATGCTGTCACCGCCAGCGCCTGCATGTGGCCGCTGCGAATCAACTCCGGCAGGCGGTCCAGTGGCACCAGGCGACGCAACAGTTCCCCCAGCGGGGCGTTGTCCAGCAGCGATTTGGGTTTGAGCCGGCGCCACCTGGCCAGAATCCAGCCCAGGGACAGCAGTGTCAGCCACTTGGCACCGGAACGCACCATGTCCAGATGCCCGGCGCGGTACACCTGGTCGGCGTGGAAATCGCGCCAGGTGTGCGCGATCATGCGCGCGGTGGCATCAAAGTTGTCGGCACCACAGGCCAGTGCCGAGGCGTTGATGGCGCCCGCCGATGTTCCGGTGATGATGGGAAATGGGTTGGGTTCGTGACCAGCGCCACAGGCCAGCCGGATGTCGGCGATCGCTTCGAGTACGCCGACCTGGTACGCGGCCCTGGCGCCCCCACCGGTCAAAAGCAGACCGGCCGGGCGGGTGTGGGCATTGGGTTCCGACATGCCAACCATTATGGGATTGACCGTGCGCCGGTAGAAGCCCGATCGGCATGGATCAAACGGGGGTTAACCCGTATTCATCCCGTCGCAAAGGGGTATCGGGGCGCTCGCAGTGGGCCTGAACAGGTTCGCTAGACTATGCCCATCTTTAGGAGAATTGGAATGACTGTGACAGTGCAAGCGATCCTTGATGCGATCAAGAGCGTGATCGACCCGAATACCGGCAAGGATTTTGTTTCGACCAAAGCGGTGAAGAACCTCACCGTGTCTGAGGGCGATGTGGCCTTCGACGTCGAATTGGGCTACCCCGCCAAGAGCCAGATCGCTGGCCTTCGCAAGGACCTGATTGCAGCGGCCAAGGGCGTCTCCGGGGTAGGCAATGTGTCCGTCAATGTGACCGTCAATATCGTCGCCCATGCAGTGCAGCGCGGCGTGCAACTGTTGCCCCGGGTCAAGAACATTGTGGCGGTGGCTTCGGGCAAGGGCGGCGTGGGCAAGAGCACCACGGCCGTCAACCTGGCCCTGGCGCTGGCAGCCGAGGGTGCCCGCGTAGGCCTGCTGGACGCCGACATCTACGGCCCCAGCCTGCCCATGATGATGGGTATTGAA
>CAZMXB010000513.1:0-3097 GCA_964569855.1 uncultured Rhodoferax sp.
TTTAGGCTGAATCGCACCATTGTCGACAAACACTTTCATTTACCTGATGGTTTTAAAGCCGGGCTGGATGCCACGCATGACCGCAGACGGGGATTTCATGTGACTACAAATGGCGTGACGTTGATCGTTCCCGAAATGCTCGGGCAACACTCACCGATCTCTATGAATAGCCCTAGGAAATCGGTCTCAATGGGCCGCTGAGGTAGACCAGAGTGGGGAATGAAGAAAGTGCTTGATTTATTGTATATATGGGATATATTCCCATTAAATGGAATCAATACTGTCTAGACCATGACCGAAACACGTTCAGACCTCACCCTTGCTGCGGCCCTACGCGTGATGGCGCCTCTGGTGGAACTGTTGTTGCATGAGGGCGTGACCTATACCCGGTTTGCCAACGCACTCAAGGCGACCTTTCTTGAAGCGGCCCCAAGAGTTTTGGAGGAAAGTTCCACGCGGGTCAACGATTCGAGTGTCAGCACATTGACCGGTATTCACCGCAAAGACGTACGGGAGTGGCGCTCAGTTGGACAGCCTCTCCCTCAAGCAAAAACTTTCAGTGCGGTCATGGAGGTGTTCACCAAATGGGCAAACGACCCTGCCTATTGTGATGCGCAGGGCCGTCCATTGACCCTGAATCGCACCGGAGGTCCTGGAACATTTGAGGCACTGGCTACTTCGGTGTCAAACGACGTGCACCCCCATACCTTGCTGCGGGAGCTTATTCGCTTGGGCGTCGCTCGCCGTGTCGAAACCGCGTCCAGTGATGGAGACGACAAAGTCAGCTTGTGTGTTGATGCATTCGTTCCCCATGACGGGGCTGCGGAAATGCTGCAGCTGTTTTCGGACAACGTAGGTGATCACCTTGCTGCAGCGGCACATAACCTGTCTGGAAACAGTGCGCCCATGCTGGAACAAAGTGTCTATGCAGATAGCCTGAGTGCAGATTCGATTGCCGCCATGCATGCCCTCGCGCGGCAAATTTGGTCCACTGCGTTCCATGAAATTGTGCGTGATGCCAATGTGTTGAGTGAGCGAGATCGTGGGCAAGCCAATGCAACGCAACGCCTTCGCATTGGAATGTACTTTTATGGCGGCTGAAACCAGAAGACATCAAGCGATTGTTCAGATTTTTTTCATTACCCAAGGAGTTTCATATGTCAACCCATTCCTTACTTCGGATCCAGCTAATTGCTGCGATGACCGCCGGTGCACTTCTCACGACCGCATGCGGCGGCGGGGGGACGAATATTCCCAGCGCCGTAGGGTCTGGCGGTACGGGCGTTATCACCAAGGGTCCCGTAAGCAATGCCAGTGTGACGGCCTATAGTATCTCCACAGGACAGATGGGCGCTGCGATTGGGTCAACGATGACGGATGCCAACGGAAACTTCAGTATGGGCATAGGCAGCTATGCCGGCCCAGTGATGTTGCAGGTCAGCGGAGGCAGTTACAAAGACGAGGCAACCGGTACCACCATGTCTATGGCCCTAGGTGACGTGATGACGGCCATCATGCCAACGGTTGCGGCAAACATCAATACTGCCGGCATTCAGGTAACCCCTGTCACAGGCATGGCACAGGTACTGGCTCAAAGCATGACGGGTGGCATGACGGATGCCAATATAGCCTCCGCCAACGCAGCCATGGGCAGCTATTTCTCGGTTAGTGACGTTCTACGCGTTGCGCCCATGAATCCTTTGGTTTCCGGGTCTGGAACCGGTGCAAGCCAGGACGCGCGCAACTATGGCATGGCACTGGCCGCTATGTCCCAGTACGCCAAAAATCTCAATATGGCGGTTTCCTCCGCAATGGTTACGGCGCTCATAAATGATGCTTCAGACGGCATGATGGATGGAATGAAAGGAAGCGCTCCAGTTTCCATGACCATGGGTGGAATGATGGGGACCAGTGCAATGGCCTTCAATGCGGGCACGCGCGGTCTGGCTTCAGCGATGACGACCTTCGCAAATTCTGTAGGAAATATGTCTGGAGTGACAGCAACGGACATGAGCGGGCTCACTCAAAAACTGAACACTTCCAATGGCAGATTGTGAGCCCCACCCGAATCTGCCCCACTGCGTGGACCGCAACAGGCGTCGGGTGGTCTTGACGGGCCTCGCATCCTTAGGCCTTGCGAGCTGTGGAGGTGGTTCGCCAACAATGCCCGCAGCCACCCCAGTGGTGCCTACTCCGGCAACGGCCTCAGGCGTGCTGGTTTCGGCAACCAACGCCTGGCCTGCGATGCCCCGGTTGCAGAGTACAACAGGGCCAGGCCTTTTTACGGCAACCTTGGCAGCAGCCCCGGCGACAGTGGCGTTTAGACCAGGGATTGCAACCAAGATCTTCGCCTATAACGCGGGCACGCCCGGCCCGGTCATTGATGCGTATGAAGGAGATGCCGTGCGTATCACCTTTAAAAACAATCTGGGTCAGGACACGACAGTTCATTGGCACGGGCTTCCCATACCCGCTGATCAGGACGGCAATCCGATGGACCCGGTTCCAACAGGCATGTCGCGTGACTACACTTTCGCGCTGCCTGTGGGAAGCGCTGGCACCTATTGGTACCATCCGCATCCGCACGGAAATGCCCACGAACAGGTCTACCGTGGCCTCGCGGGCATCTTTATTGTGCGCAGCCGTACGGATCCCTTGGGCACACTGCCTGAACGTCTCGTCTTCATCACTGATCTGAGACTCGACTTGAATGGGCAGATCGCGGCCGACACGGCTGCTGATCTGGCCAATGGACGGGAGGGCGATCAGGTATTGGTGAATGGCGCATTTCAGCCAGTCGATGTCGTCGCACCGGGTACCACGGAGCGTTGGCGGATTTTTGACGCTACCAACGGACGATATACACGGCTTGTCTTGGACGGCGCACCAATGGTCGTAGTGGCGCTGGATGGGTGTGCACTGGCCAGCCCGGTAACGGTACCTGAATTGCTATTGGCACCGGGCCAACGTGCCGAACTACTGGTTCGTGTCCCCGCTACGGCCAATCAAAAGCTTGTCCTGCGGGCGGTGGCCTATGACCGCGGTGCCATGGTTCCCATCAGCCCTGCGGTGAAATTGTTGGAAATTTTCACCAGCA
>CAZMXB010000514.1:0-2663 GCA_964569855.1 uncultured Rhodoferax sp.
GGGGCCGGAGCACGATTGGGCAAGCCATGGTTCTGATGCTGCGGGCCTTATGGCCGTGGTTGCCGAGGATTCCATGCGGCCTGGTGGGGCTGGGCTGAACCGGGATGGTTCTGGGGCATTCAAGCGCCGGGGATCTGCGATGGCGCGCTGACGTGACAAGCATGGCACCGTGACGACTTCCCCCGTTTATGGCAAGGGACCCGGCTGTTAGCCACAGCAATTTTCAGGAGAAATGCATGAAACGTACCTTTCGCGGCCTGCTTGGCTTGGCCGTTGTTGCTTGTTTGAGTCTCGCCGCTACCTGCGTGGCTGCTGTGGCGTCCACCTATGCCAGTGTGCGCGATAGCATCAAAGTGTTTGCCATGGCCGCCGTCAAAGCTGTGGCGCCAGAGCCCGTTGGAACCCAGGCGCCCGCCGTGCATCAGGTGCAGGCCAAGGCCTTCCAGGCGCGAATTGACAAGCGTGAACGCCCGGTAATTACGTCCAGTTGGCGATTGTGCCCCTCGACGTAACCTGTCGTTGAACTGAGAAAAGCCCGCCACGTGCGGGCTTTTTGCTTCTGGGTCGTGGCAAGCATGGCAACTTCACCCCATTCCAACCTGGGGGCGACATGCCAGCATCAATCGACACGCGCAAGGCGCACCTGACGCGCCAGCACGGCGACCTAACCGTTATTTACACGTGGGTGAACGACCAGCGCGCCATGGTCCTACTGCCGCACCTTCGCCCTGGCGCGCCATGGTTCATCGTGATGGAGTCGGCGTCCTATTCATGGGATGACTCGGACCGGCGCAACATTCCCAACGTGGTCAAGAAGTCCATGAAGGCCTGCGAAGTGCTGGGCATCGAGGGCTCTCCCCACAACTGCCGCCGGGTGGCCGGCATCATCATCGACGGCCTGCCGGACCTGATCCGCATGCCGCACGCACCCGAGAAGGAATACCACCGGGCCAGCTTCGGCAATCTGCTGTTGAAGGCGGACGGCGTGCCCATGGCATCCGAAGAGATACGAGTGGAAAAAGAGGGCGTGACCTATGCCTGAACCATTCGACGTTCGCGTGAACCGCAACCAGGCGCCCGGCGAGGACTACTACCGGCGCCAGGCCCTGACCGTGGACGAATCCGGCCGTGAGGTTTCGGCACAAGGGCATCCGATGGATTCCCAACCGGCACGCGACGAGTTGCGGAATCTTCTAACCTGGTATTGGAACGAAAAAGACATTCAATCCGCCAACCGCCTGGAAATGGCGATGGATGCCGATTTCTACGACAACATTCAGTGGGACCCCGAGGACGCCCAGGTGTTGAAGGACCGCGGGCAAATGCCGCTGGTGTTTAACGAAGTTGCGCCCATGGTCGACTGGATTATTGGTACCGAGCGGCGCACGCGCGTGGACTGGCGGGTGATGCCGCGCACCGAGGACGACGTTGAAATGGCTGACGTCAAAACCAAGGTGCTCAAGTTCAATAGCGACGTCAACCGCGTGCCCTACAACCGGTCGCGCGGGTTCTCGGATGCCGTCAAGTCTGGCGTGGGCTGGATTGATGATGGCGTCAGGGACGACCCGACCCAGGAAGTCGTCTACAACAAGTATGAGGAATGGCGCAATGTTCTATGGGACTCGCGCGGGTCCTACGAGTTGGACCTGTCGGATGCCCGCTACCTGTTCCGCTGGCGCTGGGTTGATGAAGACATTGCCGTGATGATGTTCCCCGACCGGGCCGACCAGATCCGCTCGGCCGTGGAAGATACGCAGCATTCCAGCATGGGAGACGCCGAGGAAGACACCTGGTACACGGCGGAAGACCTTTTGAGCGGTGCCAAGTCTGGCACGCTGCGCAGTAGCGGTACCGGCATGATGTTCGACGGCAAGCGCCGCCGGGTGAAACTGATTGAAGCCCAGTATCGCAAGCCGGTGCAAGCCAAGATCGTGACGGCCGGGCCGTTCAAGGGTAAGTTCTTTGACCCGCGCGATGGCGCCATGGTGCAGGCCTTGTCCCAATCCAGCGGCTCCATCGTGGACAAGATCGTGATGCGGGTTCATGTGGCGGTGTTCACGGAAGCCCACATGCTGGCCATGGGCCCGTCCATCTTCCGGCATAACCGATTCAGCCTGACACCGGTATGGTGCTACCGCCGGGGACGTGACAGACAGCCGTATGGCGCCATTCGTCGCGTGCGGGACTTGCAACAGGACTTGAACAAGCGCGCCAGCAAGGCGCAGTTCATGCTGAACACCAACCAGGTGATTGCGGACGAGGGCGCCGTCGAAGACTGGAATGTGCTGCGCGACGAGGTAGACCGCCCGGATGGCCTGATCATCAAAAAAGCCGGGAAAGAGCTCACGATTAGGCGTGACACCGACGCCGCAACCGGGCAAATCCAGATGATGACGCTCAATGCTCAGGGCATTCAGAAGTCCGCCGGCGTGAGCCAGGAGAACATGGGCCGCCAGACCAATGCCGTGTCGGGCGAAGCCATCAAGGCCCGCCAGTTGCAGGGCAGTGTGGTCACTACCGAACCATTCGACAACCTGCGCTATGCCACCCAGGTATCGGGCGAGAAACAGCTTTCCCTTGCCGAACAGTTCTTCACCGAAGAGAAGGTAATCCGCCTGACCGGCGCCAAGGGCGCGCTGGAGTGGGTCAAGATCAATACGCTA
>CAZMXB010000514.1:2673-3066 GCA_964569855.1 uncultured Rhodoferax sp.
TTATATGTTAAATAAAAAGCATCAGTCCACTATCCAGTCCCTTATTCTTTCCATCATCTCACTCATTTCTTCCACCACAGCTTTTTCCCAACCTTTTCTCCTCTTCCTTCTTCATTCAAATTTAATAACAACGCTGGAATAACTAAAAGCAGCATAATCACTGCATTCCTTGAATATCATAAAAGATGCTAACCACGCAGATCAAGAGTTGCTCTCGCTGGAGTGGGTCAAGATCAATACGCCAGAGCAGCAACCCGATGGGTCGGTGCGGTTCCTGAACGACATAACCGCCAGCACGGCGGATTTCGTCGTGAGCGAAGCCGACTACGCCGGGACCATGCGACAGGTGATGTTTGAAGCCCTGAACCAAATGGCAACCCGCTTGCCGCCCGA
>CAZMXB010000515.1:0-1211 GCA_964569855.1 uncultured Rhodoferax sp.
AATTTCGAGACTACCATCTTTTTTGATTCGAGCGCTCTCAACCCATTCACCAAGCAAAAGTCCAAATTCAGCCCAATCAAACCATGGCAATTCTTGTAAAGACTCAGCTCCTTCAAGTCCAGAGATAGTCGAATCTCCGTGAATTACTAAGGCAGAGCTGAGATTGTATCGGGGATCATCTTCATCTCTTCTGTCTACAAAGAAGATAGTAATTCGTTCTGCGCGAAGGCGCACCTCATCTATAGACTGGTCGCTTAGCAACCACGATGTAGACGCGCTAACGGTATCAAAATCGGTGACCTTTACTAAGTGGTTTTCTCTGCTCATGGTTGACCCTTTTGTGCGATACCGACTGTTTGGCTCGTACATCATTGTACTAGGGGAGGTGGTTCATGATGACCATTGTAGTGCTGATACTTAGCTCGATTGACTCAACCAGTAGGAGCTATGGGCGATTTAGAATTCAGCAAACACATGTAGAGTCACACTTCGTCGGTTGGAAGATGTGGTTGTTAAGGTCCAAAATTAAAGACTTTGGATTGAACCAAGTCAATCGAAAGCGAAGCGAGGGAGCATAAATCCATTTTGGATAGCTCATATACAAAGAGATCGGAAGGCCCGAAGTTTAGCGACAAGATAGATTTCGCGGTGTTCAGAGGCAGCGAAGCTGCCGGTTAAGAGAGAGTATTCATCAGTCGAAACCTCAAAGAGGTTACGACATTACCACCCTAGAAAATTGTTGGCGGAGTGGCGAAGAGGGTGGGGAAGTGGTGATGGCAGGATAAAGGGATTCAGAAAAAGCCCGGAAACCCAGTTTCAGCAAGCATTGAACGGTATACCGAAACACTTCTGTGGTATGAAAACCCAAGTTTTCCCGAATATTCGGCCGTTGAACGTAATACCACATGTGAAACTACGTGTTTAAGTACGCAAAGTAGTGCAATAGTTAGGCATCATAGCGCTATGCCGGGCGAACCAGTTCCACCCCGTTCGCACCAGCAAAGCTGTGCGCTCACGGGGCGGTTGTTTTTTGAACATGTATTGAAACTTGAAACTGTCAAACTGACTTTGCTTTAATAGTTGAATCAGTCATCTAGAGAAAGTGACCGTAATAATGCTTGCCACTGTTCCTGTCATTTATTCTGGACTGTCACAGCCACCCCAGTGATCTCAGCTGCGAAGCTCCCCAAAAATTCTATTTCTAAAATGAG
>CAZMXB010000515.1:1221-1888 GCA_964569855.1 uncultured Rhodoferax sp.
CTGTCTAACTGACCTTGCTCTGATAGTCGAGTCAGTCAACTAGAGAAAGTACCAGCAGCGGTGCTGGCTACTCTTCCTGTAAATTGGTAGGTATTCTACTAGACACTCGCGTGCGAATTCCGCTGAAGCTGATCGGTAGCAAATAACGCCGAAAAGAAAGCTTAGAATTAAGAGCAGAAGTACACTTGTGGGTTTCCTGCTTCAATACAGGTCTTGCTAGTTTCTCTCCTTGGATCCCAACAATTGGAATAGTGTTGACTCCTTATTTACCTTGGATCGTGTGTATAGTAAGTTGATAAATACAGAATAATTGGTTCAGCGTAGCAAAATCTTAACGAGATGTAGAGGAGCAGGCTTTGGTTTCTATTGCAATGCGGATAATCTTACTAGTGGCTTTCATGACACTGAGCCAAGAGCTTGTTTTCGCTCATAATCTTGATCCGAATTTTGAAAATCCATTCCAGCTAAGGCGTGATGTTGCTGCAAGCATAGATCACTTCAATTTTACGGAAGCTATTGCTATACAAAGAAAGTATTTTGAAGTGGGTAATGAGGAATGTCGCCGAATGGCATTGTTTCTAAGATCAGCATATCTTCCTAAGGAGCTACCAGTTCCTCCAAGAGCCGAGGCATTACTCAAAGAAGTTGATGTGACAAAGAGCTGGAA
>CAZMXB010000515.1:1898-3062 GCA_964569855.1 uncultured Rhodoferax sp.
ATAAGTCTTGCCAAAGAATGTGCAAATTCCTATCCTGATTTTGAGTATGGTCATTTTGCTTTGGCATACTTGTATTCTATAAATTTGGAAGATTCCAAGGCTGAGAAAGAATGCCTAAAAGCACTTTCTATTGCGCCGTCTAATGTAGAAGTACTTACAATGCTAGGAATTATCTACATTAATAAGGGTGAGACGATGAAGGCGAGGCGAACATACGAACAGCTTCTGAAACTCGATCCCAAAAATATAGATGCAGCGGCCTTTTTTGGTGAGATGAATAGAAAAGATGGAAAATTGGCAAATTTAAGGGTATTTAACCGTCAAGACGTAAAACGTGCTCTTCAGCAGTAGGTGCTATCTGAGTTTTTTGTACAGGAACTCTTACAATAGAAGCGCTGCCAGCATTACAGGCGCTATTCAATGCGACAAGCCTAGCGGACGCAAGCCCAGCGTTCAAGTCAACTGCTTCGCTGATGTTTCAGTACTTCTATCTTGCCTTCGCTTGGAAAGATTTTTGATGGTGTAGCCAAGGCCGCTTGGGCATTTATCATTGCTTGCCTAACTGGATCTTGCGTAAGGCGAGCGTACATGGCTGTAGCTGCTTGAGACTTATGGCCTAAGGCTTTACCAATGATAGTTGGGCTAACGCCTTGAATGGCCATGTAACTACCAGCGGTGCGTCTAAGATCGTGAATTCGAAGGTCTGTTATTTCCGCTCGCTTGAGCAGTCTTTTCCATGCTTCCTTTGGATTTCCCATGTGCGAAAATTCACCGGTCTTTCGAGAGCGGCGATCTGAGTAGAAGACCCAGATATCATTTCTTTTTACGTCGTGATAACGGCGCTTTAGTATTTCCATTGCGCTTGGGGTAAGGGGCACTGAATGCGAGTCACCATTTTTAGTCTTTGGTATCGTCCAGGTCTCAAGGTCAAAGTTGATTTGGTCCCAGGCCATAGCTAGAACATTTGATCTTCTTGCCGCAACGAACAGTGAGAGCCAAAAGAAATCTCTCCATGTTTCGTTTGGTTCATCGGCTAGCGCCTGAGCGAAGCGCGCAAATTCGTCACCCGGTTGTATAAAGCGCTCTCTTGATTTAGTCGGTATCTTGTCTACGCCTATACATGGGTTATCGCAGTAAACTAAGTCTTTGCGTTTGCCAAAGTTA
>CAZMXB010000516.1:0-3061 GCA_964569855.1 uncultured Rhodoferax sp.
TTCAGTCTCGGCACTGCTGGAGTTTTCAGTGCGTGACAGCGGCATCGGCATTGCCCCGGAGAAACAGGAGCACATCTTTAGCGGTTTCTCGCAGGCGGAATCCAACACCACACGCCGGTTTGGTGGCACTGGCCTTGGGCTGTCGATATCCAAGCGCTTGGTGAACCTGATGGGAGGCGACCTGTTACTTGAAAGCGCGCTGGGCCTAGGAAGCCGTTTCTTTTTTCAGATCCCGTTCAGTTTGGTTGCGGTGCCCGTGTGCGTCACAGACGCTCCGCAGATCCAACCAGCCAGAGAAGCGCCGAAGGCCAAACCACTGACTGGCTTGCGGGTCTTGGTCATCGAAGACAACAAGATCAACCAATTGGTCGCCCAAGGCTTGCTCAGTCAAGAAGGTGCACTGGTAACGCTGGCGGACAATGGAGCGCTGGGCGTCGCGACTTTGGCACATTCAACGAGCGGTTTTGACATTGTTTTGATGGATGTGCAAATGCCGGTGATGGACGGCTACACTGCCACACGCGCCATTCGCCAGGAACTGGGACTGACCGAGTTGCCCATCATCGCCATGACGGCCAATGCGATGGCCTCAGATCGGGCTGCCTGCCTGGAAGCCGGCATGAACGACCATGTCGGCAAGCCGTTTGAGCTGGACCACCTGGTGTCGGTGTTACTCAATTACGCAGGACGTTCCACGGTTTTACGCCCAACCGATGGCCCCCCCCTGCGGTCGGAGTTCGCATTGAATTCCACAGAAACCACTGCGTCGACCCTGGACATAGCCAGTGCTTTGAACCGCATGGGGGGCAATCACGCAGCCCTGGCAGCCGCACTTCATTCATTTGCGCAGGAATTGGACGGACTTCCTGGGCAACTGGCCACACACCTGGAGCGTTCGCAAACGGTCGAAGCGTCACGCCTCATGCACACCGTCAAAGGGTTTGCTTCAACTGTGGGAGCAAACCATTTGGCCCGTGTGGCAACACAATTGGAAATCCACATCAAGACCGGCATGTCCATCACAGACTGCGCCGATTCAATAACCCGCCTACAAGCTGCCGTGGAGGCAACACGTATCGCCATGGTTCCGGTCTTGCAGCAATACAAGCCAGGCTTAACCCCACAGCCAATTGCAACGGAGCGCAAGGTGACCGAAAATGACGCCCATCGTAAGAATGATCTGCTGCTATTTCTGGAGTTGCTCCGGAACTCGAATCTGCAGGCGCTGGAGATATTTACCCGCATCCGCGCAGAGCATGGCATCACGTTCGGTGAAACGCTCCACGATTTGGATTCCGCAATGACCGATCTCGATTTTTCCAGGGCTGTATCGTTATGTGAAACGCTCCTGCACCATTCGGACCCTGCCGACACCTTGCCGACTTGATCTATTCCTGGTCGGGCGTTGGAGAACTCCAGCTCGGCAAGTGGGTCACGTAATCGCTGACCTGTGGCCGCACGCGTCCCAATTTTCGCGATACGGCCGTGCCCACACTCAAGAAACACAAAGCATGTTCAGCGGACGTGAGCCTGAATAGGCGACGCAAGTCCTTGGACTTCAATGCTTTGCCACTGGTTAATGCCGAGCCATAACCCATGGCGGTTGCCATCAACAACATGTTCTGCACCGCACAACCTGCAGAAACAATGCGTTCGTTCAGATCGATATCGGCATCGCCCTTATTGGCGTCCACAACAACCAGCATCAGCAATGGAGCGCGGTGCGCTTTCTCCTGCGCCTGAAGTATCTGGTCTGGTGTGGCCGTGGGATCGCGCTCCAACAGCGCGGAACCAAAAACAGTGGCCAGTAGCACCCGCGCCTGCGGGGGCACCACCACAAGACGCCACGGCAACACCTGTCCATGGTCTGGAGCGGCTGAGGCTGCGTCCAGAATCTGGTGCAGTTGTTCAGCACTCGGTCCAGGTGCAGACAAACGCTTGGGCAATATCGTCTGACGCCCGTGAATCACGGCTGACACGGTTGCCAAAAGCTCACTCTCCAACTCCAGCTGTGTCATTAGCCTGCCCTCCCATCCGGCCGAACACGGCCATACCAACCACCCAAGCGCCAGCTCCAAGTCAGAACGACGCTGGCCCACAGCAAGGCCGCTGGCAACAACAACCAACTTGCCCAAGCGCTTTGAGCGGCAGCGGCAATACGCAACAACACGCTGACCTGCAGCAGCCAAAAAAGAGTCCAAATAGCCCCGTCGGCAACCACGGAACGGCCTGTGAAACCGCATGAAACACGTGTCACCATGGCCAGCATCAAGGACGCCAGGCAGCCCATGGCCACCGCATGGAGTGACCCCAGACTCAACACCGGTGTGCCCTGAACCAGCCCCAGCAGTTGCGCTACACCGCCCAACAACAGCCCCAGCCCAAGCCACAGGAAACCAATGTGAAGCATTGCCAGCAATCGGTTCTTAAGACTTTGGGCCAAACCCCACATCAGAGCCAACCACAACAACACAAAGCCCGACAGCAACTCCATGGACCCGCGCACCAGCATCCAAACCGGTGCCATCGGCCCCTGCATTGGACCATCCAGTTCCAGCCACACCGCAATCACCTCCAGCGCCGCAGACGCCAACATCAGTCCGAGCGCCCAAAATGGCTTCCACGCGGCAATAAAAGGCATGGCATTGGACGTAAAGAACGGGACCATGCGATGTGCCACCGTTACAAACACCACGATCACAAAACCCCACAAGCCAGTCAGGACACAGGCCAGTGCCGCCGCCGTTGCTCCCAATACCAAATTTGCCAACAGACCACCCAGACTCAGGCACCCGATCAACCACGCGACCCCGACCGTGCGTGCATGCAGTTGATCGACCTCGCGGCTACGCCAGACCATGCGCCAGAACAACCATGCAGTGCGCGTAAACCCACTCCATGCCAATGCAAGGCCAGACAATACCAGCACGGTGTGCCAATGGCTCCCCCCTAGCCATAACAGCCAGCCGGTGGCCTGCATCAGCAAAGGTACGGTGAACACGCGGGTTTCAAGCATTTCCACGCGCAGCCACTTCGGCACGGCTGTGAACAAGAACCCGAC
>CAZMXB010000517.1:0-3058 GCA_964569855.1 uncultured Rhodoferax sp.
GGATTGGCGCATGAGTTCGTACGAGCGACGAGGAGAGGGTAACACCTCTCTAGATTGTTAAATCGCGTGCAAAAGTAACCCCCTAAATGGGTTAAATCGCGTTCAAAATTTACCCCCCTTTGAGGGGGAATCACGGATAAGAAATTAATCCATTAATAATCAATCTATACTTCTGCCTTTAATGTTGAGGTAGAGGTGTAAAATTAGGAGATGATACTAATGGAAAGTCGAAGGAAGATAAGGGTTCTGTACCGCAAATGCGGCAGCATCAAAGAGGTAAGCCGCCGCACAGGGGTTTCCATCCAAACAGTGCGCAAGATAGTGAGATCTCAAGAGACTCAGGACGTGAGCTACAAAAGGACCGTGCAGCCTTATCGGAAGCTTGAAGGGTATAAAGATACCCTTGAGAAACTGCTACGTGACAACCGGTTTGCCAAGCCTAAGCGTAATGGGAAGATGCTCTTTGAAGACTTGCGAGATCTTGGTTATTGTGGAAGTTATTCTGCCGTCAATCGATATATAGATGCCTGGGTTTCGCGCAGCAACGCTGTGCGTGTGGATGCTTGTGTTCCTTTGTCTTTTGCCCCTGGAGAAGCCTATCAGTTTGACTGGAGTACGGATCAGGTGATCATCGGTGACGAGGTGGTGAAAGTCAAAGTGGCCCATTTTACGCTTTGTTATAGTGGCAAAAAATTCACCTATATTTATCCCAATGAAACCCAAGAGATGGTCTTTGATGCCCACGTGCGTGCCTTTGAGTTCTTTGGCGGCACACCTGTGCGGGGTATTTATGACAATATGACCACAGCCGTTAAGAAAGTATTGAGAGGCAAAGAACGGGACTGGAATCCAAACTTTGAGAGGCTCTGTGCCCATTACCGCATTGAGCCCACGGCTTGTACTCCTGCACGGGGGAATGAAAAAGGTCGGGTTGAGCGCCAGGTTAAAATCGACCGGGACCAGTTTTTTACCCCTATGCCCAGAGGAGCGAGCTTGTCAGAACTTAACGACCGCCTTATGAGTCAGCTGATCCACTATAATAAGACCCATAAGCATCCTACCTATAAGGACAAAACCCTAGAAGAAGTGTTTGCAGAGGAAAGTTCGTATCTGTTGTCAGCACCGATGCTGTTTGATGGGTATAAAGAAACGAACATCAAGGTCTCCATCACCTGTCTTGCAATGTTTGATCGCAACAGTTACAGCGTCCAATGCTGTTGTGCCGGCAAGATTGTGCGATGTAAATCCTATGCGGACAAGCTCATCTTTCTCTATGAGGGTCAGGAAGTAGGACGGCATGATAGAATGTTTGGCAGGGGTGGAACCTTCTATGCTTTTCAACATTATCTTCCCTTATTAGCCCGCAAACCAGGAGCGTTGAGGAATGGAGCTCCCTTTAGAGACATGGCTTTACCTGACGAGTTATGTGCTGTACAGAAACACCTCCAACAGCGTCCTCAGGGCCTGCGGGATTTTGCCCATATCTTGTCTTATATTCCAACAGAATCCATGGAATCTGTTGTGGCAGCCTGTGAGACAGCAATAAAATCAGGCACCATCAGCAAGGACGTTATTCTTAATATCCTGCTGCGTAAAAAAGATCAGTCGGACCCTGCGCCTGATTTATCAAAGCTTTATAGGAAGTTGAAATATATTCCGACCGATGATTGCAGCCGTTATAACCGGTTTCTTAAAGCGGGGGTATAAACCATGAACCAGCTCCATGAACACGGCCGAGACGATATCCTAAAGCTCATAAAATCCCTAAAATTAACGGGTATGCTTGAATCATACGATGACATTGTTACTGAAACGGTCAGACGCAAAGCTACCAGTAGTTTTTGTCTGCATCAGCTGTTGAAAGCGGAGGTAAAAACCAGGGCCCTCAAGGCATTAGAAAACAGGATACGGAGTGCCCACTTCCCGGCAATGAAAGATCTGGATAACTTTATCTTCATCGACACCCCCATCAGTCAAGAGCAAGTGATGCAGCTTTACAGCACCGACTTTATAACAACGTCCCGTAATATCATCTTAATAGGAGGGCCTGGAACGGGGAAAACCCATCTGGCGCTTGCCCTCAGCGGCAAGGCGGTGCGTAAGGGATTTAAAGTCAGATTTTTTAATCTGGTGGATCTTGCTAATCAACTTGAGATTGAGAAAAGCAACAACCGTGCCGGCAGGCTTGCACAGCAGATAGAGAAGCTGGACGTTCTCGTCCTTGATGAGCTGGGCTATATGCCCTTCTCCAAAAACGGAGGACAACTTGTCTTCCATCTTTTGTCAAAGATTTATGAAAAAACCTCAGTGATCATCACGACAAACCTCACCTTTGCGGAATGGCCGAAGGTGTTTGATAATGCTAAAATGACTACGGCTCTTCTCGATAGACTTTGCCACAATTGTGATATTATTGAGACGGGCAATGACAGTTACCGCATGAAAAAGCGCCTCTAATCTCCATCTTCATACCTGTGGATATGATGGATAACTCTGACAAGTTACCCACATACCCACAGGCACAACATCAAAAGAATTTTATATTTATAAATTAAAGTAAAAAATACTTTTATTATACATGTCAGTTGTAATATTCATGCCCCACGAAATCCCTCAAGGGGGGGTAAATTTTCAACGCGATTAGGGGTACAATTTTCAACGCGTATTGACATCTCTTGGTTCTTCATCAGAAGAAAAACTAACCTTTTGAGGGTAAAGAAGGGCTCCTCCATGAACCTCATGCCTTTCATTTTCAGCAATAAGGAAGGTTGCTTTTTTCGCTCTAGCAGGTGAAACGTCAAGGTTTTGATATTCCTTAAGGAGATCTAAAAAGGAACTTATTTTTGCAAGATCAGATTTTGTCTTTTTTTGTTTAATAAGAGTGAGCATAAGTAGATCCTCGTTTGAGTACATTGTTGTTCTTTGGACCTAGAGAAGGATTTGCTCATGTAAGGAAATAAAAAGGTAAGTGGCTTACAGCCATACCTTGAGGCTTGCTCTCCATTATCGTTTGAGAGTAAACTTGCCTTAGTATGGGACTTCTCCGAGTCCTATCATT
>CAZMXB010000518.1:0-352 GCA_964569855.1 uncultured Rhodoferax sp.
AACGATCTCGCTTGTCGGTTTCTACATACACAGAACGGGAAAAAACCAGGTCGCTTAGGCTTTGCTTTGATCGGTTTCCAAATGGCTGCTTCTTCTCGGGCGCATCGATACCGGCAAGGCGAATTTTGTGATGAACCTTGCTGCCGTCCAATACCGTGATGGTGTCACCATCCGCAACGGCCACGACATCACCAACGATAGACGCCGCGTTTGCACCGAGCCATATCGCGCAAAGTAATACGCCGAAGGCGACGCTATTTAAGAAGTTTGACCGCATCGTTGATCAAGTCACCGGAACAAGCCATGAATTCATCTACTGGCTCTTGGCTCTTTTTTCTAACCAACTCGCCAT
>CAZMXB010000518.1:362-3055 GCA_964569855.1 uncultured Rhodoferax sp.
GGAGTCAATCACAGTCAAGTCGAGTAAAAAAGTAACGTCTTGCTGGCCCGGCTTTCTGTTAAATCCGACAACCAACTGCTTTTTTTTGGCGATTCCTTCCAAGACCGCGATAACCTCTTTATCAAACGCGCCAATGAATAGAGCGAAACTCGGATTTTCTGCAAGTGCTCGAATTGCTTTCTTTGGTGCCCTACCTCCTGGAGCACTAACAAATGCATTGGACGGAGCTAACCCCTTGTCGTAGGTAAATCCGTCAAAAACCCCAGCCTTCAACACATAGGCAAGTCCCGTATTGGGGTTGAGTCGCAAATAGAAGGAACCCACAATCTTTACGGGTTCTCCTTTCTTGGTGCTGAAGTCTCTCTGCATAGCCGCAAACTCCAACCCACATGCGCTCAAGACTCCATCGGCGGATTCACGATGCGGCACAACGAACATCGTCCCCTCAAACCTCTGCACCATTTGAGCGATAGATTCTGTCGATTGAGCAAACGCCGATCCACCAAAGCAAGGCAAAAAGACGAGGACAAGTGTTGCTATCCATTTTTTTGGGGTCATTGCAGCACTTCCTTCAAGCAGACTTTGATTTGATTTCGATCAGCCTCTGAAAGCTTGACGATTCCGAAGTACACCCAGTTACTTTTGCGATCCCATGACGCTCCCACCTGGACTCGTTCTCCACGAGTTGCCGCCGCCAGCAATGCCAGACTGCTTTCAACGCTCACGGGGAAAAGGTAAGAGCCTTTGTCGCTATCGCTCTCGCGAAATGAATTTGCCACCGGAGCAGCCGGTGCCTTACCCTCTGCTTTTAACCAGCCGCCAAACAGAGGGAGGCGCTTCGAAGTTCCCGCATGATTACCATCAACAGTCGTCAACTGTCCGATCATCTTTACGAGTGACCTACCGTTGCTCCAATAATTTGATGACACGTCGAACGACTTAATTGTGTTCGCAGGAGATGAGCCAACAGGCAGGACTCCAACAATCCGTATTCCACAGCCATTGGTAACGCCATTCTGGCTGTACAAAAGTGGTTGTCCCGTCATTTCGGCTTCAACCATCGACTGCGCGGCACCTCCTGTTGAAAGTACTGCCATCAACGACGCCATCACGATTGACTTCATAGCTCACTCCACTTGTTCGGGCCATCTAGCGAAGAACGCAAAAATCCAAAGGTGTCAGGTACCTACCCCCATAACCCCCATAACTCCGAATGCCAGCTACCGGGAACGCTGGAAAACCGGGCGTCAAGGCCACGGATTTCAGTGATAGTTCAGACTTGAATCTGTACGCAATCACAGTATACTGATGTTTCATACAGCATCAAGAAATATTAATCATGGTATCCGAAGAAGTCTACTTTTGGCGCATTCAATGGGCTGGACGTTGGATGTTGACGACCCGTCGCTTTACCGAGCGTGTCATTCGCCAGGAGCATCCAGAGGCCATTCGAGTAGAAGACTCACGACAGACCGTCTTTACGCCGGAGACGCAGCATGAACGCATTAGAGCCAGCGCAGAGGCATCGCGCAGCAGCCCTGACGTCCGTTACAACCTTTGATTTTGCGCCCATGCTTCTAGTCGTTTGAGTGCTGGATCCAAACTGTCTGCAACGCCTTTCGCCCACGATGCCCAGTCCACCAGTGCCTTTGGCTTCGGCGTTGGGCCTATTGCGAGCACGTGTTCGGAATACGCTCGAATCTGTTGGGCGCGTTGCCAATCACTGGCTTCGTCCAGCAACACCTTGCGCAGTTCTTTGGCTTCAGCCTTTGCTTTCGCATCAATGGCGCGCTGCGTTGTGAGTGCCTCATAGGCGGTCCAAGCTACGGCCTTGGCTTCATCTTTCACAATGTTCTCCCTAGCCACACGCCTTGCATCGATCACCGACTTGTACAGGCGGATGAACACCGCGTCCAGGTGGGCTTCAACTCGCCTGCTACTACTGTCAACAATTTCGAATTTACCGCCTGATTGCTTGTCCACTACTACGGCCAATCTATCGGTCGGTCTGAACATTCTTGCAGCACCAGGACCAAAGACCGTTAAACGCTGTCGGACATCTACACGGCTCTGTCTCTCGCGAATGGCGATCAAATATTCGGCCCCCTCCAGTCCAATGGTCAAACGGTCTTCAGTAAGTCCTACCTTGCACCCACGACCTTCGGCACTAAGGAAGAGAGCATTCGCAATGGACAAGGCTCTGACGAGAGTCAATTCCGACACTCGAAAAGCTTTCGATTCAAATCTGTTTCCGAGAAGGCCACCTTCATCGAAATCCGTCTGTGAAATCGCGTCCCAGTTTGGGCCTGTTAACTTTCCAGTTGCCCGGAGCAGCGCGTTGGCTTCCCGTTTCAACTTCGTTGCTCTCCACTTCTCGGCGTCCTTCAACAGTTGCTTTCGCACAGGTATCCGGGATCGCGTCAACAACGATGGCGTTTGCCAGAGCGGTTTCGAACAATACTCGCGACTCGAGCCAATCTTGGTCGAGTTTGATGCAGGAATTTGCGTCGACAGCCTCGTTCTCGGTCATGTTGCTAATTGGGCATCTATGGGACGGAAATCAAAGATAGATTGTGGACTTTTTCAAAAATCCCTAGACAAACATTAAATTCGGTATTACCATAATCAACATGGAAACAAAAGCAATTGGTCGCGGTGGACATAACATTAAATTGGCTGGTCAATTAACTGGA
>CAZMXB010000519.1:0-3052 GCA_964569855.1 uncultured Rhodoferax sp.
CCACCGTCGAGCGGCTCATCCGCGAGGCCGGCGCCATCCGCCTCGACGAGCGGCAACGCGCGAAGGCCGACGAGGACGCTCACGTGTGCGCCGCGCATCAGCGGGCGATCGATCGTGCCGAGCAGCTCGAAGGCGAGGTCGCGCGACTGCGCAAGCTCGTCGACGACGCCGACCGTGCGAAGGCCGAGCACGAGAAGACGCGCGACGAACTGCGGCGCCTGCACGACGTGCTCAGCGGCGCGAAGAAGTTGTGACGAAGTGACGAACGAAAGGACGACGACGACATGAAGACGAGCGACAGCGTTGCGGCGATCCACGAAGCGATCGCGAAGGTGCAGGCAGAGATCGGAGCGATCGCGAAGAACAAGGAGGTCAAGGTCAGCGGCGAAAAAGCCTCTTGGGCAAGCTCGTACGCGACCCTTTCGGCGCTCGACGCCGCGGTGCGGCCCGCCCTCAACGCGCACGGGATCGCGCTGATCCAGTCGACCGACTTCGTCACCGGGGCGGGCGCCGTGCTTGTGACGCGGCTCGCTCTCGGGGCGGAGTGGATCGAGAGCGTCTATCCGATCAAGCCCTCGCGCGACGGTGCGCAGGGCTTCGGCGGGGGCATCTCGTTCGCGCGCCGGTGGGGGCTGTGCGGCGCGCTCAACCTCATCCCCGACGACGTCGAGGAGGGGCAGGGCTACAAGGACGCCGCGCGCGAGGGCAAGGCGCCACGCAGACAGGCTGCGCCGGGCGGGCTCGGCGCCGTGCTGGAATCGATCCGCGGCGCGACGCTCGACACCATCGTTGCGGCGGCTCGGAAGGCGCGCGCGGAGCACCCCGCGGGCGAGGCGTCCGCCGCTGTCGAGAAGACGATCGAGTCGTGGTTCGTCGCGACGTGCGACGCGTGCAAGAGCCTCGACACGCACACAACGATCCGCGACCTCGCGAACACGATCAAGCCGCGCGGGACCGACGTGCGGAACGCGATCCAGCGCGCGGGCGCCGCCGTGGAGCCGCGACCGTGAACGACCAGAAACCCGCGCCGCCGTGGGCCGGTGACGAGAGCGCGCTCGTGCTCCTCGACTGGTCGTGGTGGCTGAACAAGGCCTTCAGGATCAACGGGCTCGAAGGCATGACCTCATCGGTCGTCGGGTGGCTGTGCGGGCTGCTCGCGTGGCGTCCGGCGCACCTCGCCATCGCGCTCGACTGCAACGGGCCGACGCACCGCCACAAGATGCAGCACCCGACCGACGAAGCATGGGTCTACAAGGGCGGGCGCGACCCGAAGCCGAGCGACTTCTACACGCTCTCCGACCGCCTCACCGAGATCGCCGAGCTGCACGCGATCCCGATCTTGTGGGCGAACGAGCGCGAGGCCGACGACGTGATCGCCACCGTCACCGGACGCGCGCGCGCAGCGGGATACCGCGTGTGGATCTGCTCGCACGACAAGGACCTTTGCTCGCTCGTCGAAAGCGATCCGAAGAGCGGGATCGTCGTCGGCACGTGGGACAACTTCGAGGGCACGTTCCGCGGCCCCGAGGAGGTACGCACGCAGTTCGGCGTCGAGCCCGCGCAGATCCCCGACCTCCTCGCGATCTGGGGTGACACGGGCGACAAGGTGCCCGGCGTGCCGCTGCTCGGCCGCGAGAAGGCGGCGACGATCCTCAACGCGTGGCCGACGCTCGAAGACGCGCTCGCCGCTCCCCCGTGGCCCGCCGAGCAATACACGATCACGGAGGGGCACACGAAGGCGCTCGCGAAGCGCCTCAAGATCACGACGGACCCCGTCACGCGCGCCGAGATCGAAGCGGAGCGCGCGCGCATCATGGGGATCCGCACGCTCGCGAAGGCGCACGCGAAGCTGCACGAGCACGCGGACGTGGCTCGCTTCTCGCGCCTCCTGACCGCGCTCGACTGCGACGTCGCGTGTTCGATCCCGTGGGAGGAGCTGCCCGTGGGCGGCTTCCACGTCGACGACCTGCGCGCGCGGTACAACGATCTCGGCTTCACCCGTCGCGCCGCCGAGGTGCCCGCGTGGAAGAAGCGCGCGCCGTGGGTCCTGCCGTACGAAGCTCCGGAGGACGCGACATGAAGGACGACAAGGAAGCCCCTGCGGGCACGCTGCGCGCGGCCGTCGAGACGCTTGCCGCCGACATCGGCGCCGCGGTCGCGAAGATGAAGGCGAGCCTCGCAGGCGCACGCGGCGAGGCGATGACGACGGCCGAACTCCTCGCGGTCACGTGCGCACAGGTGCAGCTTGTGAAAGCTACGCAGCACCTCGCTCGCTGCGCTCGCGGCATGCTGTCTGAGACGGCCGAGCTACGCGAGCGCGAGGGCATCCCGATCACGCGCGCCGAGATCCTCGGCGGCTGCGGTTGCCCCGGCTGCACCGCCCGCCTCGCCGCGACCACCGCCACGGCGAACTAGCCCTCGCGCACCGTCCCCCGTTGCGCCTCCTGCGTGACGGGCACCGTTCCCCGAACCGAGATCGATCCGTCCTCCCACGCGAGCAGCCGCTCGACGCGCGCCGACGCTCCCCGGCCGACGTTCGCTCGGCGCTCTGCGCTCGCCGCTCGCGACGCGAACCAAGTTGCGAGCCCGACACCCATCGCGAACCCCGTACCCAACCCGACGAGAAGAAGCTCCACGTGCACCCCCGAGGGGCACGAGAGGGGACGGGGCTCCTACCCTCGCGGGTGGTCCTGCGCGGGCGCGCGGTACCGAGGAGCCTACCGCCGCCGAGGGGGCACGGCGAGGATGCAGGCCACGACGAGGAAGGCGAGCAGGTACTGCCACCGAGCGACGTCCCAAGCGCTGAAGACGTCCGGGCGCGCGAACGGCCCGATCGCAGCGACGGCCGCCTCGACGGGCACGAGCACGAGCAGCACCCCGTGTGCGCGCGTCCACGGCGCTCCCCCAGCCACGACGCGGCGCCACCCGGCGAAGATGGCACCGGCGGCGAAGAGCAGCGCCACGGCCTCCCACGCGAGGAGCAACGCCTGCGTGCGGGCGTGCCCGAGGGGGTAGAGACCGGTGAGCCCGACGACGGCGCCGAGGTAGCAGC
>CAZMXB010000520.1:0-3049 GCA_964569855.1 uncultured Rhodoferax sp.
ATCTGGGAAACCAGGCACTGGAGGAACGTCCGGACTGCACAGGGCAGCGTAGCAGCTAACGGCTGTCCACTGACAAGCCTTCCACGCAAGTGGCTGGCCCTAAGGTGAGGATCAGAGCAACAGAGACGAGTCGATGGAACAACCCTTGGGTGTTCTATGCGTGTAGCGCGGCGCAAGCCGGGCCCCGGGCAACCGGGTGCGCATAGCCACCCGATGGGCGAAGCCCATCGGGTGAAACGGGCAATCTCTACGCGCAGCAATACCAAGTAGGCCAACGCAAAGCGAGGCGGTTCGCCGCAGCGCCATGACCGGTGCCCCCGGAGTTGGCGGGTAGGTAGCACCGAGCCGCATGGGTGACCAGCGGCCCAGAGTAATGGTGGTCACGCGCAGGGCAACTTGCGCGCACAGAATCCGGCTTATCGGTGGGCTTCACACTTTTTTTGAGGGCATTGCAATGGGGCGGGCTGCCACTATTTCTAACAGCAACATGGTGTACACGCATGGTCAGTTCCGCTGCATCACCGGTTGACCTGCCGCAGAGGCATTCGGCGCCCGTGTTTGACCCCTCGGTCTTGTACGCGTTTTTGGGCGAAGACAGGCGTGTTGTGGCCAGCGTCCTGGCAACCTTTCTGTCCAGCATGACCGAGAGCATGCTGGCCTTGCACGCAGCAATGGCCCGGCACGACCTGGCAGCCGTTGCCATATTGGCGCATCGGACCAAGGGCGCGGCGTGCATGAGTGGTGCCCTGGCCATGGGCCTGGCCGCACAACAATTGGAGCAAGTGGCGGGTGCGGCAGACATGCTCTCCATTGCTGCTGCTGGCGTCTTTCTGGAAGAGCGCTGGCAAGCCTTGCAAAGTGACCCGGGCCTGCAAAGCGCCCTCGCCGGAGGCTGATATTTGATGTATCGTTAGGGTGTTTTTCTCACCGAAGGAGGCTCCATGCGACCGATACTGGATTTGTTGAAAAAACGCGCACCGGCGAACTGGAGCCTTTCTCCGCAGGACAGCGTTTTTGATGCCTTGCAGACCTTGGCCAACCACAACGTGGGTGCCTTGATGGTTTTGGACCAAGGCCGTCTGGTTGGCGTTTTTTCCGAGCGCGACTACACCCGCAAGATCGCGCTGGCCGGCAAATCGTCACGCGACACCCGTGTGCAGGACATCATGACGGCCAATGTCGTTACCGTGTCACCCTCGGTGCGAACCCGTGATTGCCTCGCGCTGATGGGCCAAAAGGGCATCCGTCACTTGCCGGTGGTTGATGGCGACACCGTGCTGGGCATGATCTCCATTCGCGACATCATGAATGACATCATTGCCGACCATGAACTGACCATCAACCAGTTACAGCACTACATTTCCAGTTAGGCTTCTAGAATTTTTCGTGTGGTGCCAGATAGCGCCACTGCCCCACCGGCAGATCGGCCAGCGCCACGCGGCCCAGCCGGATGCGGCGCATATCCAGAATCTCCAGCTTCGCACGCTCACACAGGTAGGCAATCAGGCCGCGGTGCGCCCCTTTGATCGCAAAACGCAGCTTGCTGCGCTCGGGCGTGGCGCTGTTGATGCTGACCTTGGCCTGCGGCAGGTTTTCGTCTGAATCCAGCGTACGGTTCAGCAGGTGCAGCGACTGAGGCGTGACCTCCCCCTGCACATCCACAATGATCTCGTGCTCCATGGAGCCCATGTCTTCCGTCAGCTTGCGCTCCACCCGCCAGTCTTGTGTGAACACGATCAGCCCGCTGGCCGCGTTCTCCAGCGGCACCGCAGCCTTGAGGCCCTTGAAATGGCGCTGCAGCATGCGTATGCCTGAGGGGTCTTTGGCCACGTGTTTGGCCGCCACCAGCAGCGTGCGGGCATCGTCGAAATGTGCGCGGCGGGCGTTGCGATTCAGCTTGGCCAGCGATTCTTCGGTGCCGTCAATCCAGTCGGCCGGTTTGTGCATCACGATGGTGATGCTGTTGAGTTCCAGCAGGCTGGCGTTGGGATCGATGGTTACGGCCTGATTCACGACGCGGAACTGCGGCTCCTCGACGACCTGGCCGTTGACCTTGACCCAGCCGCCTTCGATGTACTGCTCCGCCTCGCTGCGCGAGCAGGGCACCATCGCTGCCACGCGCTTGGCCAGGCGGTCGCCCACTTCGGACGGCTGCGGTGGTTGCTGTTGGGCAGGTTGGGGCGCGGCGGGCGGTTTGGTGCGCAGCGCGGTAATGGGCCGTTGGCGGGGCTTGGCGTTGGGCCGTTTGGCCGGAGCGGGCGCGGCTGCTGCAACGGGCCGGACTGCCGGCTGCGTTATGGGTACGGTTCTAGGGGGCTTGGGCGCAAGACGCAAAGTGCCGGGATTCGTCGTCGTAGGCTTGGTCATAACGCGGGGCCTTGGTTGTTGTCGTTCCGGGTGTTGTTCAGACTTTGGATGTGCTCCACATGGGCCAGCAGCGAACGCCTGGCAACCGGCCAGATCCGGGAATCCACGTCGTCATAAGCCAGCGGCAGCCAGTCATCGAGTGTGCCCTGCGGGTGGGCCGCCATCACCGTAGCGATCTTGGCCTCGCGTTTGAGCCGGTGCGCTTTCAGGTGCGTGATGACACCACTGGCCGCAGCAGCCGATCCACCCAGCACATGGCCATGCGCCGGCAGGATGAACTGCACATCGTGTTGCGCGCAGGCTGCCTGCAGCGCATCCAGCGAACGCAAATAATCGCCCATATGGCCGTCCGGCGGATCAATCACCGTGGTGCTCCCGTTGAGGATGTGGTCCCCCGAGAACAGCAGACCGTCTTCCACCAGCAGCAGGCACACATGGTTGGCCGCGTGGCCGGGGGTGTGGATCACCTGCAGCGTATGGCTTGAAGCGAAATTTGCCCCCACGCTTGCCACTGCGTGTGCTGCGCTGCCCCCCGAGGGGGTGCTTTCACCTTGGGGCGGCCCTGCGGTGAAATTGCCCTCCAGCCCTCGTGGAATAAGCGCAAGTCGCTCACTATTTTGTAGCGACCGGTCTGGCATGAAGGCGCTGGCGGCGCGCGCGGTGGGGGCCGACGGCAGGCCCA
>CAZMXB010000521.1:0-3044 GCA_964569855.1 uncultured Rhodoferax sp.
AGCATTTGCCAAATCCGAAAGTAGGCGCTGACAATCTTCCAGAAAGGCGCTGCCTTCATGCGTGAGGGTGATGCGCCGCGTCGTGCGCAGCAGCAACTTCACCCCCAAACGCTCTTCCAGGCCGTCCAGGCGTCGGCCCATGATGGCGGGGGCGACCCCTTGGGCATGCGCGGCCGCGGTCAGGCTGCCTCGGGTGGCGACGGGAACAAAGGATTCGAGTTGCGTGAGGTTGTCCACGGTTTAGCCCGCCGGTTCAGTGATGAATCGGCCTCCAGCCCTCGAAAAATATGCAGCAGCAGCTACGTTTTTCATAGCACGATGCCCTCCGCATGCAAAGCCGCGACGTCTTCCATGGTGTAGCCCAAGCCGAGCAGCAGCGCATCCGTCTGTTCGCCAAGCCGGGGTGGATGCAGCCGCAAGCGCAGGCGCTCGCCGTCCAGCGTAATGGGCAATAGCGGCACCTGTGTCTGGCGACCATCGGGCAACTTCAGGGGTGCAAGGCCGCCCGTCTGCTGCAGATGGGGGTCGGTAAAAAGATGCTGCGGGTCGGAAATCGGCGCAAATGGCAGGCCCACCTGCTCAAAGCGTTGTGAGAGCTCGGAACGGCTGAACGGGGCGAGCCGTGCGCGCAGTTCCGGGATCAACCAGCTGCGCGCCAGCACCCGGTCGTTGTTGGTCATGACACGGGGGTCGGCAAACAGGTCGGCATATGCGAAGGCATCACAAAAAGTCTTCCACTGCCCATCACCCACCACGGCCAGGAATATCTGTTCTCCGTTCTTGACGTTAAACACGTCGTAAATGCCCCATGGTGAGATGCGTTCGGGCATGGGCGCGGCGGCCTTGCCAGTGACGGCGAACTGCATCATGTGCTGGGCCACCAGAAAGATGTTGTTCTCGAACAGCGCGCTTTGCACCTCCTGGCCTTTGCCCGTCTGCTGGCGCTGCAGCAGCGCGGCCATGGCGCCAATCGCGCCAAACATGCCACCCATGATGTCGTTGACGCTGCTGCCTGCACGCAGCGGGTCACCGGGGCGCCCGGTCATGTAAGCCAGGCCGCCCATCATCTGTACCACCTCGTCCAGCGCGGTGCGGTGGTCGTAGGGGCCGGGCAGAAAACCCTTGTGGCTGACATAGATCAGGCGTTCGTCGAGCTTGCTGAGAGCCGCGTAGTCCAGCCCCAGTTTTTGCATGGTCTCGGTTTTGAAGTTTTCGCTGACGATGTCGGCGGTGGCAATCAGCTTGAGCACCACCTCCCGGCCCTGCACGCTCTTCATGTCCACCGCGATGCTTTTCTTGTTACGGTTGAACAGCGGGTAAAAGCCCGCACCGCTGCCCAGCAGCTTGCGCGTGCTGTCGCCGGCCAGCGGCTCGACCTTGATGACCTCTGCACCCAGGTCGCCCAGCACCATGCCGCAGGTCGGGCCCATGACCATGTGGGTGAACTCCACAACGCGGATGCCCGCGAGCGGCAGGGGTTTGCTGGTGGCATCAGAGGTGGGGACGGCGTACATGAATTACCTACATAAAAGTCACGAATACATTCAATAATATCCAATTAATGATTTATCGAGTATGTAATACAGTAGGGCATGTCCGAAACCATTGCCACAACTGCGTCCGAACCGTCCAAAAGCCGGCAAACGACCACGGCTGCGCCACAGGCAGTGCTGTTTGACGCGTATGGAACGCTGTTCGATGTGTACAGCGTGGCACTGCTCGCCGAGCAACTTTTCTCTGGCCAAGGCCAGGCGTTGAGCGTGTTGTGGCGCGACAAGCAGATCGAATACACCCGGCTGGTCACCACCAGCAACCATGGCGAGCACTACCTGCCGTTTTGGGACCTGACCCGTGCAGCGCTGGTGTTTGCTATCAAAAAACTAGTGTCCCAGGCAGATTCCACGAGGGCTGACGCCGGATTTGGCGCACAAGTGGAGCAGTTGATGAACCAGTACCGGTCCTTGAGTGCCTTCCCCGAGAACCGCGAAGTGCTGCAGTCCCTGAAGGACCGGGGGGTACCCACCGGAATCCTGAGCAACGGCGACACCGCCATGCTGACGCTTGCCCTCAAATCGAGCGGCCTGCACGCGCTGGTGGACCACGTCATCAGCGTCGACCCGATACGCCTCTACAAGACCGCTCCCGAGGCCTACGCGCTGGGCCCGCAGACACTGGGCGTGCCCGCAGCGAAGCTGCTGTTTGTCAGTAGCAATGCCTGGGACGCCCTGGGCGCCACCTGGTTCGGCTACCAGACCCTGTGGGTCAACCGCTACCAGCAGCCATTTGAAGAACTCGGCACCCAGCCCAGCCGCACGGGCGATAACCTGCGCGCAGTGCTGGATTTTTTCCACTAGTTTGATTTATTGATCCCTGAACCCGGAGGTAACCCCCATGACCGAACGCACACCGATCCACCGCCTGCAGGTTGCCAGCAACCTGCATCAGTTCATTGAAACCCGGGTCCTGCCCGGCACCGGTGTGGCCAGCGCCGCCTTCTGGACCGGTTTTGATGCCATCGTGGCCGACCTGGCCCCCAAGAACATCGCCCTGCTGGCCGAGCGTGACCGCATGCAAACCGAGATGGACACCTGGCACAAGGCCAATCCCGGCCCCATCACCGATATGCCGGCCTACCGCGCGCATCTGGAAAAAATCGGCTATCTGGTCGAGAGCCCCAAAAAGGCCAAGATCAACACCTTCAATGTCGACGCCGAACTGGCCAAGCAGGCCGGTCCACAACTGGTGGTGCCCATCACCAACGCCCGCTACGCGCTGAACGCCGCCAACGCGCGCTGGGGCAGCCTGTACGACGCGCTGTACGGCACCGACGTGATCCCCGAGACCAAGGGCCTGGAAAAGGGCGCCAAGTACAACGCCAGGCGCGGCGCCAAGGTGATCGAGTGGGCGCGCAACGCGCTCGACCGCATCGCGCCGCTGAAGAAAGGCTCGCACCTCGACGCCACCGGCTACGTCGTCAACAAGCATGGCGAGCTGGTGGTCAAGCTGAAGGACGGCAAGTCGACCAAGCTGGCCGACAACAGCCA
>CAZMXB010000522.1:0-3004 GCA_964569855.1 uncultured Rhodoferax sp.
GAACAAGGTCTGCTGGAGATCAAATCCTGCGCCCGTGACCCTGGTTCGCGCGCCAAGATCGCCGTGTTATCGCATGACAAGCGCGTAGACCCTATCGGCACCTGCGTCGGCGTGCGCGGCACCCGTGTCAACGGTGTGACCAATGAGCTGGCTGGTGAGCGCGTCGACATCGTGTTGTGGAGCGAAGACCCTGCACAGTTCGTGATTGGTGCCTTGGCCCCGGCGAATGTGTCAAGCATCGTGGTGGACGAAGAGCGTCACGCCATGGACGTCGTGGTTGACGAAGAAAACCTGGCTATTGCGATTGGCCGTGGCGGTCAGAACGTGCGCTTGGCGTCCGAGCTGACCGGTTGGCGCATCAATATTCTGGATGCCGCAGAGTCGGCCCAGAAGCAAGCCAGCGAAACCGACCAAGGCCGCAAGCTGTTCATGGAAAAGCTCGATGTGGACGAGGAAATCGCCGACATCCTGATCGCCGAGGGTTTCACCAGCCTGGAAGAAGTGGCCTATGTCCCGCTGCAGGAAATGCTGGAGATCGAAAGCTTCGACGAAGAGACGGTGACCGAGCTGCGTACCCGTGCCAAGAACGCACTGCTGACCATGGAAATCGCGCACGAAGAGAGTGTGGAAGAGGTGTCACAAGACCTGCGTGATCTGGAGGGTTTGACGCCGGAGTTGATCGGCAAATTGGCCGACGGCGGGGTGCATACGCTCGACGACCTGGCCGATTTGGCGGTTGACGAGCTCACCGATATTACCGGCCAGTCTGCGGACGAAGCCAAGACCCTGATCATGAAAGCGCGCGAACATTGGTTTACCGATGAAGCCGCTTCTCAAAAGTAATGGTTATGTAAATAAAATTTCAGTAAAGGCCAACAACTACCTTCTTTGGTGGTTGGGCTGCCGCCAAAGGTTACACAACAAATGTCCAGTACGACCGTCGCCGAGTTTGCGAATGAACTCAAAAAATCCACCGATACGCTGTTGGAACAGCTCAAGTCGGCCGGGGTCGCCAAGTCGGCAGCCTCGGATGTCCTCACCGATGCTGACAAGCACAGTTTGCTGAACTTCTTGCAGACTGCGCACGGCACGGCCAGTCCGGACCGCAAAAAGATCACCCTGGTCAAGAAACAGACCACGGAAATCAAGCAGGCGGATTCATCGGGCAAGGCTCGCACCATTCAGGTTGAGGTGCGCAAGAAGCGCACTTTTGTGCGCCGGGATGACGACGTTGTTGTGGCCCCCGAGTCGGCTCCAGAGGAAGCGCGCGCCGTTGCACCTGTAGCGCCCCTGATCGACGATACCGAACTCGCCCGCCGTGAAGAAGAGGCCCGCCGCCAGGCGGAGCTGATCCGTCGCCAGGAAGAAGAGTTGGCAGAGAAGAGACGACAGCGTGAAGCCGACGAGTTACGCCATCGCGAAGCTGAGGAGCGCGCAGCAAGTTATGCCGCTGCCGAGCAGGAAAAGAAAAGCCAGGCCACGCTGAGCAAGAGCGAAGCCACCGCTGAGGCCGCCGAAGCGGCGGTTGCACGCGCTGCAGCCCAAGCTGTCGTGCGTGAAAAGGCTGCTGCGGAATCCAGAGCCCGTTCCGATGAAGAAGCTGCCCGGGCAGTGGACCTCAATGACCGACGTCGCAAGGCTGAAGCGGAAGCCGCAGCCATTCGCTCGATGATGTCCGCACCCAAGCGGGTGCTGACGGCCAAGAAGCCTGAAGAAGCCAAACCTGTCGTAGATGCCAAGGCTGGCATGAAGGGCACCTTGCACAAGCCGCCAGCAGGTACGGTTGTTACCAAACCAGCCAAACCGGCCGCCGCAGGTGGTCCTGTGAATGCCCCTGGCGGTACGGGCAAAGAGGTCAAATCAGCCAAGCTGTCTTCGAGCTGGGCGGGCGACCCTGCGAAGAAGAAAGCCATCCCCACACGCGGTGATACCGGTGCGGGTGCGGGGCGCGCAACCAATTGGCGAGCAGGACCTCGGGGTCGTCGTGGCAGCAATGACCGTGATCGCGATCATCACCAGACGACTGCAGCACCTGTCGAGGCACGTGTTCTGGAAGTCCATGTGCCTGAAACGATCACCGTGGCCGAGTTGGCGCACAAGATGGCCGTCAAGGCATCCGAAGTCATCAAGCATCTGATGAAGCTGGGCCAGATGGTCACGATCAACCAGCCGCTGGATCAGGATACGGCCATGATCGTGGTCGAGGAAATGGGTCACAAGGCCGTCGTGGCGGCGTTGGACGATGCGGAAGCCTTCACCGACGACGAAGTACAGCAACAACACGCTGAAGCCTTGCCGCGTGCGCCAGTGGTGACCGTCATGGGTCACGTCGACCACGGCAAGACATCGTTGCTGGATTACATTCGCCGCGCCAAAGTGGCGTCGGGCGAAGCCGGTGGTATTACCCAGCATATCGGTGCTTACCACGTGGAGACGCCGCGCGGCATGGTGTCCTTCCTGGACACCCCCGGTCACGAGGCCTTTTCGGCCATGCGTGCCCGCGGTGCCAACGCGACCGACATCGTGATTCTCGTGGTTGCTGCCGACGACGGCGTGATGCCACAGACCAAGGAAGCCATAAAACACGCCAAGGCGGCAGGTGTTCCTATCGTCGTGGCGATCAACAAAATCGACAAGCCCGATGCCAACCCTGAGCGCGTGAAGAACGAGCTGGTCGTTGAAGAGGTGATCCCTGAGGAGTTTGGTGGTAGCTCGCCCTTCGTTACGGTGTCCGCCAAAACTGGTCAGGGCATTGACGAACTGCTGGAGCAGGTGCTTTTGCAGGCCGAAGTGCTGGAGCTGAAAGCGCCTGTTGACGCCATGGCCAAAGGCCTGGTGATTGAAGCCCGTCTGGACAAGGGCCGTGGTCCCGTTGCGACCGTGTTGGTGCAATCGGGCACGCTCAAGACCGGCGATGTGGTGCTGGCTGGTCAAACCTATGGCCGCGTGCGTGCCATGCTGGACGAGAACGGCAAAGCCATCAAGACGGCTGGCCCGTCGATTC
>CAZMXB010000523.1:0-2999 GCA_964569855.1 uncultured Rhodoferax sp.
GCACGGTGCTGGCCAACTACGGCCTGGATACGCTGCGCTTCGTCAAACCTGTAGGAATCGGCGACACCATTCAGGCTCGCTTGACGGCCAAACGTAAGATTGACCGAAACAAGAAAGATGCCAACGGCATAGGTCAAGGCGTCGTTGCTTGGGATGTTGAAGTTACTAACCAGCTCGGTGAGTTGGTGGCCAGCTACGACATATTGACGCTTGTAGCCAAGCGCACCTAAGCCATGCCTTGCTATTCCATTGAAGGCGTGATTCCGGTGGTGCACCCAAGCGCGTATGTACACCCAACCGCCGTGCTGATTGGTGATGTACTCGTCGGCCCAAA
Source organism: uncultured Rhodoferax sp. (assembly GCA_964569855.1). Taxonomy (GTDB): domain Bacteria; phylum Pseudomonadota; class Gammaproteobacteria; order Burkholderiales; family Burkholderiaceae_C; genus Allorhodoferax. The sequence goes on from CAZMXB010000523.1 coordinate 335, forward strand.
ATGCTATGTAGGGCCAAACGCCAGCCTGCGCGGAGACTTTGGTCGAATAGTGTTGCTGGCCGGCGCCAATGTGCAAGACAACTGCGTCATGCATGGATTCCCTCAGCAGGACACGCTGGTTGAAGAAAACGGCCACATTGGTCACGGCGCAGTGCTGCACAGTTGCACCGTACGCCGGGATGCGTTGGTGGGAATGAACGCCGTGGTGATGGACGAGGCTGTAATAGGCGAGCGCGCCATCGTGGCTGCCTGTGCTTTTGTGTCTGCGGGCATGCGCGTGGAATCGGAAACTCTGGTAGCAGGGGTGCCTGCCAAGTTGATACGAAAACTCCGCGCTGAAGAGATTGCATGGAAACTTACCGGTACGCAGACCTACCAGGAATTGACGAAGCGCTGTCTTGCCACGATGCGTGAAGTTCAACCGCTGGCGGAGGCAGAAGGCAATCGCCCTACGGTTCAGGCGTCGCATATCAAACCGCTGATTGCTAGCAAGCGGAATTAGGTGATTTTGGCCCGACCCAATGATTCATTACAGTGACTCATTGCTCGGTTGCGTACCGAAGTGATTGATTTATTGACGACAACGCCTGGTAGCTGACCGAAGCACGGACTCCAGATTCACTCAACTGACTCTGGCTGGCGAGTGAACCTGACACTCATTTTCAATTGAATCTTTCGAGATACCCCAAAAGCGGGTATCGGTAAAACGTTATGAGCCTAAATGCAGCAGTCCAATCGGAAATGCAATAGGAAGAGTGCCCCGTTTCCGTGACCGTCGACCAGAATGGGGCAAGGCGTTGCATGCGCCCATCACTCACGCAAGCAGACATAGAAAACGGTGCGGGCAGACGCAGGCTTCAATGCTCGTTGCACTGGTTACCGAACAGTATTGGAGCCGTCCTCCTAGTGCATTCTTTTTACATGTGTGCGGCAGACCACTGACGGCGACTGTCTGAATCATTACCTTCGGTATTAGAAGTTTCTGCAGTTTGCAGTTTGCAGTTTGCAGTTTGCAGTTTGCAGTTTGCAGTTTGCAGTTTGCCCCCAACCGAGTTGTGCATCCATGCCAAGTGAACGATTTGCCAAGGTAGGGTACGGGCCAAAGGCAAATAGCCAATATGATTAATTTAGGAGAATATTCCATGACAGACCCACGCAATATTGCCCACGACAAGAAGGTTGCACAAGAAAAGAAGCACCACGGCGAAGAGATTGCGCCAGGTTCGGATAAGACACCGCAGCCTGGGAAGAAGGCGCATATGGAACATCATGTGTCTGACAAACCCAAGGTCCCGGATGAAGCGGCTCCAATATCAACCGAAGAAAAGCCTTTGTCGTAAATATCACTCTCCCCGGACTTGCGATGGGCGTGACGGATCGATGTGAACCTCGGGCACATTTCAGTCATAGACAAAAGAGCGATTTTTTGAATGCCCAAAGTTACCAGTTGTCACCCATGGTGTCGATACGCTGGGGACCGGCAGTGACGCGGGTTTCGACATAAGTCAGAACAAAGTGCGCGCTCCTACCGGACACTTACCAATTACCACCATCGGCAATGTGGTGTTGATTTTCAAGATCGCTTTACCTGCGGTGCGACTTCGTACAGGTGCGACTCGTAACCACCGACCCACCTGTGCAAAAGTCCTCACAGACGCGGAAAGTCAAAACCGATTGCCTTTTGGCAGGTTGAGACAATGATTGTCAGTAATATATAGCCGCGACCAGCGCAGAAAATCCGCCATCCCGGCGGCCAAGCGCAGGCGCATTATCTGAGGAGAAGTAGCATGGGATTTTTTAGCAAGATTCTGGACAAGCTGGGTTTCGATGCCGGTAGCAGCAAGGTCGATGAGATGTTGCACACGCCGATTTCACCGGCGAGTACCTCGGCAGTGTCGGTCGCTCCCGGGGCCAAGCTGGTAGCGCCAATGCGCGAGGTTGATGTTGTGACGCAGCTCGAGCAGAAGGCGGCGGCCAACCCGCAAAAGCTGAACTGGCGCACCTCGATTGTGGACCTGCTGAAACTGCTGGACATCGACAGCAGCCTCAATTCGCGCAAGGAACTCTCCACCGAGCTCGGCTGCCCGACCAGCCTGATGGATGATTCGGCCCAAATGAATGTGTGGCTGCACAAAACTGTGCTGGCCAAACTTGCCGCCAACGGCGGTAACGTGCCCAAAGAACTGCTCGACTGAGCAAAGAGACAACGTAAGCGCCAATTCCTACCCCTTCCAAATGCCTTGGACCTTAGGTGCGCCCGGTAATACTCTCTTAGTAATTTATTGAAACTGACGAACTGACGATTGCGCCAAACCCTAGACAAAGCGAGCGATCAAGTGGTCGTCATACATCGGTCAATCAAGGACATTCAGATTTAGGCTGCATGAATCGGAGGCTAAGAACTCCTCAATTCAGGGGCAAGGTCACAACGTGCTGTCGTCAAGAATCCGCACGAAGCCAGCAGCCCCCTCCACGCGGGCTGAGATCGCAGTTCCCAGTTAGATCGCTCGCGGCAATACAAATGAAAGGTGAGCGCTCAAGGAACGAGCGCGTCTGGAGTTCAGGCGATTGCTGATTTTGGCGCAAGTCAGCTGAGCCGGCTCGCCGATCAGTGCGCGGAGTTGCGCTTCCGTGTGAATGACCTGGGATGTTCGAGGGTGAGTTG
>CAZMXB010000524.1:0-325 GCA_964569855.1 uncultured Rhodoferax sp.
CCCTGGTGCTGGTGTCGGCCGACGGCCAGCAGGGCTGGCGCGCCGACGCGCCGGCCACCTTGGCGGGAGGCAGATGGTCGAATTTTTCAATTTCGGGAAAACTGATGTCCACCTGCGGGCGGTTCTGCGCCGCTCTGGCGTTGAGCATGTCCGGCAGGCGGTGCAGGGTCTGCGGGCCAAACACGACGTCCACAAACGGTGCGCGCTTGATGATCTCGGCCCCTTCCTGGCTGGCGACGCAACCGCCCACGCCAATGAGTACGCCCTTCTTGGCCAGGTGCCGCACGCGCCCCAGATCGGAAAAGACTTTCTCCTGCGCCTTTTC
>CAZMXB010000524.1:335-2983 GCA_964569855.1 uncultured Rhodoferax sp.
GCGTGGGTTCGTAACCCTGGGCGGCGCCCAGGACATCGGCCATCTTGTCCGAGTCGTACTCGTTCATCTGGCAGCCAAAGGTCTTGATGAATACTTTTTTGCTCATGCGAGCGCTCCAAGAAATGCTATAAATTTGCTAGCTACTCGTGCAATACCGACGAGGGCTAGAGCCTGATTTTGATCACTCGTATCGGCAGACGGCACTGACCGCCCTGCAGGCAGAGACTACTTTGTGGGCTGATCGGGCGTGTCGTAACTGGACTGGTAATTGCTTGCTGGCACCGCGTCGGCCATGCGCTGGCGGGCCTCGGTGGCGTTGAGCAACCACACGTCGTGCAGTTGGCCCTGTGGGTCGCGCACGTAGTTGACAACCAGTGCTTGCCCCACCAGTGAGCCGGACATCACCAGCAGGTTGTTCACCCCCCGAATACGCGCGCCTGGCGAGAGGCGCGTTGGCCGACCGTCCAGCAGGACTTCGGGAGGGTTGGTCACCTGCAACGTCCCGCGCAACGCGGTTGTTGGGAACGGACGCACGCTCTCTTGAGCATTGGCGTTATGGCCAGCGCCGAAAAAGACGGGTATCAAAAATGCCAGTGTGGCGGCAGCGTGACAGCAGCGGTTCATGGTGTGTATCCAGAGGCTGGGTAGTAAAAAAGGTCCGACCCAGTGGGGTCGTGGTGTCCGGACCGCGAAAAGCTAGTGATCGTAGCACTTCAGTGGCAGCACCGTCACATAACGCGAGGCGGCAAGAGGCTGTAGCAAGCGGCGAATGCCGACGGTGGCAAAAATTGACTCCGTGACTTCTGGTAAGCCTGCTGGTGCCGCTCCAGCGTATTGATGATGCTGTCGATCTTTACAAGAAACTCGTCTTTGCAGACACAGGGGGTCTCCGTGAACATTTTCGTCGCACTTTCGGAAATGTCCGGCTTGCCGGCTTGGCGCGCCCAGCTCCTGATTTCACAATAGGCGAGCAGCGCCAGCCTGCCCAACTCCTGGTTTCTGCGGGCAAATTGCAGGTCGGCAAGCAGATCGTCAAGACCGAGTTGAATGTCTAGTGAAGGGTTCATCGTTTTGCAGAATAGAAGCCGGTTCTGACAGATTTCTGACAAAGTTTCGGGTGAACTACCTAATGGAGGCACTGTGCACGACCTTGCATGACCCTGTGTCGCCGCTGCCCCTGCCAGGTCTGCAGTTTCTTCTTCGGGCGTGCTTCTTGCTTCGGATATGATGCCGGCCGATCATAAGCTGGTGTTATCCTGCAAATGGTGGCATCTTCGTCCATCTGTCGGCGTAGTTCGCCAACCGCTCACTTCCGATCGGCGCGTGTTGAAGCACTGAAAGACCAGCCATGAGCGACCCAATGCCTTTGAATACCGACGGCGGGCTGATACTGCGGGTGGGTTTTGAAATTGCCTACGACTGTCCTCAGCCCACACCGATGATTTTGGCGCTGAGCATCCATTATTCGCGATCGGGTGATCTGGTTCGACCTGACCTGCTGATCACCCGCCCGGCTGTCGACGTTCAGTCTTACCGGGACCTGTTTGGCAATTGGTGCAGTCGAATTGTGGCGCCCGCAGGCAAGTTTGTCTTGACGGCTGATGCGCTGGTCCGTGACTCAGGGCTGGTTGACACCCAAGCCCCCTGGGCGCAACAGGTTCCGGTGGAGCATTTACCCGAAGAAACGCTGGTCTTTCTATTGGGCAGTCGCTATTGCGAAACTGACCAACTCGCCATGATCGCTTGGAACCACTTTGGCAACGGGCCCACCGGCTGGCATCGGGTGCAGGCGATTTGCGACTTCGTGCACGGGCATATCGAGTTTGGCTACCACCACGCGCGGCGAACCCGCACGGCCTGGGAAGCGTATAACGAAGGGCGGGGCGTGTGCCGGGACTTCGCGCATTTGGCCATCGCCTTTTGCCGCTGCATGAACATTCCCGCACGGTATTGCACCGGCTACCTGGGCGACATTCGGATCCCGCCCATTCCAGGGCCGATGGACTTTGCAGGCTGGTTTGAGGCCTATCTTGGCGACCGCTGGTACACCTTTGATGCGCGAAACAATACGCCGCGCATGGGCCGCGTGCTCATGGCCCGTGGCCGCGACGCATGTGATGTGGCCTTGACCAGCACATTTGGCCCTAATACGCTGGATCGCTTTACGGTTTGGGCTGACGAAGTGCTACCAGGTCAGTAAGCAGTACTGCGTGGCATCTGCGCCATCAGGCGCAACAGTGCTCCGATTTACCCCGTGTGGCGACTGGATGGCGTGCAATTTGCTTGCTGACATTGCAGCAAGGCCGCGGCTCTGAAGCCGCGTTGAGCTGGTGTGTGCGACTCGTCCCTGGCGACGCAAAGTAAATCTGGAATCTCAGGCGAATGCTGAAAAACGAATCTTTTGAACGGGCGGTGCAACTCCACGACCAACAAATTGCCGAGCTGGGCTTGCACATCTGGGTGGGTTCAGAGCCCACCTTTACGGATCGTGAAGCGCAGACCCCGGGGTGGTTGCAATCGGCCTTGGGCGAAGGCAAGGAGGAACGTGCGCAGGGGCTACTGCGGCATTTGAGTGAGCGCATGCCAGGGGGTTTGCTGCTGCGCAGCATCGGACGGCTGCTGGACAACGACGACGCCCGCGTGCTGCT
>CAZMXB010000525.1:0-2981 GCA_964569855.1 uncultured Rhodoferax sp.
TCGGCACCCGGGTTCCAGGCGATGGTGCGGCCCTCCAGGTCCTGCACGGTGATGGCGTCGGTGGCGTCGCGCACCACGACGGCCAGGCGCGCGAGTTCGTTGGCCTTGCGCAGCGCCTCGCGGGTGCGCACGATGTCGGTGATTTCAATGAAGGTGATCACCACGCCCTCAATCACGTTGTCCAGCGTGCGGTAGGGCAGGATACGCATGGTAAAAAACCGGCCCTCGGTGGTTTGCACATCCACCTCCTTGGGGATCAGGGTGTCCAGCACAGCCCGGGCATCGGCCACCAGGCGGTCATAACCCACCAAATTGGACACCAGGTGCGCGACCGGGCGGCCTACGTCGCTCGGAATCAGGTTGATGATCACGGTGGCGGCTGGCGTAAAGCGCAGGATGTTCAGGCTGTAGTCGACAAAAATGGTGCCAATGCCGGTGCCCGCCAGCAGGTTGCTCATGTCGTTGTTGGCCCTGGAAAGGTCGGCCACCTTGGTCTGCAATTCGGTGTTGATGGTGGTCAGTTCCTCATTGATGGATTGCATCTCTTCCTTGGAGGTTTCCAGTTCTTCATTGCTGGACTGCAGTTCTTCATTGACCGACTGCATCTCTTCGTTGGACGATTTCAGCTCCTCGTTGGCGGTTTCCAGCTCCTCGTTGGCGGCGTGCAAATATTCTTCCTTGGCCTGCAACTCTTCGTTGAGTTCGGCGATCTGGGCGTTGCTGTCCCGGCTGGCGCCTTGGTGGCCGGGTTTGGGCGCGGCCTGGATTTGCGCCGCCTGGGCGATGCCCGGTGGTGCCTGGTCCAGGATCACCAGGTACAGCGGTGACTCCAGCGCCGCCGCCCGACCCTGCACGATCGGGCAGACTGTCAGGTTGACCAGGCTGTGGTGGCCGTTGGTCTTGACGCGCAGTCCCGTGACCGTCATCCGTTCTTTGGTGGTTGCCACCTTGTGCAGCAGCGTGGTGAGGTCACGGCGCAGGCCGTCGCGCGCCATTTTCAGGATGTTGCTGATGCCGGCCTCGCCGGGCGCGGGCTCCAGGTACATGCCGGAGCGGCCGTGCAAAAACAGCACGTCACCATTGGCATTGACCAGGGCCGCCGCCTTGTCGACGTGCTGCAGCAGGGTTTGCTCGGTCAGTTCCCGCAATGACAGTTTGGCCAAATAAGGGCCACTCTGCGTCAGAACGGGGCTGGCATCCCTGGGTTTGGGGGCTGACAAAAACCGCCCAAGCGCGGCGCGCTGCGCACCCTGAAAATCTCCCTTGCGCTGGTACAGCTTGGCCTTGCGGTCCAGCACGGGAAACAGGTCGCGAAAATCTCCCACGGTCTCCGAGGTGCCCAGAAACAACGTGCCTCCGGGGTTCAGCGCATAGTGAAAAAGTGCCACCAGTTTTTTCTGCAAATCCGAACCCAGATAGATCATCAGGTTGCGACAACTGATCAGGTCGAGCCTGGAAAAAGGCGGGTCCCGGATCAGGTCTTGTTCCGAGAACACCAGCAAATCGCGAATGCCCTTGTGCACGCGGTACATGCTGCCATCACCCTCGGGCGTGAAGTAGCGTGCCAGACGCTCGGGGCTGATGTCCTGCGCAATGCTGGCCGGGTAAAGCGCGGCGCGCGCCGTGGCAATGGCGCGGCTGTCGATGTCGGTGGCGAACACCTGGACCCGGTAGTTTTGCTTCAGGACCTCCAGCCGTTCCTGCAACAAAATGGCGATGGAATAGGCTTCCTCGCCAGTCGAGCAACCCGTGGTCCAGACCCGTACCAACGAGCCCGGGGGCTTGCTGTCAAACAGCTTCGGAATAACCTGTGCCTCCAGCGCCACAAAGGCGTCGGGGTCACGGAAGAAATTGGTAACACCGATCAGAAGGTCGCGAAACAGGGCCTCCACCTCGGCTGCCGATTGCTGCAGGTATTGCACGTAGGCTTCCAGCGTTTCCACCTGGTGCACCGCCATGCGCCGCTCGACGCGGCGGTAAATCGTCGTGGGTTTGTACTGCGAGAAATCGTGGCCGGTCTGGGCCCGCATCAGCACAAAAATCTTCTTCAGCGAGCTCTCGGACTGCGGTAAGGTCGGCCCCGTCTCATTGCTGCGCGGTGGTCTGCCAAAGGCGTGGTTGGTGTAGGCGAGCAACTGGGCCGGCATTTCGGCGGGGGGCAATTCGTAGTCGACAAAACCGGTGGCGAGGGCGCTGTGCGGCATGGAATCAAACTCGCACGACGCCCGGTACTGCGCCATGACCATGCCCCCGCCCTCCTTGATGGCGCGCACACCGAGCGTGCCGTCGCTTCCGGTACCCGACAGCACGATGCCGATGGCCCGCTCATGCAGGTCTTGCGCCAGCGACCGGAACAGGTAATCAATCGGCAGGCGGTGCCCGCGGGCGGCCGTGGGCTCCATCAGGTGCAGGGCACCGTTCAAAAACGCCATGTCGCGGTTGGGCGGAATGATGTAGACACAGTTGATCTGCACCACCATGCCGTCCGTCACCTCCACGACTTTCATGCGGGTGGTGCGCTGCAGCAGCTCGGTCAACAAACTCTGGTGGTCGGGTGCCAGGTGCTGCACCAGCACAAAAGCCATGCCGGGGTCGGCCAAAGGCGGCATGCCCGAGAAAAATGCGGCAAACGCCGCCAGGCCACCGGCGGAGGCGCCGATGCCCACGATCGGAAAACCGACGGCCGGGGCATCAGCAGGTATGGGCGGTGTCGTCAAGAAAAGTGCTCCTGAATTTATAGCTGCTTACGCAATGTTTACGAGGGCTGGAGACATATTTCGCTCATATTGCCGGGCGCAGGGCGTCGCCAGCCGCCAGGCCTACATCCATAGCCTCCATGAACTCGACAATCCGGATGGGTTTGGTCAGGTAGCGGCAGAAGCCGGCTTCCATGCCTTTTTCGATGTCGCGCGGCATGGCGTTGGCACTCAGCGCCAGCACCGGGATGTCGGCGGTCAGCGGGTCGTCGCGCAGGATCTTCA
>CAZMXB010000526.1:0-2742 GCA_964569855.1 uncultured Rhodoferax sp.
CGCTGCTGGCCGTGCCAGTCGGCCGTTTCAAACCGGTGCTTGGCGCGGGCCGACTCGGTGCGAAACAACTGGTAGTGGCGGTTGAAGCCGTCCATCATCGCCTTGGCGATGTCGTAGGCAATTGAGGAGTCCAGTCGGGTTGGGAACATGATGCTATAACTTTAATAGCTACTTACGCAGCATTGGCGAGGGCTAGAGGCTTGTTTTTCTCAAGGTTTTCAGTGCCGGGGGATCAGCCGCACCCCTGAGAGGGCCTGCCGGTACAGCGCGTCCAGATCATCGGTACCGCCCACCGTCATGTGCAAGTCCTGCAACAGGCCATCGTGCAGACCGTAGACCCAACCATGCAGCGTCACTCCCTGCCCGCGCGCCCACGCATCCTTGAGGACCGTAGTCTGCGCAACATTCACCACCTGCTCAATCACGTTGAGCTCGCACAATGCATCGGCGCGGCCATGCTCGGGGATCAGCTCCAGCACATCCCGGTGGCGGTCGCGCACATCCTGGATATGGCGCAGCCAATTGTCAGCCAGGCCGATACGCGCACCTTCCAGCGCCGCCTGCACGCCCGAGCAACCGTAGTGGCCGACCACCATTACGTGTGCTACCTGCAAGCGCTCTACGGCAAACTGAATCGTGGACAGGGCGTTCAAATCCGAGTGCACCACCACGTTGGCCACGTTGCGATGCACGAAGATCTCGCCCGGCTCCAGCCCCGTAATCTGATTGGCGGGCACTCGGCTGTCGGAACAGCCGATCCACATGTAGCGGGGCTTTTGTTGTGCCTTCAGGTTGGTGAAGAAGCCCGGGCGCTCGGACTCCATCTGTGCCGCCCACGCCCGGTTATGGGCAAAGAGATCGCTGAGTTTGGTTGACATAGTTTCCATTCAGTAGGGGACGGAGCTTGCGCCTTGCGCTGCGGTCTGCCCCGCAAGGTCATTTTCTATTGAGTGATATCCGTACATTCCAGTCCAGCAGGCCGTAGCGGGCCCGTTCCTGCTGGTCGTCCAGCGCGTTGAATTGGCAGTCTGTCGACGGCCGTTCTGCGCTGCAGACAAAAGAGTCCTTGTTTCCCAGTTGCCACAAGCCCTGTGTGTTGCGGGCTTCACCGGTGAAAAACATGGCGCGTGGCGCATCCAGTGGCACGCCTTGCGGCGTATGCAGCAGGTTGCGACCGCTGTTGACATACGCCCCGGTAACACCGATCAGCGGCAACAAGGTCGCGAACATGTCGCGGTGGCTGGCTGGAAGCGCCCGCTGCGGGCCACAGTCCAGGCCCTCACCCCAGATCACAAACGGAACCTGGCGCATCAGGTAGCGCCGATCGGCCTGGGCATACATGCCGAATGAGCGCACATTGTGGTCACCGGTGGCGGCAATGATGGTGTTCTTTTGGAAGGGTCCCTTTTCCACTTCCTGCACAAAACCACCCAACAGGTCGGCCGCATAGTGGTAGGAATCCAGATTCAGCAGCAGGGTGTCGGACGTGGTCTCGCCCTTCCACTGTGCCATGTCGCGCGGCACCCGCTGGTAATCCTTGGGCAGGTCGTAGGGTGGGTGGTTGGTGCTGGTCAGCACAAAGACAAAAATGGGCTTGTCCGCAGGCTGGGCCGCCAGACGCTGGTTCAGGTACTTGAAGACATAACTGTCCCATACGCCCCAGATACCCAGATTGGCATCGGGGTACTGTTTCTTCAGCGTATTGGCATCGACCACCTCGTCAAAGCCCTGGGCCACCAGCACACGGTTCAGGTCGCGCCAGCCAGAGCGCGCCGAGGTGACGAACAGGGTCTGGTAACCGGCTTCCTTGATGACCTTTGGAATCGCCCAGGGAATCGGACTGCGCCCCACATCTCCCAAAGTCAGCGGCGTGATCGGCGTGGAAAAAAGGATGGCCTCCAGCGACGGGTGCGTGCCAGCGTGGGCGGAGTCGAAATTGTTGAAGTGGCAGGCTTTGTCAAGCGTGGGGGCCAGACGCCCCAGCACATCAAATGTCGGCCCCTGGTAGCGCATGGGCTCAGCACTCCAGGACTCCATCAAGAAAAACACCAGGTTCTTTTTGGTGGCTCCCGTCGCCAGCGGCGCATGCGCAGTCAATGCCGCTTTGACGGCGGCTTCAGAGCCGTGCGGCATGCCCAACACCTCGGCAGCGGCCAGCGGCGAGTCAAAACCCATGGCCTTGAGTCCGGTCAGCGGGTTTTGCAGGTTCTGGGACTGACCACGGCTGTCCCAGGCGTACTTCATGGCAATGACGCCGTTGGGCACCATATCGTTGAGAAACTGCGAGGTGGTTACCGTCAGGTGCTGGCGCTGCAGGGCCATCTGCCGCAGCGTGCCCTTGCCGGCAAAAGCCATTGCAAAAAATATGACAATGACCGCCACCAGCTTGACCATCAGCGGGCGCGTCTGCATTAGCGTATCGGGCTGGATATGGCGCACCAGCACCCGGTGCAGCGCCACCGACAGCACCGTCAGCAGCACTGCCAGTAACAGCGTCCAGACCACCGGAAAATCACGCCAGATGGTTTGCAGCACAGCCACTGTGTCGTCCTCCACCAGGCCAAACACCAACGAATCAATGGGCGTCTTGTAGAACCCGAAGTAATGCAGATTGACCAGCGACAGCATCACATAAACAAAGGCCAGGCCTGCGGCAATGCGCCCCTGCACGCGCCCCGACACCCAGGGCAACACCAGCAGCAGCAGGAAGTTGGGCAGGGTCTGGAAAGCCTCCGTCAGGCG
>CAZMXB010000526.1:2752-2969 GCA_964569855.1 uncultured Rhodoferax sp.
AGGTCAAAACGCAAACCCTGCACCACCACACTGGCCAGGTCGGAAGTAGAAACCTGAAAGCCGGTGGGCCAGAAATACGCCAGTTGTCCGAGCCGGATCAGCGACAACGCCACCACCAGCGGCAACACCAGCACCCACGCGCGCAGCAGGCCCCGCAGGGTGCCGTGGAGAAGAGCGCTCAGTGTGCGGGCAGGGGCAAATTTCATCAGCCCTACAT
>CAZMXB010000527.1:0-2957 GCA_964569855.1 uncultured Rhodoferax sp.
AGCATTCCCACTTAAGCCTGCCCGAGAGCGCCATGCTGCTGATGGAGTTCCACGGTTCACCGGCTGGCGTGCAAGAGCAAGTGGAAACCGTGCAGGCCATCGCTGCCGACAACAACGGCAGCGCCTTCGCCTGGGCCGCCACGCCCGAGGAACGCACCAAACTGTGGACGGCGCGGCACAACGCCTACTTTGCCGGCGTGCAGTCGCGCCCGGGCTGCCGCGCCATCACCACCGACACCTGCGTGCCGATCTCGCACCTGGCCGACGCGCTCTTAGACTCGGTGACCGAGGCACAAGAGGCTGGTATTCCCTACTTTCTGGTGGGCCACGTCGGTGACGGCAACTTCCACATGGGCTATCTGATTGACCCCAACATCCCTGCCGAGCGCGAAACCGCCGAGCGCTTGAACAACCAACTGGTCGAGCGCGCGCTCAAGCTGGGTGGCACCTGCACCGGCGAGCACGGCGTGGGCCTGCACAAACAGGGATTTCTGGTGACCGAGACGGGGCTTGGCGCAGTGGACATGATGCGCGCCATCAAACGGGCGCTGGACCCGCTGAACATCATGAACCCGGGGAAGATCTTTTCGCTATGAATCCAGGAGCTACCCGCATATGTTCCACGAGGGCTAGCGGCACTTTTTAAGCTGAAACATTGCGACAGAAGAAGTCAAGAGGGTCATAGTCCTCTTGCGCCAATGGGTGCGGCTCCTTGAGCCAACGCTTGAAGTAGGCATCGTCCGCCTGCACCCGCCCCAAATCGTGTTGCATCATGGCGATATCGGCCTGAAGGTTTTGCTGCGCGTCCGGCTCGCGATCCGGGTGCAAGGCACTGGCGAGTTGACGGTACAGGGTGCGCAAGGCACCGTCGGCGTTCTGTGCGTGGTCCGACGCGATCTCTTCCTTTTTGAGCTGGGCGGCCGACTTTTGTTTCTTTGCAGCGCGTTGCGCTCTGGCCTCCTCCTCCTGCATGTCGCGGGCCCGCATCTTCTGCTGGGCCGCAATCAACAATTTTTCAACACCGCCAAAGACAGCATCGCCTTCGCCGAGCGATTCGCCCAGCACTTCTTCCACCATGCGTTGCCTATCGGCAGCGGCGTCCTTCTGCGTATCCGCGAGCGTTTGGGGGCTGTAGGCGTCGTGCAGGGCCTGCATTTGCGCGTCGCCCTGCGCGCCAAGGGGGCCCGCCAGACCACACGGGATTTCGCCCGCCACCTGCCGCTGCCTGGCGGTCAGCCTTTTTTTGCAGGCGGGCATCCAGCCAAACCACCATGTCGCGCATGTGCCCGGCGCGGGTCGTCTATCTTGCGCACCAGCGTTTGCGCCTGCAGCACCAACTGGTTAATGCGCTTCTGCGCTGGCGACGACTGGGCGGTACCGCGCCTGAGTGCGCTGGCCGCCAATGCGTTACCGTTGGGCAGACTCTGCGGAGCGACGCCAGATCGTCCGGAAAAAGACTGGATTGGTGGGTCATGGCATGCTGGCAAAGGATCAGTGGCAGATGTCCGACCAGGCCGGACATGATTCTGAAGGCATCCTGTGGGCAGGGTGCAGGTCGACCTGAGGCGGGCGAGCAGCAGGCACTAGGTCTGCTCAACAGCACTGATCGACACAGAATATTTGCTATCGATTCAGAAGCTATTTGCTCAATATTGACGAGGGCTTGAGGCCTAAATAGCTGAGAGAAAACCGGACAAAAAATGCCACTGGCAGGGCCGTGAACAGCTGCACCTGCAGAGCGCGTTCCCGGTTCCCAAAGCAACGCCGAGCCAGGCACCACACCTGCATACCGCCGGCACATAGAGCAGCAGCAACACGAGGGCGCCTCAAGGAATTGCCGCCGCGCGGGTAGTCCTGCAACAGGAAAACCCGGCCAAAGAACAGCAAACTGACGGCAACGCCGGCTCTACCCTGGCCCAGGATGCGTCCACACCAGACAGTTGCACTGACCCGCTGCCATCCGGCCTCGGCCCAAGTGCCAACCAGCGGGGCGGTGCCCATCAATATCGTTTGCTGCGCAATCAACTGCGCCACGGCTGGCACGACATAACTGCCATGGGCTCGGTCGGATTGGCGTCATGTACCAGTCTGGAGGCAAACACGCTCACCGATGGGCCCCCAAGGCCTTTGAGACCCTGAATCTGAAACTCCTTGGCCTGCAATGCAGCGTGGTCTCTGGCAGGGCGGTCCAAGCGGGCGTTGAGGGTTTCCCAAGCCGCGTCAAAGCTTGGCGCGCCGCAGGCCGCCAGCAGGCAAAGCACCACCAGGCAGCCCGGGTAATCAACGCGCCAGGTAGCCACCGTCGACAGGGTAGTAGCCGCCAGTTGCAAACGAAGCCCGGTCCGACGCCAGCCAGGCTACCATTTCCGCCACTTCCTCAGGCTGGCCCAGGCGGCCCAGGGCGTGAGCGGCGATAAGCGCAGCGTTTACGGCCGGGTCCTGCTCCAGGTTGTGCACCATGGGAGTGTGAATGAACCCCGGCGCCACGGCGTTCACCCGAATGTTCATGCTGCCATATTCGAGCGCTGCGGCCTGGGTCAGGCCGACCACGCCATGCTTGGCTGCGGTGTAGGCCGACGAGCGCGCGCCGCCCACGGCGCCGAGCACCGAGGCCATATTGACAATGGCTCCGCCTCCGGATTTCAGCATGGCGTTGATCTGCTGCTGCATGCCATAGAACACCGCCGACAGATTGATGTTGATGACCTTGGCCCAGCCATCAAGCGGATAGTCTGCGGCAAGCGCTACGGGACCGCCAATGCCAGCGTTGTTGCACGCGATGTCCAGGCGCCCGTAGAGTGCCAGTACTTTTTCCACAAGGGCGCGGCTGTCATCAGGCAAGCCAACATCGGCAGCAAAAAAGACCGCTTCGCCGCCCTGCGCGCGCACCATGGCAGCGGTTTCTTCGCCTGCAGCGACCTGCACGTCAGACACCACCACCTTGGCGCCCTCACGCG
>CAZMXB010000528.1:0-2941 GCA_964569855.1 uncultured Rhodoferax sp.
CGCGGCGCATCACCCTCACGCATGAGGGCAGCGCCTTTCTGGAAGATTGTCAGCGCCTACTTTCGGATTTGGCAAATGCTGAGGCCAGTGTCAGCGCCGGAGGTGTCAAGGCCAGCGGGCATTTGCGCATCACCGCACCGGCCGGCTTTGGCCGCCGCCATGTGGCACCGTTGGTTCCGCGGTTTCGGGAACTGCACCCCGAGGTCACTATTTCGCTGAACCTCTCGGACCGGGTGGTTGACATTGCCGGCGAGGCCTACGACTGCGCGGTGCGGGTGGGCGATATGCCGGACTCTTCCCTGGTGAGCCTGCGCCTGGCCGATAACCGGCGCCTGTGTGTAGCCACACCGGCCTACCTGACGCGCTACGGCAAACCGCAGAGTCCGCAGGATCTGGCGCGGTTTGACTGCCTGACGCTGTCCAGTGATGCGTCCCAGACGCGGGGCTGGGCTTTCAGTATCGCCCAAGGCCAGAACAGAGAAGTCCTTCATTTCAAGCCGGTCGGGCCGCTGGATTGCTCGGACGGTCAGGTGCTGCACGACTGGTGTTTGGCCGGCTATGGCATTGCATGGCGCAGCACTTGGGAGGTGGAGGCCGAAATCAGTGCCGGACAGTTGGTGGCCGTGCTGGAAGATTATGCCGCCCCACCCAATGGCATTTACGCCGTTTTTCCCCAGCGCAAGCATCTGCCGTTGCGGGTGCGGTTGTGGATTGACTTCCTCAAGCACCACTACAGCACCCCGGGGTTTTGGCAGGCGCTATCCAAATAGGAGCTTCGCGAGTTGAGTCTAAGAGGGCTAACAGGCCATTCTGCTTAAGCCTCGCCGAACTCTGCGCCGATCTCCCGTGCGCGACGGTGGGCAGCGCGGATCGCTCTGGCAAACAGGTCCTTGACGTGGTTTTCGTCCATGGAAACGATGGCTGCGTGCGTCGTGCCGCCCTTGGATGTCACGCGCTGGCGCAGGATTTCCGGGGGTTCGTGGCTGGACTGCGCCAGCTCGCCCGCGCCAATGAAGGTGGCCACGGCGAGCTGGTAAGCCTGCTCGCGCGTCAGTCCCATTTCTGCTCCAGCGGTCGTCATCGCCTCCATCAAATAAAACATGTAGGCGGGGCCGGAGCCGGACAGAGCGGTCACAGCGTCAAGTTGGCTTTCGTCTTGCAACCAAAGGTAACGCCCCATGCCTGAGACAATGCGCTCGGCCTGTTGGCGGTCGGTTTCGGTTACGGCAGCGCGCGCAAACAGTCCGGTTATGCCTTTGCCGATCAGTGCAGGTGTGTTGGGCATGGTCCGGATCACGCGTTCATTCCCCAGCCATTTGGCAATGCTGTCGCTGGGGATGCCGGCTGCCACACTGATATGCAAGGCGTCACGGGTGAAAAACCGGGTCGGTAGTGCAGCATCCTTGAAGAACTGGGGCTTGACCGCCCATATGACGATGTTGGCGCTTGATAAAAACGGGCCGGCATGGGCTTGGGCGGCAATGTTCAGATTCGACTTCAGCCGCTCTCTGGCTTCGGCGGAGGGTTCTACTACGTCGATCTGCGAGGTGGCGCAGCCCTGCTTCAGTAGTCCGCTGAGCATTGCGGTGGCCATATTGCCGCCGCCGACAAAGGCGATGTGGTGTTGGTGCATGGATTCTCCTGGAGGACGGGTGCGACACTGTCTGCGAGCGGTGGAATCTCATTGTCGCAGGCGAGAAACCGGGCTGTGCGCTCCAAACAACAGGTTTGTTTGCGACCGGCGCACAAAAAAGTATTGCAGAAACAAGAAAGCTGTGGCATACTAGCGGGCTTCGCTTGAAAAAGCAGAAGGTTCTGCCCAAATGGATGTGGCGCGAGTGGTTCGCGCCAAGTACAGCGGGCCCAAGACTGACTCGTTGTTGGTGTTTGCCGGTGAGCTGGCAAGCGCTGCTCCTGGTGCAAGTTGGGAATATTGAAATGATCCAGACTGAATCTCGATTAGAAGTCGCTGACAATACCGGCGCGAAGTCCGTCCTGTGCATCAAGGTGCTCGGCGGTTCCAAGCGTCGCTACGCCAGCGTCGGTGACATCATCAAAGTGAGCATCAAAGAAGCTGCACCCCGCGGACGCGTCAAAAAGGGCGAAGTCTACAGCGCGGTCGTGGTTCGCACTGCCAAGGGCATCCGTCGCAGCGATGGCTCTCTGGTGAAGTTTGATGGCAATGCAGCCGTGTTGCTCAATGCCAAGTTGGAGCCTATCGGCACCCGCATCTTTGGACCCGTGACGCGTGAATTGCGTACCGAAAAGTTCATGAAGATCGTGTCCCTGGCCCCTGAAGTTTTGTAAGGACGCGCCATGAATAAGATTCGCAAGGGCGATGAAGTTATCGTTATCGCTGGCCGCGATAAGGGTAAGCGCGGGACGGTGTCCCTGCGCAAGGATGACTCTCATCTGGTGGTTGATGGTGTTAACTTGGTGAAGAAACACACCAAGCCTAACCCCATGAAGGGTGCGGTTGGCGGGATTGTTGAAAAGACAATGCCCATCCACCAGTCCAACGTAGCAATTTTCAATGCTGCGACAGGCAAGGCGGACCGCGTAGGTATCAAGGTGTTGGCTGACGGCAAGCGCGCTCGCGTTTTCAAGTCCAGCGGCGAAGAAATCAAGGTGGCATGACCATGGCTCGACTGCAGCAAATCTATCGCGAAAAGATCGCGCCCGAATTGATGGCCAAGTTTGGCTACAAGTCGCCCATGCAGGTTCCGCGCCTGTCCAAAATCACGCTCAATATGGGTGTGAGCGAGGCGGTTGCCGACAAGAAGGTCATGGACAACGCTGTGAGCGATCTGACCAAGATTGCCGGCCAGAAGCCGGTGGTGACCAAGGCCAAGAAAGCCATCGCCGGCTTCAAGATCCGCGAAGGCCAGGCGATCGGTTGCATGGTCACCCTGCGTGGCGTGCAAATGTATGAGTTTCTGGA
>CAZMXB010000529.1:0-2934 GCA_964569855.1 uncultured Rhodoferax sp.
GCCCTTCTGGCGCATCTGCGTGATATTCTGGTGCGAGCAGCCGAGGTGCCGCGCGAAGGCGACGATACCGCCGCCGCGCTTGATCGCGGTGTTGATGGCCTCGAGGCGCTCGTCGAATGTGGTAGTGGTCACGAGTTACGATCCTTGTTGTGCCAGTGGGTGAACACGTTGTTGGAGGGCTTGGCCGAGTTGCGGCGCAGGTATTCGTCGAACGCCAGCATGAGCGTCGCTACAGGCCACAACGCCGCGAAGAACAGGCAGAAGACAGTGTCTACGCCACACCGGTTCAGCACCGGATACTGCTCGGCGTGATGGCACACGAAACATCTGGCGAAAACGCCCGCCCCCGAGAGATAGGCTGATATGCCAAGGAATGTGCACGCCATATCCCGAATCTCCTAAATCGTTGCTGACGCAGCGTTCCTACCATCCGCAACTCCGACTTGCAAGTCCCGTTCGCGCTTCCTGTACTTCTCAGCCCGTTGCAGCAACTCGTCCGGTGTCAGCAGCGTATTGCCGATACGCCAGTACGTGCCCTTCAGATCGGCCCGGCCGCGCCCGTCGCAGCGGAACACGACGAACCGCTCACGGCGCAGGGTGTCCGCCGCGTCGTCGTACATGGAGCGCTGGCGCAGATCACGCAGGACCAGGCCGGCAGCATGGCCCCTGAACACCATGCCGCCCGGTATCGGGGGTGGCGAGGGGTGCAGAATGCCCAGCGTCGGCACTCCGGCCTCCCTGACCCATCGCGCCACGGTAGCCGCGCCGACGCCGTAGTGCGCGCGGAGGGAAGGATGTGTCATGGTCGGGGCGACGGCCCGGCAGAAGTGCGGCGTGGGCGCGCCTAGCCGCTGGGGGAGAACCGACTTGTACAGCGCCGCCTTGGCGCCCGACTCCCGCAGCCAGCGCTTAACCGTTCGTTCCCCTGCGCTGTAATGATTCTGCAGGGACGTCAGGCTCATCGTAGGCGCGAGGGTGGCGAAGTCACCAGGGACCGAGCGTTTTTGCGCTAGACGGCCCGCGGTCATGGTGCCCGTCTCCTTAACCCACCGCGTCACGACATCATTGCTGACGCCGTAGCGCCGGCGCAGTTGCGTGCGCAACATGGTCGGCGCGACTTCGGCAAAATCCGTCGGGACAGGTATTTTCGGGCCTTTGGGTCGGGGCATCTAGTCGGTCTCCTTGATGTTGGGTGGGAGGGCTTCCGACGCCTTCGCCGAAACACAGCCAGCCCGGTGACACGCCGAGGGCCTTGGCGATGTCGGCTACCGTGACCAGCTTCGGGTTCACCGTGCCGTGGCAATACTTCCACACCGTGTTCGGCGCGTAGCCGGCGGCGTCGGCCAAGGTCACGATAGAGAACCCGCGCTCGGCCATGGTCTGCCGGATGCGAGCACCTACAACCTGAGCCATCATATCTTCTCGCTCCTCGTTAAACGGCCTGCGAACCGAGCCCGTCACAAATCTGCTGCCACAAGGCTGCCACACGCCCCGAGGAGCAGCGCAGAGCCTTCCTCGTATCACATAAGGCCATGCCCTCGGCAACAAGCTCCGCCAGCCTCTCGCGGGCGGGTAGCGTTGCCAGCGGCACGCTGTCCCGCAGCATGCCCGGAGGCGCCATGGTGGACTGGCCCGAGGACAGGACCGTCACGACGCGCGAGGCGCGCGTGCGGGCGACCGCGATGAAGCCCTTGTGCTCCAGCCGGGCGATAGCATCGCTGGCGCTTGGTGGGCTGGTGCCCGTCACGGCGGCTATCTCCCGGTTCATCGGGCAGACCTCGCCCCGCGCTGCTGCCTCAATAACGATAGCGAGCACCCGGCTCTCGCGCGGGGTGAGGGTGCCGGTCATCAGTCAGCGACCTGGCGGATTTGCTCGCTGAACGGATCGAATTCGCGCGCGATGCGGAATTCGTAGACGCCCGGATCGAGGGTGTGCGAGCCGTGGGGCTCGTCAGCGTCCTGCAACAGCTGCGTCGGCTCTTCGAGGAGTGCGTAGAGAATGCGCATACCCGCAGGCGGGTTCGGCTTCTCCATAACCGCGCATGCACGCTCAAGAATGTGGTGGTTGCCGCTTTCCGAATGACTGATGATCGGGCGGCCCCGCTTGTCGGTCTCGATGAACTGCGCGAGGCCGCTCGGCATCTGATCGACGCGGAAGATGGTAATTTCACCCTGCGCGCCGACAACCTCACGGCTGGTAACGGTCTTCTGATCCATGTCCTGTTCCTTTCAAGTGCGGACGGTGGGGTAGGTAAATTCGTGAGGCTCAAGGCCAACGCGCCAGGCCTGCGCCGCAAGGACGCTGTCGATCTCGAGGGGCACGCCCTCGCAGATCGTGCCGTTGCGCGGGCAATCGGCCTTGAGGAAGCGCCCCGGCTGGGGCAGGCCTTCAAGGCGCAGTTCGATCAGCTCGCCGTGAGACGGGTCGGGATCAGCGTCGATGATCTTGTAATCGAGCGCGGACAGCATTCGCGTCCACCCGACGCACGCCGCACCAACGGCGCGCAGCTCAACGTCGCGTTCGCGCAGGATCTCGGTCGGGTCGATCGTCTCGCGCTCGCGCACCCAGCGGGCCGGAAGGCGAGAGCCGTGCCAAGAATAGAGTTCGCTGCCGTCGCGCCAGGCGCAGAACGGGCCATCCTCGCAATGCGGCTGGTTGTTCTGATTCACCTTGAGCACCGATGGCCGATCGGAGATCATGCAGAAATCCGGATGCATGATGCGCGGCCCGGCGCGTTCGGCGAGCGTTCGCCAGTGATTATAGGCCGAATAGTCGATCGGCAGCTCGGCGACGTCCTGGAAGAAGGTCAGGTAGCTGTCATAGGCCGACCACTGGTTGCCGCCTGACCACATTTCCCATGCCCGCGCAGCACACTGCAGGCCAAAGTCACCGACGCCCAAATCCTCGGCGCAGAGGCGCAGGTCGCCGGGTAC
>CAZMXB010000530.1:0-2925 GCA_964569855.1 uncultured Rhodoferax sp.
ACGTTTTCCTCGGAAATCGTCTTGCGCAGTGGAACGACCTCATCGCGGAAGTGCTTCGATACATCGAATGCAGTTCGGTAGGCAGAGTAGCTCTCACGCAGACTGGATCCTGCGGCCCTAACCGCAGCCTCTAGTCGATTTGCGGCCGCCAATGTTTGTGCATTCAGGTTGTCGCGCTGATTGCCACCCCAATCAAACACAGGAAGGCGAACGCTCACCTCATACCCTTGCTTTGAGGTTTCGGTGCCGGCGGCATTGTCAAAGACAGTCCCACGACGAATGCCCAGCTCGATGTCAGTAAGACTGGTTATAGCGGTCAGTCCCTGTAGGCGCGCAGCACCCTCAAACTCTGACTTGGCCAGTTGAATATCCAGCCTGCTTTGGCTGGCCCATTGACCGACCTCTCCCGGTGACCGCGGGGTTCTTGGCAAATCCGGCAGACGTTCAGGCAGCACCAATGCTTCGACCTGGCTGTCGGTCAACCCAAGCAGACGCGCCAATTCCTCTCGTGTCGAGACGCTCGCGTGTTGCGCTGCCGCCAACTGCGTGACCGAGTCGGCGTAAAACGCCTGTTGGCGGGCACGTTGCAACTTGCTGAAGTTGCCCGCTGCGTACAAGCGGCGAGCCAGTTCGCTGCTGGCTTGTGCTGCATCGTTAACCTGACTGGCGTAGCCAAGGCTTTGCTGGGCTGCGACGGCCCTTACCCAGGCCTGGCGCACCTGGGTAACCTGGTAGACGACGGCGGTGGTCAGCCGTACCTGCTGCTGTGCGATCTGACGTTCAGCAATCCTGGCGCGCTGAGGCAGAGTCAAGATATCGAGCAAACCAAAGGAAAGCTGCCTTCCCAATTCCAACTCATCGGCAAACCGAACACTCTCGAATGAAAAGATCGGGTTGGAGATGCGTCCAGCTTGAGCTGCCTTGGAGCCATCCGCCCAACTCTGCGCCAAGAGCGCCTGTAGTGCTGGACTGTTTACCAGTGCCAGCCGCACCGCTTCACTCTGGCCCAAGGGCCTGCCCAGAATCTCCGATGCGACCCTATCCCGGTCTGCACGCTGCTCTTTGGTCTGAACCAGTGCCAGATTGCCGTCTGTGAATCCGGCTGCGTCGCGGTTGGTCGTGGCCAAGGTTTTGTCAAAATCAATGCTGGCACAGCCTGAAAGAACGATCAGAGTGGCAGCAACCACCAGTGTCTTCTTGCCAAAACGGCTTGGCATACGATTCGCAGAAAGGGCAACCATTTTTATCATGGTTTGCCCCCCTGCTGGCTCTTCACACCGGAAGTGGCGGGCTTAGCGTCACTCTTGTCCGGTGTTTCGGGTTGCCGCGCTTCCTTGGCGTAGGCCCGCCAGCCACCCGCGCGTTCTACTGTGTCATTGGTTTGCTGCCAGGGGGTGACAGACTGCTCTGTGAATCCCTGGTATTGGGCCCATACAGAGTGGTAGGTCAGTTTGGGGGGTGGTACGCTGGGGCTACCTTGGGCAAAGGCAACGGTGGCGCCCAGGGCGAATACCAAAGATAACCCCCCCTTTGTTAGCTGTGGCCAACTTGGGAAAAATGAATTCATAAAATCCTCGCAAGAAATTAAACCCCAATGCGCAACGCAAGCCAGAGGCTGTGGGCTCTGTAGCAAAGGGGGATTTCGATACATTCGCGCGCTCAATGCGCGCGAATCACGTCAGGCGAAGATCGCCCGCGGAGGAGGATCCAGGCGCTTTGGGATGTAGTTGACAAAGGATTCCAGAGCGTAGGGAATCGGTTGTGAGACCGTCGCGGGAAGCTGAACAGCAGATGAAGTGCCAACCAGTACGTTATACGCGCTGCATTTGTCATCACCGCTGGCATGGTCTACCGTCCATTCACCGATTTGCGAGACTGGTGTATTCACGGCCTGTTCGTTGCCAGGAGCGGCCACACCCATCCATTCGTCCTGTCCCGGCTCCGCTGTCGCCACCATAGTTGGGTGAAGCTCAGAAACAGGCGGTGCGCTACTCTGCGCCAACACTCCATGGTGACCCGCGCCGCAAAACAGCAAGGCGGTCGCGGCCTGTCCCTGCATGGGGATAGCAAGCAACAGCAACCAAGTCAGGAGTGTCCCAATGAACTTTCGCATGTTTCCAATCGTACTCAAAATTGCTTGCCGGCGTATCGCCCAGTGTTTTTATGGCCGTGTCGCACGAGCACGTCCAAAACCCTCTGCCTTTTCTACTGCACGGGGACCGCCAAGCTAATGGGTTGCAGTGTGCTTCTTCGTATCCAACAAAGAAGTGACTGTCAGATTACATTTTTGACATATTGGCGCATATCGGACCTGGACTCGACAAGCTGACACTTGCCGGCAGAGGTGCCGCAGCAGCCACTCACACTTGCATGTTCATCACATCCGTATAGGCTTGTACGACCCGATTGCGGACCTGCAAGGTCGCCTGGAAGGAAATGTTCGACTTGACGCCGGCGAGCATGGTTTCTTCAAGGCTGGCCGTGGATTTTTCCAACTGAAACTCTTTGGCAAGGCGGCCAGACGCTTTTTGCAAATCGCTGGTGGATTGCAGTGCCTGCAGCATGGCATCCTTGAAACCCGTGCCCGTCGTCACGACCGATTTGCCCAATGCTTGGCCAACGCCGGTGAGGGGGCGGATGATGTCGATTGACGGTGTAGACGAGTTCATGGCGTATTCCCTTCAGACGGATAACAGCAACCCCTCAAGTTCCTCTGCAATCTTTAGGACCAGACCACCTGAAGGGTTGCTGGCAGTATGCCGCCAGGCCCCCAACAATTGGCTAACAGCAAAATTACCTTTTCGTCATGGGATTGCAATGTAGGGATGTATTTCACGAGTAGCCGGTGGCAACGCCGAAGGCCATATGCGCGCGTTCTCGGTACTCACGTCCGTCGAAGAAATACTTCCCAACCTGCTGATGCAA
>CAZMXB010000531.1:0-2924 GCA_964569855.1 uncultured Rhodoferax sp.
GAAGGTCCGAGGATTCAACAATAGCTTCTACGTGGACGGTGGGGACGCCTACAACATCGACCGCTTGTATTTCAATGACCTGGACGCTCAATGTACAGGGCCTGCGAGTACCTACATTGGCAGTTGCTTGTATGTGAATCGTATTAACCAAGTATATGGCACCCACAGCCAGTTTGACCAGAATGGGACCGGCGAGCACGCCATCTACTGCTTTGGCAGCAAGAACCTTGTGTTCGACGGGTTCAAGATCAGGAATGCCACTCGTGGCACAGCCCAAGCTATTAAGGTCGTCGGCAACGGGGTGCCCCCTGATGATGACCAGGCGTACCCTACGTGGTCTATCAGGAATATGGATATTGCCGACTGCCTGAACGGGATCTTGTGCGGCACGTATGGGACAGAGACGCTGGAAGCCCTGACCGTCGAGAATTGCAAGTTTGTGGATGTCACGACCACAGCCGCGATCTTAGCCTGTGTCTTCCTTAGTGCGGCAGGGTCTAGCGCTATTCGAACCTTACGCGTTAGTGGGGTAAGTACTCGCAACTGCCAGTACCAAGGGGTGCATGTGAGTACGGGGGCTGGCGCGACCATGGGGCCTGTGCATATTCAGGACTGCAAGGCCTACAACTGGTCCACGTCGAGTGCGGGCACGTACACGTGGTTTGGAAGTAGTGGGACAGGTACCTTTGCGCCCATCACCATTACCGACATTGATGCAGACGGGAATAGCAATGGGCGTTCCATTGTAAGCGATGCAGGGCAAGCCAGCACCATCAGCCGTATCAGGTACGCAGGCCTCAAGGAGGTCAATACCACCAGCACAGGCAGGCCGATCAGCTTGGCCACTGCCGATGCCACCCCCAGTATGGCCATTGGCAACTGGTTCATCCAGCCCAACGGCAGTGCACAAAACATCACCGCCTATGACGGCCTAGAAGCCAACCAGACCTACTATGTGCGCTTCAGCACGGCCAACACCACCTTGGTGGATGGCAGCAACCTACAACTGGCTGGCAGCACCAACTACAACCCACCCGCAAACACCTTCATGACGTTCTACTGCAGTGATGGAACGGCCTTGTATGAAGTGAGTAGGAGTGTGAACTAGTGGCCTATAACGAACCATCCGGCTCCAGTGTCATCTTCCAAACCTCGTTCAACAGCCTCTCTGGCATGAACGATGACTACAACTCCACGCAGATCCGCGCAGATGCCACAGCCCCGACCAGCCCAAGCAATTGTATGTACTCCCGTTTGGCCGCAGGGTCCCTCACAGGGGGCATCCAGCTACGGGTCCAGCCAGGTAGTACCTGGAATGACATGTATGTGCGGAAATGGTGGCGGACCAATGCAGGCTTCCAGGGCCGCACAGTTGGCAACAAGCTGTTCTTCGTGCGGGGCAATAGTACGAACGGGGTCTTCCTGTTTAATGCCTCCTCTCTTACCAATGGCCAAGGCACCATGATCTTTGGGCACAATACGGGTGGCTTGGATAACAGCCACCTCTTCGGTGGTCAGTTTGGGGAATTGGGCTACCCCAATGTCGGCAGTGGCACCCTTCGCGTAGGGGTGTGGCACATGCTGGAGGCCTATATCAAGTGCAGCACGAACGCCACATCCAGAGACGGGATTGTACGGTGGTGGGTGAATGGCATCCTGGCGGGGGACTATACCACCCTGAATTACCCTGGCGGCCTCAACAACTGGACCTGGAATGAGACGTGGGATGGCTACCCAGGTTTTACCAACGCTACAGTAGACTGGGAGCATTGGGTGGATGAACTATACATCAGCACAGGCGGTACTGTCACTCCCAGTCCGAGCGTGCCCACGATCAGCAGCTTTACCCCAACTTCAGGGGCGGTCGGCACCCCTTTGACGATTGTGGGTACGAACTTCGACCCTAACCCGACCGGCAATGCCGTTACCGTCAATAATGTGGCCTGTGTCGTTCTGGCCTCTGTCCCCACTCAGATCAACACCGCTATCCCCAATACAGGTACGACAGGACAGGTGAAGGTTGTGACCAGCGCTGGCACAGCCCTTGGCGGTACTTTCACAGTGACCACGCCAGACCCTGGAGGTGGGACAGGCGGGGGGACTGGAGGAGGGGCTGGTACAACTACCGGTACATTTGAGACAGACTTCAGTGGCACCCAAGGCCCCCGCTGGTACTACCTCAACCAAGATGGTAGTCAGATGACCTACAGCGCAGGCAGCCAGCTGTGGAATGGGGCACAACTCTATCAAGGCATCTGGAGTGGGGGGTTCCACCCAGGCTTTAGTAGCGCGGCTGTCCTCAAGTATGTCGTTCCAGGCACAGGCAGCGTGCATATCACTGGCCAAGCCCAGGACCTTGATACTGGGGGTGGGAACGGGGTGGTCTTCACCATCAAGAAGAATGGCAGCACCACCAAGTTTACCCGTACCATCGCCAACGGGGGTGCCAGTGGCGGGGACTATGACATCAATGAGAGTGTCACGGATGGGGACTATTATACCTTTGAGGTGGCCAGCAGTGGGGAGAGTAGCTTTGATAGTACACGCCTCAATCCCGTGGTGGTCTATACCCCCCAATCCCAGACTGAAGAAGTCCTCACCCTAGCTCTCACCTCCATTTCTATCGAGGAGAGCACCACGGGGGCCATTACCCTCACCATCACACCAACGCGATCAACGGAGAGTGTCATTACCCTGACCAGCAGCAGCGCCAGTGCGGTCATTGCGGGCACCACGGCCATCCCAGCCAATACAGGAAGTGTCTTGGTGCAGGTCCTGGCTGGTACGCCTGGCATCGCGACCATTACCGCAACCCTTGGCACGAGTAGCACCACGAGCATGGTCACGAGTGTAGCAGCCCCAGACCCAGAGGACCCGCCCATTCCCAGCCCAACCCTGAGTGCCTACACGGACTTCTTACTGAC
>CAZMXB010000532.1:0-1022 GCA_964569855.1 uncultured Rhodoferax sp.
CAGCGCACCTTCATACAGCATGGTCATGGAGGCATCAAACTCTTCCTGCACCGGAGTCACAAAGTCAAACGCCTGTGTCAGCTCCAGATCCGGGTGTTGCACCTTCAGCTCGGCCAGGGCTTTTTGGACCGCCGCGCCCACTTCCACTTCACTGGCACCCTTGCTGCGGGTGATCTCGAAGCCCACTACCGACTTGCCATTCAGGGTGGCAAAGCTGCGTTGCTCGGCCACCGTGTCTTTGACGCTGGCGATCTCATCGAGACGCACCCGCTTGCCATTGCTGAGTGTCAGCTCCAGGCGGGACAGTTCTTCTACGGTTGCAACCGTAGCCAGCGTGCGCATGGGTTGCTCGGAACCCCCCAGGTCGGCACGCCCGCCCGCACTCTCGGTCTGCACCTGTTTGAGCTGGCGCGAAACATCGGCGGCGGTGGCACCCAGGCTTTGCAGCTTGAGCGGGTCCAGTGCCACCTGCACCTCGCGGGTCACGCCACCCACGCGGCCGACCGAGCCCACACCCCGCACACCCAGCAGGGCGCGTGAGATCGTGTTGTCGACAAACCAGCTCAGCGCCTCGTTGTCCATGCGCGCCGAGCGGATCGTGAAGGCCAGAATCGGTGCGCCTGACAGGTTCATCTTGCTGACGATGGGGTCGCGCAAATCACTGGGCAGGTCGCTGCGCACCTGTTGCACGGCACTGCGCACATCGTCCACGGCTTCCTGGGTGGGTTTTTCCAGGCGGAACTCGGCCGTCACGCTGACGCTGCCGTCCTGCACATTGGTATAGATGTTTTTCAGGCCCTGCAGCGGCGCAATGGCGTTTTCGATCTTGCGGGCGACTTCGGTTTCCAGTTGCGCGGGTGCGGCGCCCGGCAGACTGGCCGACACGGTGACGGTGGGCAGCTCCAGATCCGGGAACTGCTGCACCTTCATGGCGTTGAAGGACATGATGCCGGCCAGCGTCAGCAGCACAAACAGCATGACCGCCGGAATCGGGTTTTTGATCGACCAGGAGGAGACATTCA
>CAZMXB010000532.1:1032-2901 GCA_964569855.1 uncultured Rhodoferax sp.
CTCAAAGGAGGCAAACGCCCCCTCGGGGGGCAATGAACGCATGTGAATGTGGGGGCTCATAGTTCGTTGCTCCTTATTTGCTAGCAGCTTGTGCAGGATTGGCGAGGGCTGGAGCACTATTCACCACCTTGACGAGGTCGCCGTCGCTCAAGAAGCCGCCGCCGCTGGCGACCAGCTTGTCCTCAGGCTTCACGCCGCTCTGGATTTCGATCTGGTCACCGACCACACGGCCGGTCTGCACCTTGACCTGGGCTGCACGGTTGTCCGCCCCGATGCGGACCACGTAGCTGAAGCCATCCCGCACCACGACCGCGGCCTGCGGTAAGGTCAGTGCGCCGGAGCTGCCCAGCTCAAATTCGCCGCGTGCATACATGCCCGGCTTGAAGCTATTGACCACGTTTTTCTCCGCTGCGGGCAAGTCCACATAAACCACGCCATTGCGGGTGGCAGCGTCGACGGTGGGCGCCAGCATGCGCACCTTGCCCCTGAGTTGGGCGCCGCCAGGCGCTGTTACCAGCACGGTGGTGCCGGGCGTGATGCGGCCAATCTCGTTGGCGGTGACTTCACCGCGCCATTCCAGGCGGCCCTGG
This sequence comes from uncultured Rhodoferax sp., assembly GCA_964569855.1. GTDB lineage: Bacteria > Pseudomonadota > Gammaproteobacteria > Burkholderiales > Burkholderiaceae_C > Allorhodoferax. Next base: position 1,623 of record CAZMXB010000532.1, read on the forward strand.
CGAATCAGCTTGAACATCTCGGCACCCGCACCGACCACCGAGCCCACGGTGGCCATGCGGGCGGACACGATGCCACTGTCGGGGGCCAGCAATCGGGTGTTCTTCAGGCGCAGCAGTTGGGAGTCGAGCGCGGCCTGGGCGGAGGCCACCCGGGCTTTGCCGGTTTGTTCTTGGGTCAGGTACTGGTTGACCTGCTGGGCGCTGATGGCGCCGCTGCCTTGCACGGCACGTGCGCGGTCCGCGTTGGCGGCGGCGTCAAGGGCGTTGGCCTGGGCCTCGGCGACGGCCGCGCGGGCCAGTGCCACGTCGGCCTGCACACTTTCGGCGGCAAAACTGGCCAGCAACTGACCGCGCTTGACCTGGTCACCGACATTGGCGTGCAGTTCGGCCACGCGCAGGCCATTGGTCTCGGCCCCCACGCTGGCCTCTTGCCAAGCGGCCACACTGCCATTGGCGGACAGCTTGATGGTCAGCATGCTGCTCTTGGGCTGGGTCAGGGCTACCGTCAGCGCGGGTTTGGAGGCGCCCGGTTTGGCCGCGTCTGCGGCGTGGCTGCCGGTGGTGAACAGGCCCAGTGCCGCCAGCGTGATGGCACCGGCAACGACCAGCCCCAGCGTCAGGGGCTTGACGGGCAGGATGCGCGCGAAGAGGGGTGTTGATTGGAGGTTCATGGTGAAGTGGCGTCGCAACAATGAAAAATGGGGTTATCGAGTGGGGAATGCGCGGCCGGTCAATTCGCCGCGGTCTGGTTGACGGTGTCGGGCGCAAAACCGCCGCCCAGGGCGCGGTACAGCGCCACCCAGGCACGGTTACGCTCCAGCGCCAGGGCGAGTTGGGCCGACTCGGATGCCAGCGCATTGCGCCGCGCGTCTTCCAGTTCGACCAGACTGGCCAGACCCTGGCCAAAACGCGACTGCGTGGCGGCCAGCGATTCGGCATAACCTTGGGTGGAGACGATGGCGTCCTGTGTGCGCGCTTCGGTACTTTGCAGGTTCACCAGGGCTTCTTCGACTTCGCGCACCGCTTGGCGTACCCGGGCGCGGTAGGCCATGACCACGGCTTCATAATTGGCCTCGGATGCAGTGACGGCTGCGGCACGTTGTCCCGCATCAAACAGCGGCAGGCTGATAGCAAGGGGGCCGAAAGACCAGGTGGTGCCGTCCTGGTCGACACCCCCGGTGGTCAGGCGCGTGCCGGCAATGCTGCCATTCAGGCTCAGGCGCGGCAGGCGTTTGGCCTTGGCATTGCCGACCTGGGCGCTGGCCACCACCACATCACG
>CAZMXB010000533.1:0-2889 GCA_964569855.1 uncultured Rhodoferax sp.
GGGTGGGCAGCGTGAGCGCCGTCGTGGTCGACGCCCTCTCGGGGGCGGTGGTGCACATCGGCCAGGTGGAGGCCGTGCTCGAGCGCGCGGTGGTCGTGCGTAGCCCTCGCGGCGGCGCGTGGCACTTCCGGCGGCGCGACGGGCGCGGCGTCGGGTCGGTCGATGACCTCAAGCTCTCGGGGGACTCGTGGCGATGATGGAGGCGACGACGGCGACGCAGACGCCCCTCGCGGCGGCGCTGGGGTACGCGGCGCGCGGGTGGGCCGTGTTCCCTGTGCACTCGATCCGCCGACAGGGCACCGTCTGCACCTGCGGCAACCGCGCCTGCGGCAGCCCCGGGAAGCACCCCCGCACCCCCAACGGCCTCAAAGACGCCAGCCTCGACCCCGCGGTGATCCGCGGGTGGTGGCAGCGGTGGCCCGACGCGGGCGTCGCCGTCGCCACGGGCCGCGGGCTCGCGGTCATCGACGTGGACGTCCACAAGGGCGGCGACGACGCGCTGGTCGATGCGCGGCGCGCCCTCGGCGAGCTCCCCGACACCGTCGAGGTCGTCACGGGCTCGGGCGGCCGGCACATCTACCTGTCCGTGCCCGAGGGCGTGAGCGTCCGCTGCTCCGCGGGGCAGCTCGGGGCGGGCCTCGACGTGCGCGGCGATGGGGGCTACGTCGTCGCCCCGCCGTCGCTGCACCAGAGCGGCCGCCGCTACGCCTGGGAGGCCGGGAGCGACCCCGACGAGGTCGACGTGGCGCCCATGCCGGGCGGGTGGATGGAGCGCCTCACCGCGCGCCCCCGGTCCGTGGTCGGCGCCGGCGCGCCCGCCGCCGAGGTCTTCGGCGAGGGACAGCGCAACGACCAGCTCTTCCGCCTTGCCCGGTCCATGCGCGCCAAGGGCCTCGACCTCGAAGAGCTGGAGCCCGCGCTGCAGGCCGCCAACGCCCGCCGCTGCGTCCCGCCCCTCGACACCCAGGAGGTGCGGGCCATCGCGCGCAGCGCCTGCAGCGTCGCCCCGGGGCTCTCCCCCGAGGTCGAGGCCGAGCGGGCGCGCCGCGAGGCCGAGCGCGAGCACGCCGCGAAGCGGTTCAGGGTGCGCGGCGTCGAAGAGGCCTTCGCCGACGAGGCGCGCGCCGAGGCCGACGCAGAGCGCGCGGCGATCCAGAACGAGCCGCAGGGCGAGGCGTTCGAGCGCGGCGATTCCGTGGAGCTGGCGCAGCACCTGCTCAACGAACTCGGGCGCGGCCATGAGGTCGTGTTCGACCGCGGGCAGTTCTACCGCTACGACGAAGCGCGCGGCGTGTGGTCGGAAGTCGACCGGGCCGCCGTCTATCGCCACGTCGCGAGCTACGCCGGGCGCCTCGTGGGCTCGCGAAAGCCGCGGGCGCTGGCGCTCTCCGACACCGCCATCAAGGGCGTGATCAGCGCCGCCGCATCCTACGCCGCGCGCCCCGGGTTCTTCGCAGAGGCGCCGCGCGGGGTGTGCTTCGCCGACTGCTGGGCGACGGCCCGCGACGGGCAGGTGGTCACCGAGCCGCACTCCCCCGAGCACCGCGCCACGCACGCGCTCTCCGTCGCCTACGACGAGGGCGCGTCGGTTGCGCAGTGGGGCTCGATGCTTCGCGAGGTCTTCCGCCGCGAGCGCACCGACGAAACCGGGCTGGTCGTGCGCGACGACGACGAGACGTCGCGGGCGTGTGACCTCCTGCAGGAGTTCGCCGGGGCGTCGCTGGTCGGCCTCGCCACGAGCTACGCGGTGTGCCTCGTGCTCGTGGGCCCGGGCAACGACGGCAAGAGCCGGGTGCTCAACGTGCTGCGCGCCCTCTTCCCTGCGACCGCGGTGTGCTCGATCCCGCCGAACGCATGGGGCCGGGGCTTCCTCCTCGCGGAGCTCGCGGGCAAGCGCCTCAACGTCGTGTCCGAGCTGCCTGGGACCGACGTGCAGGACGGCGACCGCTTCAAGCAGGTGATCGCCGGCGACCCCGTGACCGCCGAGCGGAAGTACGAAGCCCCGTTCACGCTGGTGCCCGAGGCAGGGCACGTTTTCGCCTGCAACGAGCTCCCGGGCACCCGCGACCAGAGCCGCGGTTTCTGGCGCCGCTTCGCGGTCATCCCCTGCACGCGGTCGTTCCAGGCGCACGAGGAGGTCAAGGACATCGACCGCCGCGTCATCGCCGCCGAGCTCGCGGGCATCGCCGCGTGGGCCCTCGAGGGCGCCGCCCGTCTGCAGCGCGCAGGCAGCTACACCGCGCCGAAGGCCAGCGAGGAGGCCAAGGCCGAATGGCAGCAGGACTCCGACCAAGTGAAGCAGTGGATCTCGGCGCGCTGCACGGTGTTGCCGCCGGGCACAAGCCAGTGGCGCGAGAGTGGCCTGGAGAAGCTCTACGCGGACTACCGCATCTGGGCGCAGGCCAACGGCCACACCCCGCTGGCCAGCGCCAGGCTCGGGGCGCGGCTGAAGACCATCGGGCACGAGCACCGGACCAACATCGCGCGGCTGTACCGCCTCGAGCTGCGCACCACCGCGAAGGGCCTCGACGATGCGTGACGGAGTGACAGGTGACGTGACAGGCAGGGTGTCACCGCGAAACCCCTGCGCCGCAAGCGTTTCGCGCGCGAGTGACGGGGTGACGGCTTCGGGGAAAGCTCTATACGTGCGCGTGTGTGCCTGGGCGCGCACCCGCGCGCGGGTGTCTTACTTCCTGTGTACACCTGTCACATGTCACGAAGGTAGCGAACGCACTGCAAGGCAGGGCTTTGGCGGTGACAGGTGCGGTGACGGGTTGGGTGTCACGGTGTCACCGGCGCCGCGGCGGGGGCCGTGGACCCGGGTTCCGTCGGCATCCGTCCAGTCGCGTTCTCAGCGCAGGACGCTCTCCAGGGGCCGCGCGGACCTCG
>CAZMXB010000534.1:0-2872 GCA_964569855.1 uncultured Rhodoferax sp.
GTCTGGGACGAGTGGAACAACCTCAACGTCAAGAACATCATCATCGCGATTTTTGTGATTGGCATAGTGGGCCTGATTCTGGAATACGCGCTGATCAAGATCGCAACCGCATTCACTTTCGAGGAAGTCAAAAACTAGCGACTTTGCGGGCCAGATCTTTGGCTCTGCCCTCAACTGATTAGGAAGCACCATGAAAAAATTCATCGAAATCCAGAACGTCGCCCAAACCTTCAGGACCAAGAAAGGCCAGTTCCCTGCGCTACGCGACATCAATTTGACCGTTGCCCAGGGCGAGTTTGTGACGCTGATCGGCCACAGCGGCTGCGGCAAATCCACGCTGCTCAACCTGGTTGCCGGGCTGACCATGCCCACTGCGGGCACGCTGCTTTGCGCCAATCGCGAGATCGCCGGTCCCGGGCCCGAGCGCGCCGTAGTGTTTCAGAACCACTCGCTGCTGCCGTGGCTGACCTGCTTCGAGAACGTCTACCTGGGCGTGGAGCGCGTCTTCGGTGCAGCGTCCAGAAGCACCGGTGCGCCGTCTGAGAACAAAACGCAATTGAAAGCGCGTACCGACGCCGCGCTGGCCATGGTTGGCCTGACACCCGCCGCCCAAAAACGCCCCGGTGAAATCTCTGGAGGCATGAAACAACGTGTAGGCATTGCCAGGGCACTGGCCATGGAGCCCAAGGTCTTGCTCATGGACGAGCCCTTTGGTGCGCTGGACGCATTGACCCGGGCCAAGCTGCAGGACGAACTGCTGGAAATCGTGGCGCGCACCCAAAGCACCGTGGTGATGGTGACGCACGATGTGGACGAGGCCGTACTGCTATCCGACAAGATTGTGATGATGACCAATGGCCCCTCGGCCACGATTGGCGAAGTGCTCAGCGTCAAGCTGGAGCGCCCGCGCAATCGGGTGCAACTGGCCGAAGACCGCCGGTATGTGCAGTACCGCAAGGCCGTCATCGACTTCTTGTACACCCGGCAAAGCCATGTGGAAAAAGCCGCCTGAAGCGCCTTCAGCATTGCCGGAGCACGCCATGCAAAAGAAATCATTTATCCGCGCGAGCGAATATTGGCTGCCCAGTGCCGATGGCAGCATCCTCGAATTTGGCGGCGGCCTGTTCGGCCAGGCCGCACGCTTTGAGGCTGCCACAGTAAACCTGTGTTTTGGCATGGGCGAAGGCTTGCCCGGTCAGGCCTGGGAATGTGGCCACCCGGTGCTGCTTCAAAGCCTGGCCATGCCCACCTTCCGGCGCGCAGCGGCGGCCCAGGCAGCCGGCCTGACCAGCGCCATTGCTCTGCCGGTATTTGTGTCAGACCGCCTGAGCACCATTGTGGTTCTGTTCTGTGGTGACGATTCCGAACACGCCGGTGCCATGGAGCTGTGGCACAACGACCCCGAAGAGGGCCCCGATATGACGCTGCAAGACGGCTACTACGGCACCACCGGCGACACCTTTGCGTTCATTTCGCGCAGCACCAGTTTTCGCTACGGCACCGGTCTGCCGGGTCGCACCTGGGCAGATGAGGCACCCGTGTTCATGGCAGACCTGGGGCGGGGCTCGGGCTTTTTGCGCGCGGAGAGCGCGGTCAAGGTCGGCATCAACCGGGGCTTTGCCATGCCGTGCAGTGCCAGCAACGGGCAAGTTTATGTGCTGGCCATGCTCAGCGCCTTAGCCACCCCGTTTGCCAGCCAGATCGATGTCTGGCAACCCAATGCAGAGCGCACACAGCTGGTGCACAGCCTGGCTTTCTCGGCAGGGCAGACGGATACCGTCTCGCCCGACGACGCGCCACTGGCACTAGACAGCCCGGTGGGACAGGTCTTCAGCACGGGTGTGCCCGCCTTGCAAGGCCGGAGCATGCTGATTCCGCTGGCCCTGCACCAGCACATCACCGCCGTGCTTTCCCTCAGCTTGTGACCGCATTGCCGGTCTAGGAGAACCCTATGAAAAAAATGAAACTCGTGATGGTGGGAAACGGCATGGCCGGTGTGCGCACCCTCGAAGAACTGCTGAAGATCGCGCCCGAGCTGTATGACATCACCGTGTTTGGTGCCGAGCCCCACCCCAACTACAACCGCATTCTGCTAAGCCCGGTGCTGGCTGGCGAGCAAACCCTCGATGAAATCGTACTCAATTCGTTTGAGTGGTACACGGACCACCACATCACGCTGCACGCGGGCTGGAGGGTGACGTCAGTCGACCGTGTCAAACGACTGGTACATGCCCAAAACGCTGCCGGTGAGACCATCAGCGCCGAATACGACCGCCTGCTGCTGTGTACCGGCTCCAACCCTTTCATGCTGCCCGTTCCGGGCAAAGACTTGCGCGGCGTGATTGCCTACCGCGACATTGCCGACACCGAGGCCATGATAGCGGCGGCCACGCAATACAAGCATGCCGTCGTCATTGGGGGCGGTCTGCTGGGGCTGGAGGCAGCCAACGGACTGATGCGCCGGGGCATGACGGTCAGCGTGGTGCATGTGATGCCCACGCTGATGGAACGCCAGCTTGACGAGGTGGCGGGCAAGCTGCTGCAAAAATCTTTGCAGGAGCGCGGGCTGAACTTTCTGATGGGGGCTCAGACCCAGGAGCTGGTGGGGGGTGCCGATGGACGGGTGACTGCCATCCGCTTCAAGGACGGCAGCTCCGCTCCGGCCGATCTGGTGGTCATGGCGGTAGGCATTCGCCCCAACGTGGAACTGGCGCTCAGCATGCGTTTGCATTGCGACAAGGGCGTTGTGGTGAATGACACGATGCAAACCACCACTGACGCCAGGGTTTACAGCGTCGGCGAATGTGCAGCCCACCGTGGCACGGCCTATGGCCTGGTGGCACCGCTGTTTGAGCAGGCCAAGGTGGCAGCC
>CAZMXB010000535.1:0-2868 GCA_964569855.1 uncultured Rhodoferax sp.
TCTTCGGCGGAGAGTAGTGCCACAGCCCTGCTGTCTTTTGTGAGGTGTGCGAAGTCTGATTCTTTCTTGCCCATAACTCACCATTCCTCGATGTCGTCAAATCTTTTTGTACAGACAGGCTCTTTCTTTCTTGACTCAGGGGGCTGCAAACATTCAGTTTTTTGATTGCTGCCAGTAAGATGCTCGCGCCGTACTTTGTCTAGACGTGCGCGCTTGCTTTCCGCTCCAGCAACATTCACTATCTCGCGCATCTTTTCTATCATTCTAAAAATGGTGGCTTCGTCGACAGAATCTCGCCCATCCTCTCTGAGCTTCTCTAGTGCTTTTCGATGCTCCCAGAGTGTCACTGCAGGATTGGACAAGGAGCGATATGAAATCTCCAGATATTGCTTGCTCGAAGGATCTAAGACCCAGATACGGCTTAAATCCCGAGGATCTCTTCGGATTATAAATTTTTGGAAGCGTTGCCGATTGGCAATCCAAGGCTTCAATATATCGGAGTAGTATGCAATATGGTCTAAAACGAAGCCAGTTCGAACGATGCGTCTTTCAAGAACCGGCAAGAAATCAACTAAAAATCCCTTTCCATCTTGAACCCGACAGCTGGTTTCATTAAGCAGGGAGCGGCTTTGAAGCCAACAAGCACCTGGCGTCATCGTTAGAGCTGTGTGAACGGTTCCATGATACGTGGCTATAGCTAGAGTTAGCCATTTCTCAAGCTCCTGCAAGGTCAACGACGCATTAGACTCTGACTTATAGGTTCCTCTGTCTTTGACGTTCGAGAAGGTAGTGCCAGGAAGCTCATGCACGCGCTGCATAGCTGTTCCGATAACACGTTCAATAATTCCACCAAAGTGAGGCTGCTTCTTAGGTCGGTAATCTTGCTCGATTCCGTGTTGTTCGCAGCCACGCTTCAGAGCGTCACTTCTAAATTCAGACGCATTGTCTGTATGAATTTTTTCTGGCTTTCCGTGCATTGGCCACAGATCTTTTTCGAGCCCAATCGTCTCTAGCCAAGCGCTCTTGTCTATCACTGCGTGCGCTAGGCATAAGCCCACAGATGTTGCACTCGGCGCCTCCAACGTTACCAACATCCCCAGTATGCAACGGGTGTAGACATCGATAGCAAGCGTTAGCGATGGTCGACCAATAGGCTGCCTGGACTTGGGTTCTACCACGATTACATCAATTGGTGAATGATCTATCTGTACAAGAGAGAGCGGCCTTGGCTGAACTGGTGTCTTTCCGGCCGCCGGGCGTAAAGTTCTCGTCGCTTCAAAACCCTGCCTCTTCTGAACAACCTTAATTGGATCGAGCAGCTCGATTCGTGCCTGCACAGTATTTCTCGATGCTGCTGGGTATCCGGCTTGTCGGCACCGCATCCTTATCTCTTGAACAATCACGGACACGGCTCGTCTCTGGCGGCACAAGTAAAGAGATTTGATAACATCCTGAATTATTGTCTCTACCTGAGCAGAAATTCGCGCTCTTCCCTTCCCGCCAGAAGAAACTCTCGGAGCAAGATCAGTCAATAGACCTTTGCCTGCCCTGTACCGTTTGATAAGGTTATAAACTTGTCTGCTGGAAATTCCCAGCTTCTTCGCCGCTTTCGCTGCTGCGTTGCGGTCCACTTGTTCCATGCTCGCAAGCGGAACGATGACTTCTGCACGCCGCTTGGTTTCAGCCCAGACATTTTCTGGGAGGGTCAACAAACCACTTTCTTCCAACGTGCGCCAGTCTTTCTAGAATTCATTGACCAACATCCAGTGAACAGGAGTTCTGAAAAACTGTCAAGAAGAATTAGTGCAAAAAGTAGCACCTAGTCAAGCTTCTGATAATTGCTGAACAGCACTTTCGAAATCTGCTGAAGAGAACTTCTGAAACTGACATTGGTAATCAACAATGAAAAAGTCCCAGCCGTCATTTTCGGGAAAGTTGCAATTTCACCCTGCCGGAGCTTCAGAAAGCCTTTTTCCAGAATAAGCCTTGTCGGCCGTCCAGTACGGGCATATACTTCGTGAAACTACTGACGAATGTACAAACAGAAAATGACCGGTGACTTACAACAATCGAAAAATGAAGCAAGGTTGATTTCGCTTCTGCAGTTGCAGGACGGTACCGATCAGGATCAAAAATTGCTTACTCAGCTTGGTAGACTCGCAAAAAAAACTGAGAAGCGCCGATCAAGCAGGCAAACTTTTATCGTTCTCTATATTGTGGTATCACTAACAGCGCTGCTAGGCGGCCCACTCAGCGCATTTGTCAGCTTAGTCTTACTAGCCGTTGTTCTGCCCCAAGTTTTACGAGCAACGGCGCCAGAAAATGCGGAGCCAACGAGGCTTACCTATTCTCTAGAGACTTCCGATTCCATCTCCGAGGCGGTCGCAACCAGGTTTAAACAAATATCCGAGGCGTGCCAAAGCCTGGCCCGAGCAGATGCTTTTTTTCTTCGCCAGCCCCTGGCCAAAGCAACCATGCGCAATGCCAAAGAAATTCAGGTCAATGATTTAGAATTCAAACCCTGGTGCATCGGAAACGATAGAAGTATGATCTATTTCTTCCCAAAGCATATTGTTATTAGAGAAGGCGTCAACCATGCTCTTCTTTCGTATGGGTTGCTTCGCGTCACCCTTCAAGCCCATTCGCAGGTGCTCACCACCAATAATCCGGCCCTAATTACTTTCATGGCACCGCAAGGACCATTCTTTGAATTGCTAGTGTCCAGCCCTGCTCTGGCCGAGAGTTTCTGCGACGCTATCAATTCCTAGGGCGCTCTTTGATAGGGCTTGCGGCAGTTGGGCCACCCCAAAAGTCGCGACTAGATTTAACTTGTCACTTAACTAAATCTGCCTAGATTTGTAGAACATT
>CAZMXB010000536.1:0-2852 GCA_964569855.1 uncultured Rhodoferax sp.
CCACGGTGGCGTGCACCGGGTGGTCTTGTGCTCCGAACACGTCCCACAGTGTGGTTGGAAAGGCTTGGTAGGTGGGGTCGGGCCGGCCACGCTCCTTGATGATCTGGCTCAGTTTGGGGCTGGGGCTGCCACCCTGCGAGATACCGGTCAGGTCACCCTTGATATCGGCCATGAACACCGGTACGCCCAAGCGCGAGAAACCTTCTGCCATGGTTTGGAGCGTGATGGTCTTGCCAGTACCGGTTGCGCCGGTGATCAGGCCGTGCCGGTTGGCTTTATTCGGTAGCAGCCGGCACTCGACGGTACTGTTGTCTGTGCCATGCTGTGCAACCAGTATGCTGGCGTCGGTGGAAGCGATCATGAAATTCCTGAAAAGTACAATTCAGCCAGTAGCGTAACGAACTTTTGAAGGATTTCACGTGGCAGGACACAGCAAATGGGCCAATATTCAGCACCGAAAGGGCCGCCAGGATGAAAAGCGTCAGCGCATCTGGACCCGGGTGATGCGTGAGATCATGGTCGCTGCGCGCCTTGGCGGGGGCGATCTCAGCATCAATCCGCGCCTGCGTTTGGCTGTAGAAAAGGGCAAGGCAGCCAACATGCCGGCGGAAAACGTGAAATACGGCATCGCCAAGGCTACCGGCACGCTGGAAGGCATTGTTTATGAAGAAATTCGCTATGAGGGTTACGGCATCGGCGGTGCTGCCATCATTGTGGACACGATGACCGATAACAAGGTCCGTACCGTGGCCGAAGTGCGCAACGCTTTTAGCAAGCACGGCGGCAATATGGGCACCGAGGGCTCAGTCGTGTTCCAGTTCAAGCACTGTGGCCAGTTGATTTTTGCCCCCGGTACCAGTGAAGACAAGATCATGGAAGTGGCGCTGGAAGCTGGTGCCGAAGATGTGGTTACCGATGACGACGGCGCGATTGAAGTGCTGACTGCTTATGCGGATTACGAAGCCGTCAAGCAGGCGTTGGAAGCGGCAGGGCTGCACGCCGAGGTAGCGGGCGTTACCATGCGCCCCGAGAACGTGATTGAACTCGGTGGCGACGAGGCCGCGCGCATGCAAAAACTACTGGATGTTTTGGAAGATCTGGACGATACGCAAGAAATTTTCCACAACGCTGCCTTATGAAAAGCAACAATAATCAAAAGAACTGCCGTGTAGCGGTTCGGAGGGCGATATGAATGTTCTGGTGATCGGGGGGGGCGGCCGCGAGCACGCCATGGCCTGGAAGTTGGCAGAGTCCGACAAGGTCCAAATGGTTTACGTGGCACCAGGCAATGGCGGCACGGCACTGGACAGCCGTCTGAAGAACATACCCATCACCGATGTGGTGGCGCTGCGTGAATGGGCACAAGAGAACAAGATTGGCCTGACGGTCGTTGGACCCGAAGGCCCGCTGGCGTCCGGTGTGGTGGATGAATTCCGCGCCCATGGTCTGCGCATCTTTGGACCCACCAGGGCGGCCGCGCAGTTGGAAAGTTCCAAAGCGTTCTCCAAAGCATTTATGCAGCGACACAACATTCCCACAGCAGTCTATGAAGCGTTTCGTGACCCGGCGGCGGCCCATGCCTATGTGCAGCGCATGGGCGCGCCGATTGTTGTCAAGGCAGATGGTCTGGCCGCCGGCAAGGGTGTGGTCGTGGCCATGACTCTGGATGAAGCCCACGCAGCAATTGACTTCATGCTGCTGGACAACAGGTTGGGCGTTGTGCATAACGCAGGTGAGGACGGCGAGGCCGTCCCGCGCGTGGTCATTGAAGAGTTTCTGGAAGGTGAAGAAGCCAGCTTTATGGTGCTTTGTGACGGGAAGGACGTGGTGGCACTGGCGACAAGCCAAGACCACAAACGCCTGCTCGACGACGACCTTGGGCCGAACACCGGGGGCATGGGCGCCTATTCGCCGGCACCCGTGGTTACGCCCAAGGTCCACGCGCGTGCCATGCGCGAGGTCATCTTGCCCACGATCAAAGGCATGGAGCAGGACGGCATTCCCTACACCGGGTTTTTGTACGCTGGATTGATGATTGACCGCCAAGGCCACGTCAAGACGCTGGAATTCAACTGCCGCATGGGCGATCCGGAAACACAGCCGATTCTGATGCGTCTGAAAAGCGATTTTTCAGACGTTTTGCTGGCCGCAACCGAAGTGGGTGGACTGGAGAACATGGAACTCGACTGGGACCGCCGCACCGCGCTGGGTGTGGTGCTTGCAGCGCACGGTTACCCGGGCACACCACGCAAGGGAGACGCCATTGAGGGCTTGCCGACGCAAAGCGAGATCGCCATGGTGTTCCATGCCGGCACTGAAAATCGTGACGGCACCACCGTTACCAGCGGTGGCCGGGTGCTGTGCGTCACTGCTCTGGCGGAGAATCCCCGCGCTGCGCGCCAGGCGGCTTACGAAGCGGTTCAAGGGATTCGTTTTGACGGCATGCAGTTCCGAACCGATATTGGCCATCGGGCAGTCAAACAGGCGGTGGACGCCAAGGCTGCCAAATGAACCTTACTCCGGTCAAGCAAGTCCAGGCTTTTCTGATGGGGCTGCAGGACCGCATCACGACAGCTGTCGCGGCCATGGACGACAAGAACTTTGTGTCCGACGCATGGGAGAAGGCGCCAGGAGAACCGCTTCAAGGCAATGGCATCACCCGCATTCTGGAAGGCGGCTCGCTGTTTGAGCGTGCGGGTTGTGGTTTCTCGCATGTGCGTGGGCCCAAGTTGCCGCCATCTGCTACCCAGCACCGCCCCGAGCTGGCCGGTGCGCCGTTTGAGGCCATGGGTGTGTCTCTGGTATTCCATCCGCGCAACCCCCATGTGCCGACTGTGCACATGAACGTGCGC
>CAZMXB010000537.1:0-2846 GCA_964569855.1 uncultured Rhodoferax sp.
AGCCCGCACACGCCAGGCCCTGGACGAGGTGCTGGTCATCGCGTCGGCCTTGAGCGTGCAGGATGTGCGAGACCGCCCCATGGAGGCGCAGCAGCAGGCTGATACTGCACACAAGAAGTTTGACGACGAAAAGAGCGAGTTTGTTGGTTACCTGAAGTTGTGGAAGTGGATCCACGACGCACGCGGCGGTTCGAGTCCCGTAACCCCGGGAGTTGGGCTAGCTGGGCGTTCTGCGCAGGTCAAGGAGGAGCCCGCACCGCGGGCGGGGGACACGAAGCAGAACGCTCGGTTAGCCCAACTCCCAGCGCATACAACAACACACAAGCTGTCCAACCGCCAATACGAACAACTCCTGCGCCAGAATTTCGTCAACATCCGCCGCGTCCGCGAGTGGAAAGACATTTACAGCCAGCTTCACACCGTCGTGGCGGAGCACAAGTGGCACTTGAACACCACACCCGCGACCTATGAGCAGTTGCACATGTCGATGCTGGCCGGCCTGTTGGGCAATATTGGCTACAAAGTGGAGGCCGAAGGCCCGCAGGGCGAGTACCTGGGCGCGCGCGCCATCAAATTTTTTGCCCACCCTGGCGCGCATCTGTCCAAGAAGCCGGGCCGCTGGATCGTTGCGTCCGAACTGGTGGAAACCACGCGCCTGTTTGGTCGCGGTATTGCCAACATCGAGCCGCAATGGCTGGAGCAGGTGGGCGGCCATTTGCTGAAGAAACAATTGCTGGACCCGCATTGGGAGAAGAAAGCCGCTGAGGTGGTGGCGCTGGAGCGCGCCACCTTGTATGGCATCGTCGTCTACAACGGTCGGCGCACCAACTACAGCCGGGTCGATATGGCCGGCGCCCGCGAAATTTTCATCCGACAGGCCCTGGTCGATGGCGAGTGGGAAACACCCTTTCCCTTCCTGGCGGCCAACCAGAAGATGGTGCGCCAGGTCGAGGAACTGGAGCACAAGGCGCGCCGGCAAGACGTGCTGGTGGACGATGAGCTGATCTACGCCTATTACGACCAGCAGTTGCCGGCCGACGTGTGCAGCGGCCACAGCTTTGAGCGCTGGTACCGGGAGGAGAGCAAGAAGCCGCAATACAACGTAAGAGGCTGGGCGGGAGGGAGTTCTGCTCCGTACAAGGAGGAGCCCGCGCGGCGGGCGGGGGACACGGAGCAAAACGTGCCCTCGCCCCACCGGGGTCCGAGTACCTTGCTGCGACTGACCCGCGACGAACTCATGCGCCACGAGGCAGCGGGCATCACCACAGCGTCCTTCCCCAAAACCATTCGCCTGGGCGGCGTCGATTGCGCCGCCACCTACCTGCACGAGCCCGGCGATGCGCGCGACGGCCTCACGGTGACGGTACCGCTGTTTGTGCTGAACCAGGTCAACGATGAGCGTTGCGAATGGCTGGTGCCCGGCATGCTGAAGGACAAGGTGCAGGCGCTGCTGAAGACCCTGCACCAGCGCCCACGTTCGCGCCTGGTGCCACTGCCCGATACGGCCACCAGGTTTGCCGAAGTGCTGAACACACCCGAGCGTTTTGGCAGTGGCGCTCTGATCGACGCGGTTCTGAAACTGGTGCGCGAAGCGACTTCGGTGGACGTGGCCCGGGCCGACATCAAGGCCGACATGTTGACGCCGCACTTCTTCATGAATTTTCGTGTGGTGGACGAACATGGCCGCCAGTTGGGCCACGGCCGCAACCTGGGTGCGCTGAAGGCCGACCTGGGAGCGCAGGCGCGCGGCGCCTTTCAGGCGCTGGCCGGGCTCAAACTGGCGCAGGTTGGCGCCAGCACTGGTGCGGTGCAGGCACCAGGTGCGGCGGGTGGCGCGGCAACCCTTTCCGGGCAAGTATCTAAACAATATGAGCCTCTAGCCCTCGTAAAATATGGGCACGACGCTATAAAATCAGGAGCAAATTCGACGAATGCCCCGCCCGTCAGGACCAGCCAGCCAGCCGTTACGGACCAGCGCCACACCGACTGGACCTTTGGCGAACTGCCAGAGTTGCTGGAAATCCGCAAGGGCGGGCAGACGCTGATAGGTTTCCCCGCGCTGATCGACCAAGGCGACGCGGTCACCATTGAAGTGTTTGACGAGCCCGAGGTGTCGGCCGCCAAACACCGTGCCGGCTTGCGCCGCCTGTTTGCGCTGCAGATCAAGGACGCGTTGAAGTACCTGGAAAAGAACATTCCCGACCTGCAGAAAATGGCTGTGGCCTATATGCAGGTCGGCAAGGGGGAGAACGGCAGCGGCGGCGGAACCATCGAGGATTTGCGCGAGCAGATCATTGGTGTGGCGCTGGAGCGCGCCTTTTTGCTGGACCCGCTCCCCACCGAGGCGTTCGCTTTTAAGCGACGCGTGGAGGAGGGCAGGGGCCGCTTGACACTGATCGCCACCGAAGTAGCACGCCTGGCCGGCAGCATTTTGCTGGAGCATGCCACTGCCGCCCGCAAGATCAAAGACACCAAGAACGCCCCGGACGCCGTGGCCGACTGCGCACAGCAGATCAACCGGCTGGTGCCCAAGCGCTTTTTGCAAGCCGCTCCGTGGACCCGCCTGCAACACCTGACCCGCTACCTGAAGGCTATCACGCTTCGGCTCGAAAAATACCGTGCCGACCCGGCCCGTGATGCGGCCCGCCTGGCCGAACTGCGCCCGCTGGAGCAGCGCTACTGGCGCCTGGTGGCCGAGCGCAAGGGCGCGGTGGATGAACGCATGCAGGAGTTCCGCTGGTTGATGGAGGAACTGCGGGTCAGCTTCTTTGCACAAGAGTTGCGCACGCCGCAGCCGGTGAGTGTGAAGCGGCTGGATAAGGCTTGGCAGCAGTTGAGTTATTGAG
>CAZMXB010000538.1:0-270 GCA_964569855.1 uncultured Rhodoferax sp.
AGGGCATTGCGCAGCGCAAGCCAGACCGCCTGGTGGTGTCGCCCGGGCCGTGTTCTCCGCTTGAGGCCGGTATCTCGGTGGCGGCCATCCAGCACTTCATGGGCAAGTTGCCTATTCTGGGTGTGTGTCTGGGTCACCAGAGCATTGGTGCCGCGCTCGGTGGCAAGATCATTCGCGCGCAACAACTGATGCACGGCAAGACCAGCGTCATCACCACCACGCAGGAGGGCGTATTTTCCGGTCTGCCCAAGCAGTTCACAGTGAATCGCT
>CAZMXB010000538.1:280-2844 GCA_964569855.1 uncultured Rhodoferax sp.
GCGCCACCTGCCCGCAGGAACTGGCGATCACCGCCTGGACTGATGACGGCGAGATCATGGGTGTGCGCCATAGCGGGCTGGCAGATGCCGTGCGCATGGAAGGTGTGCAGTTCCACCCGGAATCGATCCTGACCGAGCATGGGCATGCGATGCTGCAGAATTTCCTGCGCTAAACGGTTGCAGATTTGCTATGAAAAGAGTAGCTTGTGACGCATATTTCTCGAGGGCTGGAGGCCAATATGACCGAAAAGAGTTTGCCAGGAGCGATGGTTGACCTGCGCAGCGACACTGTGACCCGTCCCACACCCGCCATGCGGGAGGCAATGCTGGCCGCCCCCCTGGGCGACGACGTGTTCGGCGACGACCCGACCGTCAACGCCTTTCAGGACAATCTGGCGCAGCGCCTGGGGTTTGAGGCCGCGTTGTTCATGCCCAGCGGCACTCAGAGCAACCTGTGCGCCATCCTGGCCCACTGCGGCCGGGGGGACGAATACATCGTCGGCCAACTGGCCCACACCTACCGCTACGAGGGCGGTGGTGCCGCCGTGCTGGGCAGCGTGCAGCCGCAGCCGCTGGCGCAGGACGCCAGCGGGCGCATGGCCCTGACCGACGTGGTCGGCGCCATCAAACCCGACGACTGCCACTTTGCCCGCACCCGGCTCATGTGCCTGGAAAACACCTGGAACGGCCACCCCATGCCCTGGGACTACCTGCAGGGCATGGCCAACTTGGCGCGCGACAAAGGCCTGGCGTTGCATTTGGACGGTGCGCGACTGTTCAATGCCGCGGTCGCATCCAAGTCCGGCGGAGAGACAACATGGGAGGTTGCGCGGCGCATAACCGGGCTGTTCGACAGCGTCTCTGTGTGCTTCAGCAAGGGCCTGGGCGCCCCCATCGGCTCGGCCCTGTGCGGCAGCCGCGAACTGATCGCCCGCGCCCACCGCATTCGCAAGATGGCCGGCGGGGGCATGCGCCAAGTCGGCCTGCTGGCCGCAGCCGCGCAGTACGCACTGGACCACCATGTCGAGCGCCTGGCGCACGACCATGCCCTGGCCCAACGCCTGGCCACCGGTTTGCAGGGCGTGGACGGCCTCACTGTGCGCTCCGCGCAGACCAATATCGTATTTGTCGATGTGGCCGACGACCGGGGGCCGGCGCTACTGGCCTTTCTGAAGGACCGTGGCGTGCTGGCCACCGGTCTGATCGGCTTGCGCTTTGTCACCCACCTGGATGTGGACGCGGCCGGCATAGACCACACGGTTGCCTGCGTGCGGCAGTTCTTTGCCCATCACGGCACGGTTGCCACCATCAGCGTCACCGGGCCGTATTGAGTCAAGAACCCTGTTCATCGGATTTGGAACCAAACTGGCGCGCACACAGCCGCCCAACATGTAGATCGAAAGAAGCACCATGCCCACATTACTCGGCCAGATCACCCCGCAGGAGGCCCTGCAGCGCACCATCGAACACCGCGAAATCTTCCACGACGAAATGCTGCACCTGATGCGGCAGATCATGTCGGGCGAGATGTCGCCAGTGATGATGGCGGCACTGATCACCGGCCTGCGTGTCAAAAAGGAAACCATTGGCGAGATCACCGCCGCAGCCGAGGTCATGCGCGAGTTTTCGACCAAGGTCGATATCGTCGACAAGACCCATCTGGTGGACATTGTGGGCACCGGCGGCGACGGTTCTCACACCTTCAATATCTCGACCTGTTCCATGTTTGTGGCCGCCGCAGCCGGGGCCAAGGTCAGCAAGCACGGGGGCCGAAGCGTCAGCAGCAAGAGCGGCAGCGCCGATGTGCTCGAATCACTGGGGCTCAACATCAACCTGTCGCCTGCGCAGATCGCCCAGTGCGTGGCGGATACGGGCATTGGCTTCATGTTCGCGCCCAACCACCATCCCGCCATGAAGAACGTGGCGCCGGTGCGCCGCGAAATGGGCATCAAAACCATCTTTAACCTGCTG
Source organism: uncultured Rhodoferax sp. (assembly GCA_964569855.1). GTDB lineage: Bacteria > Pseudomonadota > Gammaproteobacteria > Burkholderiales > Burkholderiaceae_C > Allorhodoferax. Next base: position 2,252 of record CAZMXB010000538.1, read on the forward strand.
GGCCCGCTGACCAATCCGGCCAGCGCTCCGAATATCCTGATGGGTGTGTTCCACGCCGATCTGGTGGGTATCCAGGTACGGGTGATGCAGCGTCTGGGTGCCGAGCACGCGGTGGTGGTGTATGGACGGGACGGCATGGACGAGGTGAGTCTGGGTGCTTCCACGCTGGTGGGCGAACTCAAGGATGGCAAGATCACCGAATATGAGATTCATCCGGAAGACTTTGGCATGGTCATGGCCAGCAACCGCGCACTGAAGGTGGAAACGCCGGACCAGTCCCGGGCCATGTTGCTTGGGGTGCTGGACAACCAGGCCGGCGCGCCCAAGGACATCGTCGTGCTCAACGCGGGCGTGGCCCTGTATGCGGACAATGTGGCGACCAGCATGTTGGACGGGATCCAGCTGGCCCGCGTTGCCATTGAGACCGGTGCGGCCAAGGCCAAGCTGCAGGCACTGATCAAACTATCGGGCGAACTTGCAAACTAATATGTTTGCGGGACAGACCTTCAGCTCTGTCCTCAACTGATTAAAGAACTTGTGGGTCAGACCACTCGCGCAGCGATGTGCTCTGACCCCAACTGAATAGGATTTTC
>CAZMXB010000539.1:0-2840 GCA_964569855.1 uncultured Rhodoferax sp.
CGGCCCATGACCTCGACCACCATGACCCGCTGGTGGCTCTCGGCCGTGCTGTGCAAGCGGTCCAGACACTCGGTTGCAAACGCCACTGCCGTGTCAAAACCGAAGGTGGTCATGGTTTTGTCCAGGTCATTGTCGATGGTCTTGGGCACGCCCACCACCCGAAGACCTTTCTTGTGCAGCGCATCGGCAATCGTCAACGATCCATCGCCGCCTATCGACACCAGTGCGTCGAGCTCCTTCCTGGCAAAGTACTCCAGTATTTCACCCGAACGGTCGATTTCGTGTGTTGTTCCATCGGGCATGCGGGTTGGAAAGTGCAGCGGATTACCCTTGTTTGTCGAACCCAGCATGGTGCCGCCCAGATGCCCGATCGCGCGCACTTTGTCCAGCGTCAATCGGAACACGCCGCCTTCAAGATAACGCTCGGGGAACAAAATGCCATTAAAACCGTCGCGAATGCCATAACATTCCCAACCCCGGTTGATGGCGGCAATCACGACGGAACGGATCACCGCGTTGAGTCCGGGAGCGTCACCACCTCCAGTGCAGATGGCAATGCGGCGGATGGAAGAAGGGGGCATGCAAACTACTCCAGCTCAAATCAACAATTATCCGCAACTATCGTGGACTAAATATCCTCGGGCACCATCTTGATGGCTCCGCTGGGGCACTCGGCCACACAGATGCCACAGCCCTTGCAGTAGTCGTATTTGAAGTCAAACCCCTTTCCAGGACCGTGCTTGGTGACCGCGTTGTCCGGGCACACGCCATAACAGTTGTCGCATTCAAAGCAGTTGCCGCACGACAGGCAGCGCCGCGCTTCAAACAAGGCATTGTTCTCGTCCAGGCCGCCCTGCACTTCTTCAAACGTGGACTTGCGACGGATGATGTCCAGCATGGGGCGCACGGTCTTGGGTGCGTCGCTGTAGTACCACGTATTGAGCTTGTCAAAACTGGCAATTTCATGCTTCTCGGCCGGCGTGTACACACTGCCCTTCAACCACGCGTCAATATTGCGTGCGGCCTTTTTTCCATGCCCTATCGCCACCGTGACATTGCGTTCGGCGGGCACCATGTCGCCGCCGGCAAAAATACCGGCATGGCCGGTCATCATGCTGGAATCCACCTTGACCACGCCGTCTTCCACGGTGAGACCGGGCACACCTTCGATCAGCGACAGGTCCACATCCTGGCCCAACGCCAGCACCACAGAGTCTGCTTCGAGCGTCTCGAATTCGCCGGTGGGCTGTGGAAAGCCCTTTTCGTCCAGCGCCATCTTCTCGACTGTGATGGAGGATTCGCCCGCCTGCTTGATGGTGGACAACCACTTGATCAGTACGCCTTCCTGCAGGGCCTCTTCCACCTCAAAGTCATGCGCCGGCATTTTTTCACGGTTGCGCCGGTAGACGATGATGGCCTCGGTTGCCCCAAGACGCTTGGCCGTGCGGGCCATGTCGATGGCAGTGTTTCCGCCCCCATAGACCACGACGCGGCGGCCCAGCATGGGTTTGTCCTCACCCTCCATGGAGCGCAAAACAGACACTGCATCCAGCACTTTGGCTGAATCACCAGCTGGTATGTACGCGCGCTTGGCAATATGGGCACCAACAGCCAGAAACACCGCGTCAAAACCACCTTGCTGCTGCGCATCCAGCACATTGGACACCTTGACACCGTATTCAATACGCACACCCAGATCGACAATGCGCTGTACCTCGGCATCCAGCACCTGGCGCGGCAACCGGTACTGCGGAATGCCAAAACGCATCATGCCGCCGGGCAAGGGGCCAGCCTCGTGCACCGTGACCTGGTGACCCAGGCGGGCCAAGTGGTAAGCGGCAGAAAGACCTGACGGCCCGGCACCCACGACCAGCACCTTCTTTCCAGATGGAGCCGCCACATTCGGCAATTTCCAGCCCTGCGCAAGCGCCTGGTCGCCCAGAAAGTGTTCTACCGAGTTGATGCCTACTGGCGCATCGAGCTTGCCCCGGTTGCAGGCACCTTCGCAGGTGTGGTAACAAACGCGCCCCATGATGGCAGGGAACGGGTTGTCCTCTACCAGCGTACGCCAGGCCTGCTCGTAGTTTCCGGATTCTGCGTGAAACAACCAGGCCTGGATGTTTTCGCCTGCCGGGCACTGGTTGTTGCAGGGTGGCAAGCGGTCCAGGTACACCGGCCGGCTGTTGCGCCACGAGCCCGTGTGATTGGCCAGCGAGGAGCCGACGTCCAGCGTGATGGCAAAGGGTTTTTGCATGTTGTCTTCTCCTTGCGGGCTCAGGCTGCTGTGTCCAGCAGGCCAAAGCGGCGAATATTGCGATCGGCGATGGCTTGCAGCCGGCGAATAGTTTCTGTGTCCGGTGTGGCGCCAAACAGGTGAGCAAACCGTTTCTGCGGCTTCAGGTACTCCTCGACCGGAACCTGGCGGCGGATCTTCGAGACCCCCGTCACCTCGCCCCGCTCGGCCTCAAACACCGGGAAGAAGCCACATTCGTGTGCCAGTCGGGCCAGGCGGATGGTGTCGTGTGATGCAGCTCCCCAGCCCAGAGGACAAGGTACAAAGATATGGATGTAGCGTGCACCACGGATGCCCATTGCTTTCTTGACCTTGAATTCCAGGTCACGGAGGTCTGCGACCGTAGCCGTTGCCACATAGGGAATCTCATGCGCCATCGCAATCTGCGGCAGGTTCTTGCCCTGGCCGAACACGTTGCCGGGTTTTGGCCCCACCGGCATCGTCGTGGCGGTGCGCGCAGCCGGTGGCGTGGCGCTGGAGCGCTGCACACCGGTGTTCATGTAGGCCTCGTTGTCGTAGCAGATGTACAGCACGTCGTCGTTGCGCT
>CAZMXB010000540.1:0-2838 GCA_964569855.1 uncultured Rhodoferax sp.
CTGGCAGCGCCCGCAGCGCCCACCATCCTGGTTCCACCCGTTGCGCGCCACTGAGCGCGGCATGGAACACCACCATCAACACACCTGCACCGCCATGTACCGCACCCTGCTCAAATCCAAGATCCACCGCGCCACCACCACGCACTGCGAGCTGCACTACGAAGGCTCGTGCGCCATCGACGAAGACCTGCTCGACGCCGCCAACCTGTGCGAGAACGAACAGGTGCACATCTGGAACATCAACAACGGCGAACGCTTCATCACCTACGCCATCAAGGGCCAGCGCGGCAGCGGCATGATCTCGGTGAACGGCTCGGCCGCACGCCGCGCCAGCGTGGGCGACCTGCTCATCATTGCGGCCTTTGCGCAGGTCAGCGAAGCCGAACTGGCGACGCACCGCCCGCAACTGGTCTTCGTCGACGCGCAGAACCGCCCGTGCGCGCTGCGCGACCATGTGCCTACCCAGGCGCTCTAAAACCTGTTCCTAAGGACCGTTGCCATGCCGCACCTTACTGTCGAATACTCTGCCAACCTGGCGCCCTTCCCCGAACGCAAAACCCTGGTGGAACTCAACGAAGCCGTTTGCGCCAGCCCCGAAGTGCAGATCGAAGCTGACCTCAAAACCCGTTTCGTCTCGCAGACCAGTTTTGCCGTAGGCACCGGGTCTTCGCCGCGTGGCTTTGTGCACGCGCAGTTGCGCCTGCTGGCCGGTCGCACGCCCGAAGCCAAGGCCGACCTGGCCGAACGCGTGGCCGCCGTCCTGCGCCGCCGCACGCCGCAGCCCGAAGGCATGCTGGTTCAGCTCAGCGTCGAAATCGTGGACATGGACCGGCCGTCGTATGTGAAAGAGCGGCTGTAAAACCTTGCAATTCGCGCATCGACCTGCTCGGCCTGTGTCCGCCGAGCGGTTGGATGCAGCACCAAGTGCGGCGGGTGCCCCGACCGCTGCAATGGCTTTCCAAGGGGCCTACAGTCCCGGCTTCATGCCTTTGCAACCGCCCCTGCCTCGCTCTGAGGTTCTCGCATCTCCCTCACTCCGCAACGAGACGCCCATCACCCCCCACGCGCCCACGCAGCTTCAGCGCAAGCAGTCTCTGCTGCTCGGTCTGTCTTTGCTGCTGATTGCCTTCAACCTGCGTCCGGTGTTTGGCAGCTTGTCGGTGGTGTTGCCGGACATCATGCGCGACACCGGTCTGGGTCCCACGGGCGCCAGTCTCCTGACCACCCTTCCGATTCTTTGCCTGGGCATTTTCTCGGCGCCGGCGCCGGCCCTGGCGCGGCGCTTTGGTGTCGAGCGCACGCTGCTCGGGGCCATGCTGCTGATCTGCGTCGGCACACTGCTGCGCGGCTGGGTGCATTTGCCGCTGCTGTTTGCTGCTTCGGTGCTCGCGGGGGCCGGCATTGCCATCGGAAATGTGCTGGTGCTGGGCCTCATCAAGCGCGACTTCCCACGCCGCGCGGCGATGATGACCGGGCTCTACACCCTGGCCATCTGCGCTGGAGCATCCATTGCCACGGCCTTCACTGTGCCGCTGGAAGAACATCTGTTTGGCGGCGCGTGGGCACCTGCACTGGCCGTTTGGGCGCTGCCCGCCGGTTTGGTGATGCTGCTCTGGGCGCCGCGGGCGCTGTCGGCTGCGCACCATGTGGCTTCAGATGCACGGCCCCCCGAACTGCGCAGGGGCTTGGGCAGTCTGGGACGGGACCGCCTTGCCTGGCAAGTCACCATCTTCATGGGCTCGCAATCGGCCATGGCCTATATCGTGATGGGCTGGCTCGACTTCCTGCGCGAGCGCGGCCTGGACAGCGCGGAGGCGGGCTATGTGGTGGCCGCTGCCATCCTCACGCAGTTGGTCACCAGCCTGCTGACGCCGTCCATTGCGGCGCGCTGCAGGGACCAACGGGCCTTCGCTGTAAGCCTGGCGCTGCTGGTGCTGAGTTCCTTGCTGGCTCTGATCTTTGCCCCGCTTGGCGGTCGATGGGTCTGGGCCGTGCTGCTGGGTTGTGGTTTGGGGAGCGCCTTTGCGCTGGCACTGAGCTTGATCGTGATGCGCAGCGCCAACGCCAAGGTGACTGCGCAGCTCTCGGCCATGGCGCAGGGCTGGGGCTACACCTTCGCGGCATTTGGCCCGCTGCTGGTGGGCCTGCTGCGCGGCTGGACGGGCGGCTATGCATCGGCAGCGACTTTGCTGGTGCTGCTCGCAGCGGTCATGGCGTGGAGCGGATGGGGAGCCGGGCGCAACCTGCTCGTGCAGCCGCATTCATCGGCGCCCAAGGCATGACAGCCTATTTTGCCAGTTTACTATTAAAAATATAGCTGTAAATGCTTACCCAATAAGCGCTAGAGCCTGAAAATACTCTATTTTTAGCTGTCGATCCGTCTGCCCACAAGCCCTTCCTCCTGAGCAAGCCGACCGCGCTCTCGCGGGCCCAAAACAAAAGCCGCCCGAAGGCGGCCTTTGTGAGGGATGCGCAGCGCGCTGCGTGATCAGACGGTTTCGCCGTACACAGAAACGGTGACTTCCACAGCCACGTCGTGGTGCAGGTTCACGCTCACGGTGCTGTCGCCGATGGTCTTGATGGGACCGGCGGGCATACGCACTTGCGACTTCAGCACCTTGAAACCCAGCTTGCCCAGCTCTTCGGCGATGTCGCCGTTGGTGACCGAACCAAACAAACGGCCGTCCACGCCGGCCTTTTGGGTCAGCTTGATGACCTTGCCTTCGAGCTTGGCGCCTTCGGCTTGCGAAGCGGCGAACTTTTCAGCTGCGGCCTTTTCCAGTTCGGCGCGCTTGGCTTCGAACTCGGCCTTGGCGGTAGCCGTGGCACGGCGGGCAC
>CAZMXB010000541.1:0-2835 GCA_964569855.1 uncultured Rhodoferax sp.
GCGATGCGCAGGAACATCTGCTGGTCCAGCGCGTTGTGGTGGGTGGTGAAGGGCTTGGCGTTGGCACCACCGGGGATGGGGTGGAGCATGGGCGTCTCCACCTCCAGAAAGCCGTGCTGCACCATGAAGTCACGCAGGCCACTGACCGCCTTGCTGCGGGCCACGAAACGCTTGCGCGCAGTCTCGTCCATCATCAGGTCCACGTACCGCTGGCGGTATTTCACCTCCAGGTCGGCGATGCCGTGGAATTTGTCCGGCATGGGCCGCAGGCTTTTGGTCAGCAGGCGAATGCTGCTGGCGTGGATGGACAACTCGCCGGTCTTGGTCTTGAACACCGTTCCCTCTGCGGCCACGATGTCGCCCAGGTCCCAGTGCTTGAACAGGGCATACAGATCGGCGCCCACATCTTCGCCCTTGACATAAATCTGGATGCGTCCGCCACTGGGGCCAAAGGATGCGTCCTGCAGCGTGCAGAAGCTGGCCTTGCCCATCACGCGCTTGAGCATCATGCGGCCGGCCACCTTGGCGGTAGCGCGCATGCCGGCCAGGATCTCGGTGGAGTGCGCGTCGTATTCGGCAAACAACTCTTCGGCTTTGTGGCTGGGTTTGAAGTCGTTGGGGAAGGCCACGCCATGACCCTCGAGCTGGCGCTGTCGAATGGCTTTGAGTTTCTCCCGGCGCTCCAGAATCAGCTGGTTTTCGTCTTGCGGCGCGGGGGCGGAAACGGGAGTGGAAGCAGGTACTTGGGGGTCAGACATGGGGGTGCGCAGAGTGGAATCATCGGAGGCCATTTTTCCGGCCAGAACCTTTGATTCTAAGATGGGCGGTGCGGATATGATGGAATCGCCTTTTTCATTGGATACCATGCTCTACCAAATCACCTCCCTGCTGCTGGAAGTGGCTGCCGGTTTGCTCGCAGGCGCCTGCCTGTTGCGCCTCTACATGCAGTACCAGCGCATTTCCATGTCGGCGCGCTCGGGCAACCCGCTGGCCAAGTTCATTTTTGCACTGACCGACTGGCTGGTGTTGCCGCTACGTCGTGTGATTCCTGCAGCGGGGCGCTGGGACCTGGCCAGCCTGGTCGGGGCGCTTTTGTCGCAGCTCGTGTTGCATGCTGTGCTTTGGTTATTGCGGGGTGCCAGCGAGTCGATTGTCGCGGTGGGCATCTATGCGATTTTTGGGCTGGCAAGGATGGCGATCTCGGGCATGACGGGCCTGGTCATCATCTACGCCATCCTGTCATGGGTGCAGACGCGCTCGGCCGGCGCGGATTTTCTGGAACAGCTGGCCGCGCCCCTGCTACGACCGATTCGCCGTGTGATGCCGTTGGTGGGAGGCATTGACCTGTCACCGCTGGTGCTGCTGCTGATCCTGCAGGTGGCGGGGATTGTCCTGGGGTCGATTCAGGCGGCGGTGTTGTTCGCGGTCTAAGCGGAGGAGCCTGGGCGGCAAAGCGTTCAGCGGGGGATTGCGGGGTGCCGGTTTCCGATTTGTGCGCATTTGGCACGATGAGGACGCTGGTACCCCGCAATCCCCGGCGGTGCAGGGAAATGAGAAAGGCCTTTAAATCACCGCATCAGCAGGTTGTCGTTGCAACATCGCCAGTGAATTGGCTACCGTTCTGCGCAGTTCACGGCGGTCACAGATCAAATCGACCGCACCCTTTGTGATCAGGAACTCCGAACGCTGGAAACCTTCGGGCAAGGTGACCCGCACCGTGGACTCGATCACGCGCGGTCCGGCAAAGCCGATCAGCGCCTTGGGCTCGGCGATCACCATGTCACCGAGGAAGGCAAAACCGGCACTCACGCCGCCCATGGTCGGGTCGGTCAAAACGCTGATGTAGGGCAGGCCCTTCTTGGCCAGTCGGGTCAGCGCGGCATTGGTTTTGGCCATTTGCATCAGGCTCAAAAGCCCTTCCTGCATGCGCGCGCCACCCGTGGCGGTGAAGCACAGGAACGGCACCTTTTGCTCAATGGCGGTTTCCACACCCCGCACAAACCGCTCACCGACTACGGAGCCCATGCTGCCGCCCATGAAGTCGAATTCGAAACAGGCCGCCACCAGGCTGATACCCATGACGGCACCACCCATGACCACCAGCGCGTCGGTTTCACCGGTGTTTTCCAGGGCCTCTTTCAGGCGTTCGGGGTATTTGCGGCTGTCCTTGAATTTCAGCGGGTCGACTGGCAGCACTTCCTGGCCGATTTCGAAACGGCCTTCGTTGTCCAGGAACAGGTTGAGCCGGGCCCGGGCACCGATGCGGTGGTGGTGGCTGCAACTGGGGCAAACGTTCTGGTTCTGCTCCAGATCGGTCTTGTACAGCACCGTTTCACAGCTTGGGCACTTGATCCACAGGCCTTCGGGGACGCTGCGGCGGTCGGCAGGGTCGGTTTGCTGAATTTTGGGGGGAAGCAGTTTTTCAAGCCAACTCATGTGCGGTCTCCGATACAGCGTCCAACAGACAGGGTGGGATTATCGGTCCAAAGCGGTCCGGATTTCCCGCAGGAAATCTTGGGCTGTTTGGGCCACTTTTTCGCGCGGCTGGTTTTCCAGCAACTGGATGATACGGCTGCCAATCACCACCGCATCGGCGACGCGCGAAATGGTGCGGGCTGTTTCCGCGTCGCGAATGCCAAAACCCACGCCCACGGGCACGCGGATGTGCTGGCGGATGCGCGGCAGCATGGCTTCGACCGCTCCGATGTCCAGCGCTCCGGAGCCGGTCACACCCTTGAGCGAAACGTAATACACGTAGCCGCTGGCCACGCGCGCCACCTGCTCCATGCGCGCATCGGTGCTGGTGGGGGCCAGCAGGAAGATCAGGTTCATGGC
>CAZMXB010000542.1:0-2822 GCA_964569855.1 uncultured Rhodoferax sp.
GTCGCCCGCAGTGTGACCGGCAATGTCGTTGACCACCGTGAAGCGGTCCAGATCCAGGTACATCACCACACCGCAGCGCGCCTCACCGTGCGCTGCGACGCTCTCGTCGAGCCCCAGCAGCACGCCGCGCAGGCGCTCTTCAAACGCACGGCGGTCGGGCAGGCCCGTAATGGGGTCGTGCAGGCGCTCGTGCCGGCGCTGGCGGCGCGCTTCGTGCACCGCCGTCAGTTCCTCCAGAATCCAGACGATGCCGGCCGACAGGCCCGGTGCCTCGGCGGCGCGGCCCTGCACCCGTGCCCAGACGGGGCTGCCGTCCTTGCGTGCGAAGCACAGGTCGCCGTCAAAGGCGCCGTGGGCGGCGAACGCCGCCCGGGCCCGCTGCTCGCCCTGGGCCCATGCCGCGTCCGACGCGTACAGCGCGCGCACCGGCTGGCCAAGGAGTTCGTCGGTGTTGTAGCCCAGCATTTGCGCTGCCTGGCGCCCGAGCATGCTCAGGCGGGCTGCGCGCGTGATGACGATGCCCACTGGGGCATGGTCCAGAATGGCCTGCAGGCTGCCCGTCAACGCGCTGTCACGCAGCGCCTGACCGCTTCGCTCCGACACCAGGCTGTCAAGAAGCTGCGTCAGCGCGCCAACTTCATCACCCAGAATGGGCGCGGGCGCGATCGAATCCTCAAAATCTCCCTGCTGCGCCAAACCCCATGCCCGCTCGCGCAGCCGCGCCAGCGGTTGCATCTGCCAGAGACTGAGCAAAGCCCCCAGCAATGCGGTCAGGCCCACCGCCAGCACCGCCAGCCACCAGGCCCGGCGCTGCTTCCCCTCCAGCGGCGCAAGCAAAGCCTGGACTTCGCTGACACGGGCCACTGTCCACTGGGGGAGCGGCATCTGGGCCAGACTGACGACGAAGCCGGGAACGACTTCGGTGCGACCCGGCACGGCAGCCGCCTCATTCTTTGCAGACCAGGCTTTATAGGCCTGTGCCAAGCCCGGCTCGTCGCTGATCTTTCCCAGTACGCGGCGGGGATCGGGATGGGAAAGAATCGTCCCGTCGCTTGCAAACACGACCAGACGCGAACCCGACTGCTCCGGCGGCGCCATGGATGCGGGCAGCAGGCCTTGCGATTGCAGGCGCAGCGCCCCCGCCACAACACCGGTAAGCGATCCGTCCGCCCCATGCAGCGGCTGCGTGAACATGACGCGCGCATCGCCCGTCCGGCTGCCGACCAGCTCGGAGACGATGGGCTTGCCGTCCATCAGGGTGCGCCGCAAGGCTTCGCGCTCGGACGGCTCCAGCGCCGCCGCCTCGCCCTGCACGCCATACTGCAGGTTCACCCTGAGCGTGCCATCGGCCCGCGCGACCTGCATGGCGTCAAAAAACTGCACCGCTGGCAGGCCTTGCTGCAAGAGCCACTCCAGCGAGGACGGCGCCTCAAGCATCTGGGGCGTAATTCCTGCGGCCACCGTGCGCAGCACCTTCTGACTTTGCTCGATTTTGCTCGCCAGAACGCGTGCCAGCGTCTGCACCTCATCGCTCTGCTGGCGCATCACGCGCTGCAGCGCTTCGTCGGCAGCAGCCCGTGTGGCAATCCAGCCTGAGGCGGCTCCGGCCACCAATGCGGCCCCCATCAGCAGTGCCGCAAGGCGCAAAGCCAACGACCCGGGCAGCACAAAACCCTGCAGTGGAGTGTGCACGCTCATGGTCCGAGGCACGCAAACGAAGGGGTGCCGATAGAAGGAAAGAACGAAAGCGTGATCGCAGACATGGCTGACAATCAATATACGCAGCGCTGCGATGGCAGGCGCTTGGGTAGAACCCGCAAACGCGGACTATGAAAACCCTGAGTGGAGCAGGCGACAAGGACCGCGCGGCCTTGCTAGTGTGCAGTCCCGTAAATAGTTGCCTGAAATGAAATCGATGGATTCGTGCTCAGGACAAGGCGCAAACCGCAGTGATAGCCGTTGCTATCACGCGGATCTGCAACGCAGTACTGTGCAGGAAGGGCGCTGTTTTCTAGGCAATGCATTTACGGTACAGCCCACTGGCTACAGCTTTTCGACCTCGCCGGCCTTGGGCTGCCACTTCATCAGGCGCCGCTCGATGCGGCCCACCAAGCCGTCAAGAACCAAGGCAAATGCCGTCAGTACCAGAATGCCGGCCATCACGGTGTTGATGTCAAACGTGCCCTCGGCCTGCAGGATCAAATAGCCCACGCCCTGGCTCGAACCCAGATATTCGCCCACCACCGCGCCGACGAAAGCCAGGCCCACCGAGGTGTGCAGCGAGCTGAACACCCAACTGGTGGCGCTGGGCAGGTACACGTGGCGCAGCAACTGGCGCTGGCTGGCGCCCAACATGCGGGCATTGGCCAGCACCACGGGGCTGACTTCCTTGACGCCTTGGTACACATTGAAGAACACGATGAAAAACACCAGCGTCACGCCCAGCGCCACCTTGGAGCCCATGCCCAGGCCGAACCACACCGAAAAGATCGGCGCCAGCACGATACGCGGCATCGAGTTGAAGGCCTTGATGTAGGGCTCCAGCAGCGCCGACGCCATGGGCGAGAGCGCCAGCCACAGGCCACCGGCCAGGCCAGTGCCGGCGCCAATGGCAAACGCCATGGCCGTTTCAGCGAGCGTCACAGCCAGATGGCGGTAAATGTCGGCATCTGTCACAAACCACTGCCAGATGCGCTCAAAAATCATCAGCGGTTGGCCAAAGAAAAATGCCGCCTGGCGATCGTTGTCGAACATGAAAGGCGGGACAAAGCCCGGCCGGGTCATGGCGTCCCAGAACAGGAACATCAGCACCAGCAGCCCCA
>CAZMXB010000543.1:0-2816 GCA_964569855.1 uncultured Rhodoferax sp.
AGCGCCGTTTGTTGCGGGTAAGCAAGTTGGACGCCCTCAAAGCTCGGCGTGTACGCCTGGTTGTTGGTGCTCAGCGCAACTCTGACCCGCGCTTCCTTCTGGGAACCGTCCGGTGTGAACGTGCTACCAGACCAAGTAACTGGCCCAGCGTCAACGTACTGAGCGCCAACGTAGGCCGGGTACCCGTAGGCCCGGTAATACTGGGTCGTGCCATACCAATCGCCTGAAATGAACTGCGCAAGCGCCTCACCCGTTGCCGGCGGCTCAATAAATGAGAGTTTTTTACTCCAAAAAACCGCCGATGTTGGGAACTTTAGCGGCGCAACCTGCAGCTGAACCGCGCCACTTGGGCAGTTGATCCAAAACTTGGTCGCGCTCGTGATCGTGGGGTCTGCATCATCCTCTGCGATATCCTCAAAGACCACGCTGAACCCGTCGCCACTGCTTGGTGAGTAGACTAGTAGCTCGCTGTGGTGCCAAGGCAAGAGCATCACGCTACGGAACTGGTTTGATCCTTCGCTGCCGCCCTTTGGGCCACCGATCTTGCCGGTCTGCACCATGACGTTGTCTTTCCAGACCTCGACCGAGCCATCAGACAGAATGCGCAAGCTCACGCCACTTGCGCCGGTTGCCGTGTTGTTCCAGCCACATTCGACGCTGATGTAGGTTTCGCCTGAGCCATAAACGAACCAGGCAAGATAGAACCCCTGATTTTTTGCGTAGGTGGTGGTGCTGACACCGCTTCGCCCGCTCGTTACCGATGCATCGATGACGCCGATCCAGTTGCCAGCGGCTTGTTGGTCGGCGCGGTCTTCCCAATTTGAGCCAAGCCCGAAATCTGACTTGGCGAGTTTGGCGTTGTCGCCGGTCCCGCTCGTGTACCAAGCCTTGTACAGGCAATAAGGCTTGATGATGGTCCGTTTGGTTACCGGGTCAACCCAATGATCGGTTTCAGCGCTGGAAGTTGTTGCAAACGGGTTGCTCTGCTCGAAGTCCTCACCAATCGCCACCAGTGGCAAGCGATCAAACGCCATGCGCCGCTGAGCGTGGTCAAACTGCACCGAGAACACGCCTGGCACTAGCGCGAATACTCCTTCATCATCTGAAGAACTTGCTGATGGAAATACTGCTCGATGATTGCGCCGATCTCGCCGCCCATCGTGCCGCCAGCGCGTCGGTGACGCATCTTCGAGAGTTCAACCGGCGTGACGCCCGCTTCAGCCGCGCCAGCGCCGAATGCCAGCCGCCGTAGGTCTTGCTTGGTCAACTTCGTGTTCTCGGCAATCTGCGCAAGGTATCCAACCGCTTTGGAAGGAGTCGCCGTCGGGTCTTCAGATTGCGCCGTACTTGGCAGCCCACCACGACTCTTTGTTCCGAACTTGATGCGGTCGAGTATTTCTTTTGGAAAGGGTTTCGCGTTCTCAGCGATTGCCGATTCAGAAGTCCACGGCATGACATAGCTTTCCACCCAGCCATCGTTACCGCGCATGTCCATTTCACCTTTTGGCTTCCAGCGGTTGTAGTAGTACGACCCAGGCTTGATGTCAAGCGGGTCCGATGAGTCTTTTCCAGTGAGCTTATCCGCCCACCAAGCCACGTTCTTTAGCCCGGTGGTGACGATGCCAATGATGGACGTTAAACCGCCGTCACCGGTGAACTTTTCAATGACGCTCGTGATCGCATCAGAGATACCGTTCAGACCGCCACCGGACACGATATCATTGAACGACTCAGTAAGTTTCAAAATTGCAGGTAAAGCAGAATTCAAGATAGATGAGCCAACTTCCCGAAAGCCCTTGTCAAGAGCATCCATAGAGTTCGATATCGTGACGCTGGAAGTTTTTGAGATAGCGTCAGCCATTTCCTTAGGTCGCCCTTGTGAAATGCGCTCGATTGCCGCCATGATCTGGGTTGGCGAACCTAAAATCTCTCCGCCTTTAGTTACGCTTACCCCTTGCGCTTTAAGGTCTGTGGCGCTTACACCAGCGCGGCGAAAGATTTCCATCGCCTCGCCGAACGATCCGCCCTTGATCCGAGCAAGTGCCCCAGCAACCTGCATCAAACCTTCTGGGTTTGTGCCACTGATGATTAGCGCGAACCGCTCAGCCATCGGCAAGACTTGCTGTATGTTCAGGCCAGCGGCAACCATCTGGGTAGTAGCTTGAGCCAAGTCCTGCAGACCGAACGCGGATTTTTGCGCGTAGTCCTCGAGCGCGCTCATGACCTCTTTGCCCTTGTCGAGCGAGCCAAGACCGCCGCCAATGGTCGCAGTGAAGCGCTCGAACTCCATCGCCATATTAGCGGCCTTAATCCCTAACGCACCAATGACTCCACCCGCAACAGTGATGCCAGTTGTCAATATCCCAAGGACGCGGTGCGCATTCATAGCGCCAACGCTCAGTTTTAGGTTGGCGGCATCAACTTCACCGACGCCCTCTTTGTAGCCAGATGCGTCAAGTAAGTAGCGCGTGATTAGAACATCAATAAGAGAAGCGATGCCATACCTCCATCTTGCCCAACTTCGTCACGCATAATCTGATGGAATGCCATCATTTCAAGTAGCATTTGCCGGGTCATTGGCTTTCCTTCGCACTCGTCGGGGTGTCTTCTGAGATACTTTGCGGCGGTGTAAAATCGGTCGAACTCGAACCCGCTGGAGCAGATTTTTTTTTAGCTTCCTCGATGACCTTGGCGTCAGCCGCGACAACTGTCACGCTGGTTTGTGTCTCCATGCCCTTGAAAATCGCGTCGATGAGTTGATAGCTATCTCGCGCGATCATGGCCCACTGTGCAACCGTTGGCAGGTCTAGCGGCTC
>CAZMXB010000544.1:0-2806 GCA_964569855.1 uncultured Rhodoferax sp.
TTGAAACATCGGTCCCAGGTAGAACTGGAAGCTTTATTTCAGCCGCCAGCACTTCTTCTTTACTGGGATTAAGGTGCTTTTCCAGACGCTGCACACTGTTCCAAGTGGACAGGCCTTCAAGCCATTGCTTGACATCCATGTCACACCCCCTGCGCTACGTTTGCGATAGCTGGTTGCGCAGTATTTGCGAGGGCTGGGGCCAGTTCTGGCCACATGTCAGCCCAGTCATCGGGGCGAAGGTGGTAACGCATCACCTGCCTTTCTGTCAGGCGTTCGATGATGGGACACTTCTCAAACGGGACTCCTCGCGTTTTCCAGTTACCAATCGCCGCAACGGAAACATCGAGGCTCTCTGCCATCGCGGAACGCCCACCCAGCAGGCGCGCGGCTTTGTCTACAGGGTGTTCGGCGTCATTGGGATTGGTGGTTTGCATTTCGCCACTGTAACACGTAACGTGTTATTTAATCAACACCACGTGTTAACACTTTTTGTTTCAAATAACACGTAATGAAAACTATCGGCGAACGAATCCAACAAGCGAGGCTAGCGCTCGGGTGGAGCGCTTTTGATCTGGCTAAGCGGGTGGGCTACAAAACCCAATCAGGCATTGGCAACATCGAAAGTCGTGTTGGAGGTAGTGGCGGCAACAAGATTGGCGCTATTGCCAAGGAGTTGAACGTGCCACTCGAATGGCTAATGAACGGCCAGGACGCTGACATGGTTCCATTCCTTCTACCTATGCAAACCAGTACCAATGCACAAGAAGCCAATGAGCCCAATAGAAATCTCTATCCAATCGAACGCCGTAGCCATCACGACGAGTGGACGCTTGCAGCTATTGCACTGATGAAAGAACTCGATATGGGTCAACGCCAAGCGATGGTCGCCAAAATGCGGGAATTCAAGCAATTCCTAGGCCCGCCCCGCGATGGCCAAGCTCTACTCGTGGCCGCCAGATAAAAGGAGCCGAAGGGGTAACAAAAAATATACTGACCCCGCGCAACAACAATTTCAGTTCGTTGGAGAAGACCACGCAAACCCCGTTTGACATGTGGAGTAGATATTTTCAATAAGGAATCGACGTATGGCCGGAGGGAAAGAACTCTTACAAATATTAGGCCTAGCCCTTATCAGTGGCGTTGTACTTTCGCTGGACACCAGCGGGAGCCTATTTCGTGTATTGGGCTTGATCGGTCTTGGTATCGCCGGGCTTGGAATCTATTTGTTTCCAGCAATTGTTGGATGGGAGCGCGAGCATCCGAATCAGGTGAGCATCGCACTCTTAAATCTTCTCCTTGGGTGGACTTTTATTGGCTGGGTGGCCTCAATTGTTTGGGCGTATAGCGCCATTCCCAACAATGCGGCGGCCGAGATCAAACCATAAACAACCGATACAACGATCGGTCATTGAGAAATAACACGTATCGTGTTGACTGAATAACACTTTTCGTGTTTAAATCACTTCAACCCCGCCACATTGCGCGGGCCACTGGAGTGAAAAATGCCCGCAACCCAAATCCCGGCCAAGCGCACCCCTCGCAGCGCCAAGGCCAAGACAACACCAACACCCCTCGCATCGCCAGCAGCTGAGGCAATCTCAGCAGCACCACCCCCGCCACCCGCCGCGATCTACCTCCCCGCCTTGCAACCAGGCGAACGCTACAGCGGCATTGCCCTGGACGACCAAGGCACACCCACCCACCACCTTGTGCTGATGGCCCAGCGCCCTGCTACTCGGCTCAACTGGCAAGCCGCCATGGACTGGGCGGCCAGCGTTGGCGGCACCCTGCCCACACGCCAGGAGCAGGCCCTGCTGTTTGCCAATTGCAAGGCCCACCTGGAGCGCACCTGGCACTGGTCCGGCGAGGAATATGAAGGCGACGCCTCTTACGCCTGGTATTGCTACTTCCACGACGGCTACCAGAGCATCACCCGCAAGAGCTACGAAGGCTCGGCTGTTGCCGTCCGCAGATTGGTCGTTCAATCCTTCAATCCTTTGGTTTCTTGTTCGGTATGACCACCACTATCGCCGAACAGCGCCTAATCACCGCGCTGCGCGCCATGGTGATCGAGACCATGGCCTACCCACCAGTCAGGCCCTATGACAGCGAGAGCCATTGCCCTGACCGTTTGATCGCAGACGCGCAGGATGCCCTGGACGCCTATGGCATGCGTGTACCGCACAACGTTGCAATGATGGCAAATGGGGTGCCAGCATGATCGCCCGAACCCTGACCGCCTGGCTGTGTGCCATCTGCATAGCCCTGATGCTTGGCGGCTCGATCCACCTGGGCGACGTCAACGCCCCCACAGACGCGCAGGCCGAATGGGACCAGTCCACAGCGTTGCAAGAAGCTATCAAACAAGAAGAAGCTGACGCACGTTTCACAAGGGCTGCGGCCGAAATGTGCGGTAACGCATGGTGGACGGTCGACGTCGACGGCGGGGTGCATTGCGTGGGGCGCCAAGTGCGCGGCCCCGGTGTGGTGTTGACCAACATGGCGTCGGTGGGGGTGCAGCCATGACCGGCTGGCCAGGCGAAGAAGACAACGATGTCTGGCTGGAGATTGGCAGTCTGCTTAAAGACATCGCCAAAGCCGTCGCATGGTTTCTGCTCGTTGCGCTGATCAGCGGCAGCGCCGTCGCCCTGATCGTGCTGCGCTGGATCGCCTGACCACCATGCACGCGTCTGCACACCACCCGCAACTGTCCGACCAGGACGAGAGCCACCACACCGGCGTGCTGCTCCACGGCGCTGAGGCCCGCACCAAGGTGCTGGACGGCGAAGGCCATGTGGTGCCCGTG
>CAZMXB010000545.1:0-2801 GCA_964569855.1 uncultured Rhodoferax sp.
GGCACGTGATAGGGCGGGTTGTCCCCCCACCAGCCTTTCCAGTTCATGTCGGGCCAGGGACCGCGATCAGGGCTGAACATGTTTCTGCCGAGAATCCAGGCGCCCACATGGTTGAAGCCCCGCGCCGCGAAGTCGTCATCGATCCCCGTGGCGCCACCATCGACGCCAAACAGGGTCCGTTGGATCGTGCGCGTCGGGAACAACCACTGGTGCAAGTCCGTCCCGCCGACGCCGAGCGGATGGCTGAGGTCCTGGTTCGGTCCCGCGCCAAATCCGTCAAGCGAGATGGTGAAACCCTCAACTCGGACGCGTGTCATGTTCAACCCTTTCTTCTTTTCGATCGACTAAAAAACCAGCCCCTAGCCCTCGCGGAATATGCGCAAGCAGCTACATTTACGATAGCAAATACCCAAAACTACTGTACCAGCTCCACCGCCAGTTCCCGCGTCTCCGATCGCCCATCGGCATCCACCACCCGCAGCGTATAACGCCCGGCTTGAGGTGGCGTCCAGGCCAGGGTCTCGCCGGGGCGGCTCTGTCCCAGCAGGGTGTCCTGGGCAAACCAGTGCAACACCCTGCCACTGCCCGCCTCGGCGCGCAATTGGATAGCCTGCGGCTGGTTCAGTCGCTGCAGGTGGGTCACGCCGCGCAGGGGCAGCACGATGTGGGGGGCGCCGTCCGCCACGGCGGTCTGTGCGCAGTCGCCTTCTGGTGGCAGGCGCAAGGGCATGCCGGCGCGCTTGAACAGGGCCAGCATGTCGGACGACCAGTATTCAAACGTCTCCTCGCGTGTGTGCGGGCCCGGCGCACAGGCTATTCTGCCGCTGCGTATATCGACCAGCACGATGCGGTGCAGCGTACTTTGGCGAATGGGGGACTTGCCGGCAATGAACCAGGCGCTGTGGCGCACTTTGCAGGCGTCGTTGGGTAAATCGCCACTGGCGGCGCAGACCTCGATTCTCTGCAAATCCGCAGGCTGGGCAAAGGCCATTTCGGCGGGGGCCAGGCGTTCGGCGCGCAAGGCGTCAACGATGCGCAGGAACAGAGGTGCTGCGGCCTCGATGCCGATCAACGCGGGGTTGCTGGAGCCGTCGAAGTTGCCGACCCACACCACCATGGCGTAGCGTCCGAACACACCCGCAGTCCAGGCATCGCGAAAGCCCCAGGAGGTTCCCGTCTTCCATGCCACGGCCGGGCGCGCGGGCGCAAAGGTGTCGGGCCGGGGTGTCTGGCGCAGCAAATCCAACGTGATCTGCGAAGCGGCTGCGCTGAGCAGCGTCAGCGGGGGCTGCGCGGGCTTGGCGTGGGCCAGGTATTGCAACTCCTGCCACTGGCCCCGGTTGGCCAGCATGGCGTAGAGCTGCGCCAGTTCTTCGGGCGTCAGCTCGCCGCCGCCCAGCGCCAAAGCCAGGCCGTAGTGGGATTCGGAGGCCATCTTCTGCACACCGCCCAGTTTCAGAAAGTCGTACAGGCTGGGTTTGTCAAGGCGCGACGCCAGGTACACCGCCGGCACATTGCGGCTGCGGATCAAGGCCTCTTGCGCGGGCAGTGGGCCGGCAAAACGGCCATCAAAATTCTCGGGTGAAAAACCACCGTAGCTGCTGGGCGCGTCCTTGAGGATCGAGGCCGAATGGATCAGCCCCTGGTCCAGCGCCAGACCGTAGACAAAGGGCTTCAATGTGGAGCCGGGTGAACGCCGGCCCAGTGCGCAATTGACTTGTCCGGCAATGGCCCCGTTGTGATAGTCCGCCGAGCCCACCAGCGCCTTGACCTGCATCGTGGACGCGTCCACCAGCAGTGCGCAGGCGTTGTTGATGCCCACGTCAACGCGTGACTTGACGTATTCTCCCAAGACACGTTCCAGCACCATTTGCGTGGGCAGGTCCACGCTGGCCACTAGCTCGCGCTCGCCACTTTGGCGCAACAAGGCTTCCACCAGATGGGGTGCATGGAACGGCAGACTGGCGCGCGCCTTGAAGGGCGTTTGCAAGGCGTTCGCCTCCAGCAGGCGTTCGTCGGCCGGGTATTTGGCCACCCAGCGCTGCACCAGTCGCTGGCGCGCGGCGCGCAACTCGGCCGAGGCTGAAGAGCTATTGCCCCCACTGGAAAACTCACCCACGCGCTTACGCGGGTTCTGCGGAATGACGGCCAGATTCAGGGCTTCGGCCACCGACAACAGGCGTGCGGGTTTGCGCAAATACACCAGGCTGGCCGCACCCACGCCTTCAATATTGCCGCCAAAGGGCGCCACGTTGAGGTAGGCCTCCAGAATGTCGCGCTTGCTATAGCGCCACTCCAGCCACAGCGCAGCTACCACCTGGCGCAGCTTGCCCGTGACTTCGCGGCTGTCGATGCCATAGGCGCGCCGCGCCAGTTGCATGGTGATGGTGGAGCCGCCCATGCGGCGCTGCCCTACCGCCGTGGACCCTGCTGCACGCACCAGGGCCCAGGGGTTGACGCCAACGTGCCAGTAGAACCAGCGGTCTTCATACAGCAGCACCGCCTCGCGCATGGGCGGGGCGATCTCGTCCAGCGGTGTCCACAGGCGGTATTGCTCGTCGGAGGCCAGCGTCAGCCGCAGGAGTTCGCCACCCGCCGCCGTGATACTGCGCGACGAGGGGGCCAAGTCAGAGAGTGGCGGTTTGGGAAGCCAGCGGGGCAAGGCCAGCAGGACCAAAAAGGCAAGAGCGCACAGCAGGCCTACCCTGGCACGCCGGCCAAGCGGAGGCAGGCGACGCACTATTTGCCCGCCGACTTGACCACAAATGTGCCCCCCGCCGAACGGCCGAAGATGCGCCGCT
>CAZMXB010000546.1:0-1599 GCA_964569855.1 uncultured Rhodoferax sp.
ACGAACTGCTGCAATGCATGGAGCGCTTCGCAGGCATTTTTATCGCCGCCACCCACATGATCGACACGCTCGACAAGGCAGCGCTACGGCGATTCACGTACAAGATTGAATTCTTGCCACTCAATGTTGAGCAACGTGTGGCGATGTTCCGTCGGCAAATCGGCAACCGGCACGAACCAGCGGTTCCCGCGACCGATGCGCGAAAACGACTGGAAAAGATGGATGGACTGACCGCAGGCGACTATGCGGTGGTCGCGCGGCAAGCTGCGTTGCGTATTGACACGATGCAATCCGATGAAATTCTCGAATTGCTCGAAACGGAATTGCGCTTGCGCGAGCCGACGCGCGGGCGGACGCTCGGCTTCGCATAGGCGATCAGCTCGCCCTCATTGAAGGTTCACGCGTCCCCTCTCGCAGCGGGAAAGAGAAGAAACAAGGGCAGTCGCGTTCACGACGATATGGCCCCGACATTTACTGCGATCACACTACCAGGAACACGAGACAACGCATGATTAAGCAAGTAAATTTCAGCGCGAACGACCTGAAGGTAATCAAGGAAACCGCGTTTACCAAATGGCCCGAAAACGGTTTTCCGAATCGAGAAGCGTTCGAAAACTGGCTCCGCAAAACGCATATCAACCTAGCGCTCAAGCCCTATCTCTGGGGTCTAATCGGCGCGCGGTATCCGAACCGCTTCATGTGCTACTGGGACCTCGTTGACGTATTCGACTGCATGCAGTTGCGTCCGGGGCGAATTTATGAGCGGTGCTGGGAGCCAGGGAGCAAGAACCCGACACCGCAGATGATCGTCGAAGCCACGGAATCGGTGCTGCGGCAAGCCAAAGCGGAGATGACAATATCCAGCTTGACCTGCGTGCTATCAACGTACGACGACAGCAATGCGCTTGAGCAGTTGTGGGCTTATGTTGATACAGTAGAAAAACTGGTGTCAAACAATGTGACGATGCGAATACCGACGCTCATCGCAACTGAACTCGACGAGGCACCTAAGCATTGTTTGTGGGTTACAAAACAGCCAACGTGAGTGCCGCCGAACGAATCCGCACTGCAGCGCCTTCACAAAAAAACAAACGCCAAAGCGCTCAATTGCTTATTTGTCTCCTTTTGCACCGTTGCAGCGGGCGCAAAGCATCTGCGCATTCTTGAGGTCAGCGACGCCGCCTCTTGAGTGAGCCGTAATGTGATCCATACGAACATCCTTCCAGCCAAGAACTTTTCGACATGTTGGATTCGCACAAGTCCGGTCTTTGGTGCTGTGCCAAAGTAATTGCTTCTGCTCAATTGAGAAAAGACGCTTGGCATCTTTTTGCAGAAACACTGGTCGCAGTACGTTCTCAATGATTGCAACACGTGCTCTGCGATGACGGGCAGTATCGGTGCCTTCAACAATCGTAGCGTGATATTCCTTCGCAGGCGATCTAAGCATATGGCGCGTGCCCAATTTGGCCGAAGCGCGATATTGACTCAATTCCAAGCCTAATTGGTTCAGCAATTGGAATCCTACACTTGCTGCCGCGTTGTCTTTCAAGACGTACCCATCACGTTTCATTTTCCATATGACAAAAAATAGCGCGTAAA